>JBBRWA010000353.1:0-5455 GCA_038246345.1 Chitinophagales bacterium
CGTGAGCGTCATGGAACAACGCACCAAAATTTTTATGACCCAGCCCTCCGCAAGCCAACTGATCTACTCCCCCGGCAGAAAACTCGATGTGATCGTGACCGACAGAGCAGGGCGGCAGTTTCATTTCCCCGCAGAAAAATACGCGGGGCAGCAGTTTGATAAAAATGGGGTGACGGTGCTGACGTTGAACGAGGTGACGGAGGTGACGCAGAGTCCGAAGGGGTGGGCGGAGTTGTTGGATATATGAGGGCTCACTAAAATTTGTCATTTCGAGCCTTCAGGCGAGAAATCTACACAAGGTAAGGTTTTACAAATTGTATGGCAAAGGCTGGAACGCAAGCTTGGCCGAAGAACGGTACATTGACCTTGGCTTGTGTAGATTTCTCGCTTGAGGGCTCGAAAGGACAGGTTTAATGGAAACCGTAGCGTGACAAGACGATTGCAATGCCCTGAAATGTATGCCACACATTTCAGGGCATTGATATTTTTGGCATATAAAATCACGAGGAATGGGCAGAATATCCTGGGATAGTTGGCTGAGTAATTATCTTTGTAGACCAAGAGGAAAAGAACACTCGATTGAAACCCCGTTTTCTGAGTGCAAAGCGCGTCCTCCGCGTAAGCCAATAGCGGTACAAACCCACAGCATCAACAACCCGGATTATGGCCAAAATTTCAAAAGAAAACCGCCTTAGAAACATCGTTTGTCGCGGACTGGAGCAATTACAAGAGCATTTGAGTTATGGCCAAAGCAACATTGTGAGCAAGTTTAAAATGTTGGACATGGCTGTTTCTACCGCTTCATTGTCCAACATAAAAACTGGCAAACCAACGGGCTTGTTGGTATTGAATACAGCCGCAAAGGGTATGGAAGTGTTGTTGCAGCGCGAATTGGACATGGGATTTCATGTAGAAACGCAAGAATTCCGCCCCCTGAACACACCGTCTTGGGTTGCTGATATTGTTGCGGAAAAACATCAGGACCCAGCGCAGTCGGCTTTTAAGGTGCATGCTGATGGCCGGGTTTCTCTCAAACAAAAAACTGATTTTTTTGCGGATGCCAAGCAAGAGGTTATAGAGGTTGGTGTCCGGCTAAACTCCCTGTCTAACTATTTCATTTCCCAAAACGAACAGGCCTATACCAACCATATTCTTCGACTGCTTCAAAAAGGCGTCAAGGTAAAAGCCTACCTGCTAGACCCCGATTCCCAGGAGGCCCGTATCTATTTTGAGGATCGGGCACAGGAACTGCCTTCCGAAAAGGATTCTATCAGCGAAACCAAAAAAGTCATTGAACGACTGAAGGTGCTTTCTTCAAAATTTGAGGCCATGAATTTGGCAGGTAGCTTTGAAATCTATTTGTACAAACACATTCCCGTTTGCCTGTTTTTTGTGGTAGATGGCGCCACTGCACAAGGCAAAATGATGGTTTCACCTTATTTGTACGGCGTGCGCAGGGCCAACTGCCCAGTACTGGAATTTACCCGTAAAGACCAGCCCGTTTTATTCCGCAGTCATTTCGATTCCATGCAGCGATTCATAGATGGCGCCCAAAAGCTGAGCTGATATTTGGTAATAGTAAACTCGCGCTTGCTTAAGCAGTAAATCTTCTCCGGTGTTTATAAATTTATAAAAATTTAAAAATATTTACATAAACTATTGTAAATCAAATCTATACAAAACGACAATATTCCTTACCGATACCTTTGTTGCGTCAAAACTGATGAACAGGTTCGGTACTGTTAGACGTGTTAGGGGAAATTAAACCCCGCCCATAATTCCAGCAGACTTCCGATTGACAACGTGGTACAACTGGATGATACCACCCTCCTCCATGCATTATCTGTCTGGCGATGATGTGACTTGCAGGCGCTGCAGCGCCTTTGCGGGCCTGGGAGCTTTTGTCCAGTGATGTGCTTACCGTTCCTGTCGTCTTATTATTTCTTAAAACAATTCGACTATGAATATCGAAGTCAAAAAAAGTTGGCAGTTCTACCTGAAAGCCATTTTGCTGCTCCTGCTACCCTTAACAAGTGGCCATGCACAAACCCCAACTGTAAGCGCCACTTGTACGGCACCAACGGTATCAAAGACCGGACAGACGGCCAATTCTGTCTCTTTTTCCTGGAACGCGGTGAGTGGTGCTACCGAGTATGCCGTGTGGTACGTGCGGAAAGAAGACAATTCCACCAGCTCGACAAGTTACACAAGCAGTACCAGTATCAATTTCTCCGGGCTTCCTGCTGGAACATACTGTTTCTATTTTGCGACAGTATGTGGTGCCAGCACCTCGGATTATATCATCCAGGACGACCTTATTATGCTGTAGGTTAGTTTTCCAGGTATGCCGCTCATTTTCTTTTTATTTTGGGGGCATACCTGGCTTTGTATCCTGTTTTTAGTGCTTCAGACACGCCTACATCTTTCTCAAAACATGCACTAAAACATTATTTTTTAGTGCATGTTATTTTTTTTTGTTGAAAAACGAGGGGAAACAAAAAAATATTAGTGCAGGCAGTTGGAGCTTTTTAAAGCCTACCTTCAATGCTCTTACGCAACAGCCAATGCCGTTCTACAACATTGATAAACAGATACTTAAAACTGAAAAAGACGTCCGTCTGGGTTGATTCATCACGCCATTGCCAATTTTACTGCAACACCATGTTTTTCAGCAAATGCATAAAAAACGCGGTGAACACGGTGAAAAATGTATTTGCATTTTATGGCAATACATAGGACTATTGTACTTCATTGACACAGACGAACGCCATTACAGCCCAAACATACAAACTACAAGAATCAATTTATGGAAGAACCCCGAAAATATATTTTGGATAAATTCCAGGAGCACCTGCACCGCAGTTTTCAAGTTTACTGCGAGCGGCATGGGATTGATAAAACAGACGAGCAGCTCGTCACTTTTTTGATCGACCAGGATTTGGTTTCGGCACCTCAGCTGCAACGGTATACAGTGCTCAAGGAATTTGAAAAGATATATGCGGAGCAGGGGTTTTCTAAAACGGTCATGGTGGATACTTTGGCCGATCGGTTTGGTATCTCGGAGCGAACGGTGTGGAGTATTTTGAAGCATTGCAAGACCAATCAGAAATAACATCCTGTTCTGAGTTGAATTTTGAAACATAATTGAACTGTTTACCGTAAAACAAAGGCAGTTCCAATAAATTGACACGAGTAAATGACCGTACTGATCCTTACACCTTTAGCCTTGGAATATGATGCCGTCAGCAGCATGCTGCTGGGGGCAAAGGAGACGGTGATTAAGGAAGGAGCAGTATATGACGTTCGCAGTTTTGCGGGGGAACATCATACCTATAAAGTAGTACTGCGGGAGCCAGGGATGCGGAATACAGAAATGGCCTTGGCTACTGATCAGGCCATCCGGCAGTTTAAGCCACAAATCGCGCTCTTGGTAGGCATCGCAGGCGGCGTTAAGGATGTGCGCATAGGAGATGTCCTGATTGCCAACAAAGCTTATGGCTATGAAAGCGGCAAGGAGGATATAGATGGTTTTAAAGCCCGACCTGTGGTAGAATCGTTTAGCCGGGACTTGCTGGCGCAGGCACAACTGCTTCGCCGGTCTTCAGACTGGAAAAAGCGCACATCCGATGCTGCTACCGATGCAAAAATATTCATCGCCCCGATTGCCGCCGGTGAAAAGGTGGTCGCCGATATTAACAATGCTTCCTTTCAGCATATAAAGGCCCACCTCAATGACACACTAGGCCTGGAGATGGAAGCCATCGGTTTCGCAACGGCCCTGCAAGGACACAGGCATGTACATGGCATTGCCATCCGCGGAATATCAGACTTATGTGCTGGAAAAGCAGAAACAGACAAGCAAGATTGGCAGCCACTAGCGGCGGAACGAGCAGCAGCGGTAGCCCTTGAATTGCTTTATGAAATGGATTGTTCAACATTTATCATACCCAATATGGATGCAAAAACTTTAGCGAAAGAAATTTACAGTTTGCTGTTCCCGCTGCCGGAGTCTTTTAAGGAGATCGGGCGTGATTTTGCGGGGGCTGCGAATGAGGAGGTACGGGAGGTGTGGAGGCGGGTGAAGCCGTTGTTTATTACAGAAGTGGAAAAATTGGCAATGGAACCGGAAGACACAGATCGGCAAGCAGCTGTCCGGATAAAATTAATGGATGAGCTTGAGGGCAAAGACTCCCTTCAGCAAGAATTGATAGCACTGTTGAAAAAGGCAAAAGTGCAAAGCCCAACAGGGAGCATTTCGATACAGCGCAGTAAAAATGTGATGATCGGGAGTGCGATCAATACGGGAGGAGGGGATTTTAGGTTGGGGGATGGGTGAATAATTTTAGCTCAGAAAAAACAGACTGAAAAAACAATCTCATGGAGAATTATACAGAAGTTGAAAAACCGGATAAATTTCTTGGGAAATTTATTTTCACAAAGCGAACCATCACATTTGGCCATAAAACCTTGCAATTGAGTAATGTCTCTAAAATTGAGGTCAAAAGCTTTAGAGACACCACCAAAGCCGTGTATAAAATTTCGGATGAACGTTTGAGCTGGGCTTGGAAGGTGGCACTCGTTGGTGTACTATTGGCGCTTTGGGAACCCTTACGCGTTGTAGGCGTGCTTTTTATATTGGTAGGAGCTGGAATAATCTGGTACTACTATGACGAGCGCAACAAGAAAAAAGACAGGGTTTACAATTATTATGGCTTGTTTTTTGATTGTACATCCGGGAAAACCGAGGTTTTGTGGTCAGACCATCAGGATTTTGTCGTCCAATTGTTCGATCGTATCTCTAATTCCATGAATTATGAACAAATGAGCAGCTTTGTGGCGAATATTACGGACAACAGCATTCAGGTAATCGATAGCAGCAACGTGATGGTGCAGTCTAAGGTCGATGCTGGGGGGAATATGCAGGTTGGGGACAATTTGGTTTGATCCTCGATACATTATTATCGCAAAAAACATTACTTTTGCTTCGCGTCAATCATTTTTCACCTTAGAAAAAACTAATGGAACTTTGATGAGCAACACTTTGTTTCCAAAATGTGTGAAATCCTTTTTACCTCTGAACATGCCTGTACACCAACGTTTTTTGTTTTTTTGCCTTTTTTTGTGCCCATTCTTTCTTGAACAATGTTCAAACGCTAAGGACAAGTTAAAGACCGATGTCAATAACGCATTAAAAGATGATCAAGGCATCAATGCTTCGGAATTTGAGACTATCCGAAGCACAATCTCTAATACGGCAGAGTTAATTTCGGCTTATCCTGATGATGCATCTATTGTACAGTATATTGATGCTATGGCGCTAAAAATGAGCCAAGCCAGCCGGCGGGCCATCAAATACCCGATAAAGATTGAGACAGGCACCATCGCAGCTGAAGATG
Organism: Chitinophagales bacterium; assembly: GCA_038246345.1. Taxonomy (GTDB): domain Bacteria; phylum Bacteroidota; class Bacteroidia; order Chitinophagales; family Saprospiraceae; genus M3007. The sequence goes on from JBBRWA010000353.1 coordinate 5,397, forward strand.
CTGCAAAAAAAACCTTCTTTGATTTCTATTATGAGAACTCGGCAAGCATGGACGGGTAC
>JBBRWA010000354.1:0-5451 GCA_038246345.1 Chitinophagales bacterium
AAAACCCAACAGAAAAAGTCGCTGCCGTCCGCGCTATTTTTGATAGAAACAATATTCCGGCGCTGATAGAAGCGGAGAAACAGCGCTTTCAAGTGGCGGCATTTGAGCATTTGGCAGCGGTGGAGGTGGCGGAGGAACGGAAGGTGGTGCTGCGGGAGACGGTGGGGGGATTGTTGGGGCGGGAGTTTTGAACAACGTAAAGGGTCGCAGAGCCTAACGCTAAGGGCTTAATTTAGTACAACTGTACGGAAAGTACGTATATTTACGAATTGGCGGCTTTTGCACCGACCCCATTCCTTCAATGACACCCCGAAAAAACGGACGATATTTACTGTATTTGACAAATGAGTTTGGACAAAAAAGAACTACAACCTTTAGGCGAAGTTTTCGGCTTTCCTATTGACAATGAGAGCGATAGGGCAAATCGTTATCGGGGCAACAAATTATGTCCTTATAACAATATAGTTTCAAACTGTACAAAAAATAGTATTGAGTTCCCATTGGGCGAAGGCTGAATCAGATTTTGCCTTTTTCCTTTACGACCTTGTTCCTGACAAAAAAACTAAACTACTATCGCTCAAACTTCAACGAATTGTTTACACGAAATTTGCAAGTGCTTTAGAACAGATTGCTAAATTTGAAGCAGGTTCCGTAAGCCAATTCAATGAAATATTACAGAAAAAACTTGACGCAAAACGGACAGGTGTTTCTGACATTCATAACCCTGAAAACATAGTTGTAGAATGAAAAAGCAAATGACATTGTTTGATCTGGGTGAACAAATTACGACCCAATCTATAATAAATGTTGCATCAGTACCGCAGCGAAGTCCGTTCCGTTATCCAGGCGGTAAAACATGGCTAATTCCAACCGTTAGAAAATGGCTGAAACAAGAAAATATAATTGCGAAAAAATTAATTGAACCTTTTGCAGGTGGCGGTATTGTTAGCTTAACAGCAGCTTTTGAAAAAATGGCTGAACAAATTACAATGGTTGAATTGGATGAAGAAATTGCAGCGGTTTGGCAAATAATTTTAAACGGCAAAAACAAATGGCTCGCGGACAAAATCTATTCTTACGATCTTACACATGCAAACGTCAAAACTGAATTAGAAAACCCAAACAAAGAATTACATGATGTTGCATTCTGTACTATTCTAAAAAACAGGGTTTTTCATGGCGGCATTCTTGCCAAAGGTTCAGGAATGATTAAAAATGGTGAAAATGGAAAAGGTATTGCATCACGTTGGTATCCAAAAACTTTGCGTGACAGAATCCTTGCAATAGATTATGTAAAAGACAAAATAGTATTCATAGCAGGTGACGCATTTCAGGTTTTAGAGCAAAATTTAAATGATGACACCGCATACTTTTTTATTGACCCCCCTTATACAATTGCAGGCAAACGGCTTTACACATACTTTGACATAGACCATGAGCGTCTCTTTAAATTGACAGCACAATTGAAAGGAAAATTCATGCTTACCTACGACGACACGCCAGAAATAAGACACCTTGCAGGAAAATATAATCTCCAGTTTAGGACTATTCCAATGAAGACAACACTTCACTACGAGAAAAATGAAATCATTATTTCGGACAATTTCTCCTGGTGGACAGACGGCAACAGCCGCTAAAATAGTATTGCCTAAAATTATTTCACGTACCGTAAAACGGCAAAGCATTAGCGCTTACGTTGTTTTTCCTAAAAAAACTGCCATTCCAAGCTCAGCCGAAAACCCGGCTCGAACTTGAAATGGCAGTTCTTCCTAAAAGCAAAACCAGAAAGGTCGACGCATATTTTTGCCCCTTGCCCTTTGCATACTTGCTCCTTACTTATCCTGCTTCGCAAACACCTTCTTCAACACATCCGAACTGCGCAGGCTTTTGTCCGTCCGGATTCCTTTTTCCTTTTTCTCCACCAAACTGAACATACCGCCCAGCGCTTTGCGGGTCACGTGATCGTCCAGTTCAGGGTTGGTTTTGTCTACGAACGGAAGTTTGTTGTAGGCTGTTGTCGCGCTTTTCCAGTACTCGCGGGCATTCACTTTGTCGAGCGAAGCTTGGATAACGGGCAGGAATTCCGCGTACAATTTATCAGACGTCGTTTTTTCAAGGTAGCGGGTGGCGGCATCTTGTTTGCCCATGAGGATGTCGAGGGCATCTTTGAAGGTCATGCCTTTGATGGCGGCAATAAAAATAGGCTTGGCTTTGGTGGCGGCGTCTTCGGCGGCGCGGTTCATCCGCTCGGTGAGGTCGGCTTCGATGTTGGAAAAGCCGGGTACGCCTTTGAGTTTAGAAACTACTTTTTGCGCTTCTTCGGGCAACAGGATTTTATAGGGGCTTTGGAAATAGCCGTCTTTGGCCGATAGAAAACTGACAGCTTCTCCGATACCCACATTGAGGGCTTCTTTGAGGCCACCACCAGCTTCTTCCTGGGAAAGGCCGCCCGTTGTGACGACGTCTTTTGCTTTTTTAACGAGATCGCCAAACTGTGCTTGCGCGGTAAATTGAGACAGCAACAAGGCTGTAAATAGAATAAGTGTTCTTTTTGTCATGGTATATTGAAAAATTAGTTCAGCAAAGAAAACGTAAAAGCCCCCTGTCTGCTACATACAAACGGGGGGCTTAGGGAAAGTTTAACAGGGAAAAATATTATCGGGTACGGGAGCCACGCAAAGCAAAATACAAAATATAGCCGTAGCAAACCACCATGATCAGCATGAAAGCGGAGCGGAAATCAAGCCCAAAACCAGACTGCTCATACAACCAGCCATAAAAAGGCGGAATGATGGCGCCGCCAACAATACCCATCACGAGCAAAGCTGAACCTGCATTGGTAAAGCGTCCCAAGTCCTTGATGCCCAACGGGAAAATGGCGGGCCACATCACAGCATTGGCAAAACCAAGGGCGGCTAAACAACCAACTGCAATGGAATCTGACACAAAATAGGACATCACGGTGAGCAGTATGCCCATGACTGCGGATACTGCCAACCATCTTTCCTGGCTCACGTATTTTGGGATGAGCAAAATGCTAACGCCATAACCTATAAGCAGGCCAATCAGTCCGAAAGAGGTGAAAAACTTGCTGGTATCGCCGGAGAAGCCTAGGTTTTTTCCATAAACGGTGATCAAATCGCCTGCCATGACCTCTGCACCGACATACGTGAAAATGGCCAGTGCGCCCAGCCACACATGGGGGAATTGAAATATGCTTGTGCGGCCTCTTGAAAGATCAGTGTCGCCGTCGCCAGTATCCGAAGCTTTGGTGGAAATGTCGGGTAGACTGGACCGATAAATAACCACAGCAACCAATACCAGAAAAATTGCGAGGATGGTATAAGGCATTACCACCCGGTTGGAAAGCTCCGTGAGCAGCTGAATTTTAGTTTCTGCCGTGGTGGCGGCATCGGAAAGTTGCTCCTGAATGGCATCGGCATTTTTCAGCAGTACCGCCCCGAACAGCAGGTTGGCGATAATTCCCGCTACTTTATTGCAGACGCCCATGATACTGATACGCGTGGCAGCAGATTCGATGGGACCAATAACACTGACATAAGGGTTGGAAGCGGTTTGAAGCAGGGCCAATCCAGTTCCCAATATGAACAGCCCTGTTAGAAACATGCCATAACTGCGGGCTCCTGCTGCCGGGATAAACACCAGCGCACCAGCAGCCATTATGAGCAGTCCAACGGTCATGCCTTTTTTGGTACCCAATTTTTGTAATATCCAGGAGGAAGGGAGCGCCATCACGAAATAAGCGGCGAAAAAGGCAGTCGCCACATAGTAGGCTTGCTGGTCTGAGAGTTCACAGGATTTTTTCAAGAAAGGGATCAGTATGCTGTTTAGCCAGGTGACAAATCCAAATACAGCGAATAAAAGTCCGATGATGGTGATTTGATACAGGTAATTAGCGTCGCGGGAGGTAGAATTCTGCATACTTTTGCCGTCCTTTAAAATTTAAATGTCGGTGAATAATGGTTGCTAAAGAATGAAGGCATGGTGTTTTAGTTTCCAGCCAATCAAATCTTAAAGGCGTAAATGTAATTATCGATTTAACAAACAAGTATGAAACCTACACTCTTAATATTGGCGGCGGGCATTGGCTCGCGCTACGGCGGGCTCAAACAAGTAGACGGAATGGGCCCGGGAGGCGAAGCCATCCTTGAATTTTCTGTGTACGATGCCCTGCGTGCAGGCTTTGGGAAAGTTGTTTTTGTAATCCGAAAAGATATTGAAGCGGCATTCCGGGAAAAAGTTGGCCGGAAAGTGGAAGCTCAAATCCACACAGAATACGCATTCCAGGAACAAGACACGGCGCTGGATTGGCTGGCAGAAAAACCACACCGCGAAAAACCTTGGGGTACGGGGCATGCCATTCTTTCCGCGAAAAAATTTCTCACAGAGCCTTTCGCCACGGTGAACGCCGACGATTTTTATGGCGCGGATGCATTCCAGTCCTTGGCTGGCTTTTTATCGAAAGACTGCTCCCCGAGCCATTACGGCATGGTGGCCTACCAATTGGGCAATACGCTTTCTGAAAACGGCGCGGTGTCGCGGGGGGTATGTTCGGTGAATACTGCCGGCAATTTGGAAGACGTGGTAGAGCGCACAAAAATTGAGCGTTTCGAGGATGGCATTCACTTTACGGACGACAATAATGAACGGCATTTTTTAGCCGAAAACACCCCCGTTTCCATGAACCTTTGGGGCTTACACCACAGTGCTTTGAACGAAATAGAAAGTCAGTTCCAGGAATTTGTCAAGACCAATTTTGACAAGCCCCGTTCCGAATTTTATATTCCCACGGTGGTGAATAACCTGGTGAAATCCGAAATGATTTCTTTGAAGGTGCTGAACAGCAACAGTCAGTGGTATGGTGTGACGTATCCAGAGGATAAGGAAACGGTGCAGCGGGCGCTGGCGGGGATGGGGTATCCGATGTTGGGACGGTAGACGGTGGACGGTGGACGGTGGACGGTCGCAATGCTCCAGCGTTCGTACCGGCCTCAACAATCGTCAATCATGGACGCGCCGATCGTCAATCAAAAAAAGGTCTAACAAGATGTCTATACTTCACGGATTAGCAGCCCTTCTCCATCTTCCTGCAATTCCAAAACCACCCTTGCCTGGCCAAAATCAAGCATCAATGCGTCATTTCGATATAGCCCGTTTTGGTGTTTGGATAACTGTATGGATTGCAGGACTTCTCCCACGAGCTTTAGCCAAAAGCCCTGCTCGCTGCGGGGCAAACGTTGTATTGTAGGTTGGCCGTGTAGTTGTTGTAGCCGACTGGCCGTTTCCAGTAGCTTCTCTGCAGTAATAACCTGAATGGCTTCAGAATCCTCGCCCGAAGAGAGCAATAGCGAATTGCCCGATTCAAAAACCAGTTCCAGCACTAATAAAAAGCGGTAGGGCTGTGTATTGGCGTTGTCTCCCAGATTGAGC
>JBBRWA010000355.1:0-5430 GCA_038246345.1 Chitinophagales bacterium
ATGTTCCGACACATCGATGCCGCGAACGGGGTAGCGCTGGTGGTCAACAGCAACACCAACCGCCCTGGTGTAATAACGCCAGCCGAGCCACAAAACGACAATGGCGCCGACAACAAACGCGATTAACAATCCTTTTTTCATGCTTTTTTCGGTTCTTGAAAGGCCAAATATACCAACCACACACCCACCGCCACATCCACCACATTCCACAACGCACGGCCTAGATGTACCTTAAAAAAAGGCTGAAACAACAACGCCAGGGCGACAAACGCAAAGGCCAGACCGCTCTCGTTCCGGCTTTGGGCTTCGTAGGCAAAATAGCCGAACCCAACAAAGCTCAGGAACCGCACGAGCTGGAAGTAGCCGTAGGGCATGTCGAGCAGGCATAGAAAGAGGAGGGTGGCGAGGAGGAGTTGGATGGGTCGGAGCATGGGGTATTAAATGTTAGATTCGACGGATTCAACACCAAATTTTGCAAAAAGGGCTTTCCAGTATTCCGGATAATTTCGGTAATCCTTGTTTGGATTTGCATCGGTGGGAAAATACATCATAATTGATAAATTTTTCGGCAGGCTTGTTATATTATAACATTTTTTAAACATTGGATAATCTGTTTCCGCCAATTTTCGCGCCATATCGACTGTGTTAATTTTTATTCCTGAATAATTTTTGCCACAATTATAGCTTACTACGGCCTCAATCATATCACTTAAATAAACAACGTGAAGTTTAGCTGACGAAGGTTTTTGCGAGAATTTATCATTGATTTTTTTTACAGTAATCCACATGTCAGTTTCATTAGAATTGCCAGTGCCTGCCTTTTTGCTTATTGCTTCATTGATAAAAACTTCTATAGAATCTAAACTTTTATTAAATTTATTCAAATTAGTTTTCGCCTTCATTTCCACCATGCCATTGATATCAGGTTTCGCAAAATTTTGTTCAAAATGATGCGATGCTGACGCTAAATTTTTGTGAATAAAGTATATGGTTAGCTTGCCGCCGTTAGTCTTTAAGATTTCTATTAGTTTCTTTTCTTGATCTCCTATAAATTTTATTTCGTTTTTTGCGCCTATACTGCTGGATTTATCAATAAACACCAAAACGTGGTCATCAGATTTTATGGTCGGTATACTTTTTTCAGTTGTTACCGAAGCTAAGGTAACTTTCTGATTTGATTCGATTGTCGTTGACGTGCTGCTTTTATCATTGCAACCAAATGAGATTACACATACTGAAATAAATATAATTCTACTGATTATAATTGATTTAACCCATTTTTCCATTGGTATTGAATTTTTTGTTGGTTTTATTGTCGTGGATCGCGATGGCATTGCGTATTTGTTGATAAAGGTAATCGCCAGGTAAAACAGTACGGTTATCGATTGATGTGTCAGGCTTAACAGAAGTCCCGTTTGGTGGCGGTTTAGTTCCAGTTTCTCCCCTCCAAATATATCCGGATAATCCATCGGGTGCTACAAGTCTTTCCATACGAATAGGAGAAACAAATAATTCTCCGGAGATTCTAAATTGTTCTCCCCGAGCTGCTCCTTCTTTGTACCATGAGGATTGGGCAGTAGCATTCGCCTCCGCAAGGTGTGTAAGCAACTCCTTCTCTTCTTGGGATAAATTGGCAAGTTTTATCTCAACATGTCTCAGTAAAGGCAAAAGTTCAATTTCCTTTTTGCTGATTTCCAAGTCCTTTTTTGCACGATAGGACAAGTCTCTCATTTCGTAGATCCGGTTTTCAGCATGTACTTGATATCGTTTGCTTTCTTTGCTTTCATTTCTAAGTTCATACCGTTTCACAAACTTCTGCATATTCCGAAATCCTATGCTAAGACACAATGCGCCAACTAATGCAAACAAGATGCTGGCTAAGACAAACAAAAAAGTTATGTGTGGCCGGGCTAGTAAGGCCATCCATTCGTTCATGTAATCGGGTGTCTCCATGTCGATTTTGAGTAGGATAAGGAATGAATCGCCCCGAATCCAACCCAACACTCCGAGCATTATAACTACAAGCCCACTAAGTACCAGTAGCATGCTGTGATTACGCTTAATTTTACCATGTTGGATGTACGGCTTTTCAAAAATCCGGTCAAAGGCAGGTTTAATGGCAAATGCTGTTAAGGAAAGACTTACAGCCAAGATCCAGGATTCAACCCTTGGCATCGAAAGTCCTTTCTGCAACAGCCCCTGGGTTATTAAAACATCGGAACATATAAAAACAAAACCAGCCAACAACATCATCAAGCCAACAACAACTGTGCTTTCAGACTTGATTTCACTGCGTTTTACATACAATTGGTGTACTTCTTCTTTCAACCTCTCCCTTTCCGCCAAATACTCCTCCAACCTCGTTTTGGCAAAAACCAAAAACCCTTCTTTATCAAAAACCGTTCTGTACAGGTCTACAGTCTTCTGCTTAATTTGTGCAATTTCCGCTTCCAGCCGCTGCTTTTCATAACGGCAACGTGCAAGCAGTTGCTCAGCCAATTGCTTTTTTTCCAGACTCGTCGCAAACGACTCGTAATGTGGCAAGTCCCGAAGCTTCATAGCTCCGTCCGCAAACCCCTGATCGTACGAAAAATCGCTGAACGGGTACACTGTTACAGCAGCTTCGCGCGGAGAACCGTTGTCGGCAGCATCAGCCGGTGTTTGTGTATTGTTGGTGGTTTCTTCAGCCATGGTTTATGGGATTGATTACGTTCCAAACACACCCAGGCGGCGACTTGACCTGGCCAGTTCGTATTCGCTTTTGAAATAACTCACCGATGCTACAGCCTGCTCCTGCGCACGCGCAAGCTGGATGTTGGCATCGTTCAGTTGCTGCCGGGAAGTATCTTCCGCTTGTCGGGTCTTTATGATATCGTCTTTGATGGATATTAGGTCGTCGTCAAAGGCCTGTAGCTTATCCTGAAGCAGGGCTTTGGCTTTGCGGTTGTGCCTGATGGCTTCCCATTCGCGTTGTACGTATTCCATCGATTGCCAGAAACCTTTGCCAGCATACACAAAAAGTGCAAACAATAGAAAGAAAGTAAGAGCGGACCGCAAGATGTCACCGTGGTAACCATAAACCACGACGAACAAGGCAACCACAAATGGAATACCATAGGCTTCCGCAGCCGTTTTCCAACGGTCTTTGTCGGGCAACATATCGGGTTCAAGGGTGTCTTCATCGGAATAAACCGGCGCCAGGCGGCGGATCATGGCGAGCATGCCGAAAAGGTAAACGCCCAGAGAAAGCCAGAACGGGTATTTGCTTGTACTGTGTTGGATGTTCTCGTAAAGCAGGAAAAAATTGAATAAAAGCATGCCCGCATAAGCAAGCAAACCGAGGATGTGACGCAGGAAAAACTGTGGCTTTTGTTCGAGGGCAAGTACCGCCTGCGCTTTGTCGGTCAAAACAGCCAAACGTTTAGTTTCCAGGCGGTCCTGTTCCTTTTGGTTCCTTACAAGCGTATCGCGATGATGCTCAATTTCCGTTTGCAATGCCCTGGTGTGCATGGCGAAATACTGGCGTATGGCATTTTCCTTTTCCTCTGTCTGGCCCTCCACCAAACCATAAAAAGCACCCTCGTCGCGCAGGGCATGCTCGTTCCAAAGCCATGAAAATTCATGGGCGGGGAGACCGTTGGTCTTTTCCTCGGATGAAACTGTTTGCGTTGATGTTTCGGGGTCGGCTGACATATTTACATTTGTCTAAAATGTTTTTCGTTTGTACACCATTTAGAGTACAAAAGGTGTGCCAGTGTTGAGGGGACTTTGATAATTGTAATCAGTGAAATTCGCTTTAAACCAGTCTGATCCAAAGAAAATGGACAGCGGGTTATACCTGCTGCCCATCAAAAAATATATATATAAAAATTGTTATTATCAGTTAGTCCAATCGTAATCACCACCTCGAATCACGAATTTTTCGCGATCAAACCGGATGTCTTTCAACGCATTTTCAATAGCTACCTCGAGTATTGGTCGGCTGTAGGTATAAGCTCCATCTACATTGTCGTAAAATCGACCTGCCGGATCAACCATCAGATAGGACCCGGTCATGTCATCGTTGGTTTCCGGAACAATGATCTGATGGGGTAATTGCTGTTGATGTCTATCAATGTACGCGGCAAATTCGACATCGCCGATAAGCAAGTCTTCGACAACGGCATCATTTTGCCCTTTGATTGATAATACCTGAAACAATTTCCAACGTTCCGGTTTCACAGTCGAGATAAATGGTGCCAGGTTTTCATCTACATTTAGGCGGTGCACCACAGTGTTGATTTTGAGTCGAATACCGGCATCCAAGATGCTTTTAACCCGTTCAAGATACCATTGAAGATCTGGTGCTTGTTTTCCGGGCTCCTTCCGGCCTGACCATTCATTTACAACAGGGTTCAGGCTGTCGATGCTGAGGGCAACCCAATCGATCAACGTAGAATGCATTGATAACAAACCGCCTTCAAGGCGGGTACCGTTTGTTACGACCATCGTTGTTACACCGTATTGCTTCGCAATTTCTAGCAATCGGGGTAACCAAGGGCACAACGTTGGCTCGCCACCGGCAAAAGTGATTTTGCGGATACCGCTTTTGCAAAGCTCCTCAACGACTTTAACGGCATCCGCCTCGAGAAGATGCCCTTTAGGTAGACACGTTTGCTTTACATCCAAAAAGGTTGCAAAACAAAACTTACAACGCATGTTACATGGTTGCCAGAGGTGAAAGTTGACTGCGGGCAGAAGTCCCTGATTTTCAGCATTTTTAAACATGATTCTGAGTTTTGGTTAAAAGTGCCGGTGAGGGCAAACTCAGAAGTGTTTAGTTTATGCTTTCATTGAGGCTATTTGCTGCAGAAAGTCCCTTTGATTTGACCCAAAAGCTTGTTGCTCATCGGTCAATGCCGCAAAGATGATTAAACTTTTTGTTGCAGTCAAGTGGGCTTGTTCAAAAAAATGTTTTGAATTATAAAGGTGTGCCAAATTGAGGAGCAGTTGCACCAAATGGCTCCATGCCGACATGTCACTCGGCGTGAAACTTGCCGCTCTTTGCAAGTCCCAATAGGCCTCCTGAAACTTTCCTAATTCCAGATAAGTTAGTCCACGAACATTGTAGGCTTCTCCGAAGTAAGGGTTGATTTCGATGGCCTTATCGAAATATTCGATACTTTCCTTCCGTCGATTTTGCATGGCAATTGCATTGCCCAAACCTTTGTAATATGTTTCATGGTGGGGGAATAGATCAATTGCTTGTCGGTAACATTTTTCTGCTTCAATAGATTGACCTTCCTGGAAGGCGATATTTCCATGATTATACAATTCAAATGCTGCTGAAGCTTTGGAGTTCGGCAAATAAACAAATGGAAGATAACCTTCCAGTGGCATTGCTTGAACTTCTGGTTCTAAAAAACTCCAGAGTGCATTCGAACTAACCAA
>JBBRWA010000356.1:0-5390 GCA_038246345.1 Chitinophagales bacterium
TCCTCTGGTGAGGAAACACGCGGTAAAATTCGAAAAGGAACAAATAAGCTCACGAACAGGCTCATTGAAACACTTGAGTCTGGAAGGTCGGCCGTTTCTGAAAATGTGGATGCCGTAACTGAGAAAGCCAAATCAGCCTATAATCAGGCGAAAGGCATGGCCACAAACGCTAAGCACCAAGCAGAAGACCTGGTATAAATACAAAGCTCAAACTTCATAGAGTGCGTCACTTTGGGAAAGCCCGAGGTGACGCTTTTTTTATGGCAAAGGGAATTTACTACAGCAGCGTCTTCAAGATCGCTGCGTCAGCGACATTGGCCCTGAAGGAAGGGGCGACGCATGAACGCAGCGTAGCAATGGGCAAGACATTCCTGCCAAAGACCAATCCTTTGGTTATGTGCTGCACCGACGGGTGTTGCGGAAGGAATAGCAGTTTTGGGCGGTACTGGAAAAACAGCAATGATTTTCTGTCATGCAGCACATCTTTTCTTGACAACTTGTCAAACAAGATGTATCTTTGTATAAAAAAATGCGAACCTATACCGTTGGAGAATTTAAAAGCAACTTTTCAGACATCCTTGAAATGGTACGGTCTGGAGAAAATATCGCTATTGCATTTGGCAAAAAGAAAGAAATAGTTGCCTATTTGGTGCCGCGTTCCTCACGTGCAGGCAAAAAACGGCCAGTTGGATTGTTAGACGGCAAAGCAAAAGTTACATTTTCTGAGAACTTCAAAATGACAGAGGAGGAGTTCCTTGGAATATGAATTATTTGCTGGATACCCACTCCTTAATTTGGGCAATAACCGAATCGAAACAGCTTTCGCAAAGAGCCAAAGAATTGATTGGAGACCCCCAATGTCATATCCTGGTGAGTGCCATTTCTTTTTGGGAAATCTCACTCAAACACTCCATTGGAAAACTACTACTGGATAGAATCAGCCCTGAAGATTTTCCCAAAATTTGTCACAAAATGGATTTTGAAGTACTTTCAATTGAGCCTGAAACATGTGCTGCTTACCATTTTTTTGAAGCTAAACACTATAAAGACCTTTTTAATCGAATGCTGCTCTGGCTGGCAAAAAGTCAAAACCTCACCATAATAAGCAAAGACGAAAAGCTCAAGTTGTATGAGGCTGATGGGCTTTCAATAGTTTGGTAGGAAGATTCATTACTCCTGAGTTGTCCTGCAGTAAGCATCCGTGTGTACCTCAACCGCTTCGATCACTTCATCAAAAAAACTTGGCATTTCACCTGTTTTCTTCTTAATATTCATGCGTCTGCTCCGGGGCAGTAACAGGATCTTTGGTCTTTTTAGACACCCATTTCAGCGCCTTGAGCAACCCTGTTTTAGTGGGTTTCTCTACCTGTTTATAGGCGTTTTTGATCAGGGAAGGCGCTAGTGCAGCCAGTTTGGGATAGGGCAGGATTTGACCAACCGCTAAATTCACCGCAGTATCGAAGCCCACTTCAAGCATGCCTTTATTCCCCGACTCATGGTTGGGCTTCAGGAAATTTCGCACCAAATTACCCACGAGTTTCAGTGGGTTGATGTCAACCTTTAAGTCCTCCAGGGCCTGAAGTACCAATGCCTTATCAGAAGCAAGTTTAAGTTTCAAGGCTTCTTTACGGGCCAGCAAGCTTGCCATTTTGCTTTCTTTATTCATTTTCATCGAAGTAGATTGAAAGGATGGAATCAGATACCTTGTCTTCAATGAGGCTTTTGCGCGCCAGCCAAACCACCAGGCTGAGTAAGCCATAAAATCCCCCGATACAGAGGAACCCCGTTGTAGCACTGCCCGTCAGGGCGCTCAGGTAAAAGCCGAGCGCAACGCTTAAAAACAGCATGGCAAAAGTGAAGAGCAGGCCAATAAAGAGCCACGATGCACTTTTGGAGGCGACCGTTGTTGATTTTTCTGCAAGGTTGAGCACAATCAACTGCTTCTGCGTGTCAAGATAATCGGTAACATGGGTTACCAGGTCTTCCACATTGTCGTGTATACTATCCATTATATTTAATTTGGTGATTTTGATGCTGATTTTAGTGTTTTTGAAGGGCTGTAATATAAAATAAAAAACTCGTTCCGCAGCTATTCTGACGACTTAAAGGCAACTTTGAGGAAATTTGGGGAAAGTTGTCGCGGCTGTTCCTGGCTTCTTTCATCGAATTTGGCAACGAGGCTGTCTCATAAGTAGGTAGCGCGGCCATGCGGCCTACGGGTATCCCCGAAAACAGTGCGTAACTTTCAATCTTTCGAATATTGTTGAAAAAACCGCTTTATATTTGCCTCCGGAGACGATTGGCATGCTTGGCGCTTGAGTTTCGCCGAAAACCGCTCCACCAAAATTACCAGTCTTAGTTTGAATATTAAATCGACCACTTTTATTCTATAAAATCTAAAAAATGAAAAACCAACTATCCATTTTGATCGCAGGTCTAGCGACCATTTTATCCTGCCAGCAGCCCAGCCCAAACCAGGCGGCAGCAGACAACCAAGCTTCCTTCAACCCGGAGCTTGAAACCGAGGCCATCATGAAAGTTATTGACAATGAAACCAAATGCTTCTTCGATGGCAATTATGAATGCTGGGCAAGTAATTGGAGCCATCAAGATTATGCCCTACAAGCATGGAATAATAGCGATGGATCAGCGGATGCTGCCATTGGCTGGGAAAAAATCAATGCACAAGGAAAAGACTGGATTGAAAAATACTATAAAAATGGAAAGAATGTAATCCACCCGGATTTTAAAAGGAAAAAGCCCGTGGTCAAGTTCTTCAATGAAAAATCCGCCTATTTGAATTGGGAGCAATACAATGCGGACGCAGAAAAGAAGCATTACAGGGTCAGCCAGGAAATGCGCCTAATGGAAAAGGAAGCTGATGGTTGGAAAATTGTGAATGTTTCCGCGTTTTGGGATGTAAAGCCCAAAGTTCATGTAGACAGCCTTCATGTAGAATGATTCACTTGCGGTAGGTGTTGCGGTTTTGGGCGGTGCTGGAAAGCAAGAAGCGCCCGATTGGGTTTGGAATTGGTGCAGGTGGGAAAGAAGCCTGATTACCAGCGGAGAGATGATCCATTCTTTGGAATAATCCTAAAAATATAATGGCCATGCAAACTGCTCTTAAAATGCCTTTGAGCGCACTAAACCCCACTGTTGTACTGGACTTGCAGGAGAGATACCCTGCAGCAGAAATGCACATCGTAATGGCAGACATGCCTGATGCGGCGACATCGATGAATGAAGAACAATTTTGGGACATTATTTCCCTGCTTGATTGGTCGAAAGAAGGCAATGACGACGCTGTTATCGAGCCATCTGTCCGGGAACTTTCTACATTGCCTGAATCTTCCATCCTTTCCTTTTACGACCTTCTCTCTGAAAAACTGTATTTACTAGATGGTAGGGACAATGCAGTAAATTCTGTTCCCGATAATGAAAGCATTTCTTCCGATTTGTTTCTTTATGCCCGTTGTGCCGTGATCGCTAATGGACGTGCATTTTATGAAGCGGTGCTGAAGAGCCCCGATGCTTTTCCAAAAAATTTATTCTTTGAAGCCCTGCTGGACATCTCGGAACGTGCCTGGTTTCGAAAAACAGGAACCGAACTTGAACACCAGCCAAAATATATCTTCGAGACAGGTTTTAACCCTAATGGTTGGGGAGCGGATACCATTTCATTGTAGCACAGCATGCGCAAACACGGCAACTCTTTACAAAATGAAAATCCGCACCACTTGTATGAAATCTGAGATGAAGTTGAAAAAAACGTGTTCAAGTTTGGTATCACAGATGACCCGATTGAAAGGGACGGGCTTTCAAAACGGATTCGTACCCGGCTTGATTTTCTGAACAGGGCGGTCGGTTCTCAGCGCTTTGTGGGTAATATCTTGCACAAAAGCATTCCTGGTAGGGCACGAGCAAAGGAAATAGAGGATGCGTTTATTGACCAGTACTTTGATGAACACGGGAAAAAACCGAGGGGTAATCCTGTAGGCGGAACGAGAAAATAAACACCTGTTGTAAGCCAGCTTTGGCGCCAGCGGGTAGGACTACCGCGATAGACCAGCTAGCATCACGCACAGACTTTCCAGGTTTTAAAAACCTGGAAAGTCTCGCCAAGCCCGACCGACCCGAAAACCGTAATTGTTGTTCCGATTGTTCGGATTGTTATTGTTCCGGTTCGCCAAGCGGTTATTGTCATTGTTATTGTTCCACGAACCGCCCCGCAACACACGTCTGGCAGACTTACCCACCGATGCGAAGGTGCCAAAACAGCCACTGTTTACCATACCCAAATCCCCTTTACCGCCAAGTATCAGCTACGTAAATCATCTATCCTATTGTAACCCCCGAGCTTCCGTCGGGGGGATAGCGAAACCTCAAATCACATATAAAATATTTACAGCGCATGAACATCCTCAGCAATTTTTTGATGCTGATGTTTTGAAATATGAGATGGGATTCGTGGATATTTCAGCGGGGTGTGTAGAAAGGGGGAACTTCAATTTCTGTTTGGGCACCCCCTACCCACCCCCTACCCACCCCCTACCCCTAAAGGGGAGTGTATTTCGAATAATGGATATTTTGCACAATTATTGACGAAATATTGAGTATTTACGCGATACACCCCCCTTTAGGGGTAGGGGGGTAGGGGGTGGGTAGGGGTGTCCAAACAAAAAATTGACGTTCCCCCTTGCAATTATTCCCCAAAACGGTTATTTTCGTACCATGAAAAAAACCAATTGGAAACTTGAAACCAGCATGCACTTTGACGCTGCTCCCAAATTATTTGAATTCGCCCGCAAAAACCGGGAAAACCCCACAGAGGCAGAAGGAGTGCTGTGGGAGGAAATACGGAATAACCGCCTGGCCAACCACAAATTCCGCCGGCAACACCCTGTCGGGAACTACATCGCTGACTTCTATTGTCACGCTAAACGGCTGGTAATAGAGATTGATGGGGCCTATCATTTGACTCCCGAACAAAAACAATATGATGAATTTCGTACTTCCGCACTGAATCAGCTCGGAATCCGGGAGATAAGATTTTCAAATGATGCGGTATTGAAAAACTGTTCGGGGGTGTTGGAAGCGATAATGAATGCTTTGGAAGAGGAAGGTGACCCCTACCACCCCCTACCCACCCCCTACCCCTAAAGGGGGGTGTATCGCGTAAATACTCAATATTTCGTCAATAATTGTGCAAAATATCCATTATTCGAAATACACTCCCCTTTAGGGGTAGGGGGTGGGGGTGGCTGGGGGTCACCTTCCTCTTCCAAAGCATTCATTATCGCTTCCAACACCCCCGAACAATTTTTCAATACCGCATCATTTGAAAATCTTATCTCCCGGATTCCGAGCTGATTCAGTGCGGAAGTACGAAA
>JBBRWA010000357.1:0-5373 GCA_038246345.1 Chitinophagales bacterium
CGTCTTCCTTTTTACAAGAAAAGAGCGCAAAGGCAAGGAATAAAAAGGCGGTAATAGCGATTCTGTTGAACATAAAATTTCAGGTTAGTGAATTACAATTAACTTTTTAAGCGAAGTTTTTGAATCAGCTATCGAAATATCCATCAAAAACTAAAATCCCAACTCAAAACAAAAAAGGGCCTTACTGCCATAACTGTTGCTTCGTTCCAAATGAAGGCATCGGCAGTTACTTGTCCAAATTGCCGACTACCCAATAGGTTAAAGGCTTCAATGTCAACACTGCTCCGCCATTTTGGCAGGCGCAAATAAGCTACCCCGTCTGCGGCAAAATAATGGCGGTATCCAGCGTTTTTATCCACCCGATTGGCGGCGTGGTGCAGCATTAATTTCAGGTCGAATTTTTTAGACGGCCTCACCTTTATTTGCAGCGCTGACAGTAGGTTTGAAGTCTGTACAGTAGTTGGAGATACCGTGTTGCTCAAGGTGGTAAAGCTGCCTTGGCCGCCCAAAATTACATTTACCCAAGTGTCGAAAGCGGTGCCGAAGCTGAAGTTCAGGCTTTGGATGCGTGTGTTCAAATGGAGCGATTCTGCGCTGTTGATGCGTGCGGTTTCCCTCATGCTGACCATACCGGCACCCAATTCAACCCGGCAACTAATATTTTTCAGGTATTTACTGGAATTTGCATTGATGGAAAACGACATCGTTTGCACTGGCCTGAAACGCTCTTGAATGCTGAAATATGGATCGATCTGGTATTGCCCGCCAAATTGCTTGCCGCTGTTTTGAAAGCCACTGCTGATATAATACGAGAACTGCTTGGGGCGGTCGTTAAAATTAAAATTCAGCCCAGCATTATGGCCGGGCATAAATTCGAGGGAGGGCAGCCCGCGCTGGATGGATTGGTAATCCGTGAAAATATAGGCGGGCAAAAGCGTCTTCATGTTGGCATTTTCTTGCCGGAATTTATAGGAACTGCCCAGCGACGTTTTTTCATTGAATTCATAGCGAAGGCCAAGGGTAGGTTCTGTCGACCATTGCCGAAGTGTTGAAGTAGGGATGCTGGGCGCCGAAATGCGCTGTGGTTGGTAGCGTTGGTTCAGGCGTACCTGAACCTTCAAGGCCCCGATTTGGCGGGAGAGGCCCAGGTTGGCGAAATAATTGGGTGCGTTTAGGTGCAGGTCATTGATGTACAAGGCATCGTCCAAGGTACTTGTATTGCCCAATGCGTTTTTTAAACTTATTTGGGACTCAATTTGCCCATTATACGTCTCTATTCCAGCCTCCAATTGCCCTTGAAATGCCCTGCGATTTGCGAGGATTCTGCCCAAAAACACATTTTTATTTTGCCGCTGGCGGGCATTTTGAGTAAGGTTAATGAAGGCAGAATCTAGCCCAAAAAACGCTGGATACCAGTTGTACTGAGGTTGCAACAAGTAATTGCCCGAACTCCAGGCCGATTTTCCCGCCAATTGGAAGGCGGTATTCGCGCTGGTTTTGATGGTGTATTCTGCGGAAAAGAATGCTTCTTGGGCATTTTCATCCGTCAAGCTGGCCACTTTAGAAGCTTCGCTGCCAGTTTGGTTGCGCAGTATTTGCAAGTTGCTGCCGCTGGGCTTGTCATTGATCTTCATAAATGCCCTGATGGACTGCTTTTTGTTCGGCGAAAAAAAGTCGATTTCTGTTTGGATGTTTCGGCTTGTCCATTTTTGTGCAAGCGCCTTTTGTTCTGAAATGTCCAGCATATCGGGTTGCAACAAGATGCGGGTTGCACTGCTTGATTCCTGTCGAACGCGGTCATGGCCTAAAAAGGCCGTTAGCTTAATCTTGGTATTGGGCGTAATGGGCAACACTTCGCCCAGAAAAAGCAGCCCGCTTTTATTCCCGGCCGTGTAGGCTCTGGGCAATCCGACGCCGTTCATTTGAGGGGATTGGATCAACCCATTTGTCTGGAGCGGATTTTTTTGGATCGAAGCCCTGTCTGGATCGAAGCGGTCGCCAAAATCCATTCCGGTGTTGCCAATTTGGCCAGTGTTGTTGGCAGAACCAATGAGGTAGGCTTTATCTTTTCTGCTCAGGGAAAAAAGGTTGGTATGACCTTTTGATTTTAATGCTTCGCCATAACCCAGGCCACCTGTTATACTGCCGGAAAGGCTTCGTTTTCGTTCGGGTTTAATTTTTAGGTTCATCACCATTCGGTCGGATTGCCGCAGGTTCTTCAACACGGGGTTTTCCTCATAGCGGTCGATTACCTGAACTTTCGAGATCATATCAGCGCGGATGTTCCGGGTGGCAATCTGATAGTTTTGGCTGAACAAGTCGTCGCCTTCAATCATCACGCGCTCTACCATCTTGCCGTTGTAACTGATGCGACCGTCTTCACTCACGCGCACACCGGGCAGTTTTTTCAAAAGGTCTTCTACCGAGAATTCCGTGCTGTCGGAGAAGGATGCTACATTAAATTCAGTGGTGTCTTTTCGTCCTATGACAGGCGGCGTTTTCCCCCGAATGAGGACTTCCTGGAGCACGGTAGCCGCCAAGGCGAAGTCGTGTGTAGGGGGAGTCGGACGAAGCGATATTTTATGGGAAGCAGATTTGTAGCCAAGGCTGCGGGCAGTCAATACAATGCTGTCACAATCAGTTTTGAAGCTTAATTTATAAGCCCCGTTTTCATCGGTAGAAGTAAAGGACAAAACCTGTTCGTCGGTACAGCTTGTCGCCACTACGCTGGCATAAGGGACAGCCACGCCATTGGAGTCGCGCACAAAGCCATTGATATTTTGCCCCTGTAGTATGGTGGCAGAAATGCAAAAAAGTATGATTGCCGTTCCCAAGGTGTTTTGCATGGCGGGTTCATTTGGAAAGAATTACGGGCGCTAATTATTCATATTCAGTTCAATAGTCTCCATAATGGTGATCGTTACCTCATAACCCTGCGCCTTTTGATCTTTCAGGACACTTTCTTTAAATGCCTCGAGATCTTTCTGGTATGCTGCCTGAGTCACACCCATGTCCTTGCCTTCAGGGAATTTAATGTCTCCAGTTATCATATTGGATATCACAAGGCCGCCAAAAGCAAATTCGACCACATTATCGAGCGAACGCGCTTCCAGAATCAAGCCTGGCAACCCGCCTAACTTGTAAGGCCCACTTGGAATGGGAATCTCAAGCGTGTACCACGCTTCGTACTCGCGACCACGGAATATACCCGTGGCCCTTCGGCAATCGTATTGGCCAAACCGTTTGTGCTCGGGATGAAGCACCCAGGGAATAGCGCCAAAAGTATCGCGCACAATGCAATGGTTTCTGGACTGGCGACAGGGTATTTTGCAGAACAGCTGGCGTTCCGCATGAACCTTGTATATCGGAAAGCCTTCTTTATCGCCCGTTATGTTATAGGCTACATATTCCTCTGTAGAGAAGGAGGAGTCCTTTTTTGGGGCACTGTTATTGATGTAAATAGAGCGAGAATTGTTAAAAAGGAGGGTGGCAGGCCCATTTTTATGGGCTTCGGCTTGCAAGTCTATTTTTTGAATATATGTTACTGCGCCGATTGGAATGCTTTCTTTTTGGGCGAAAAGGGTACTTGATGAAAGCAGGATGGCAAGTAATATATTGAGGGATTTCATGATAAATGTGGATTTAGAATTAAAAATAATTTGCAATGGGGTAATAGGCATTACCCCATTGCACTTTTGAATCAGCTTGATATAGCCAGCAAACAAAGGAAAAAATATAGATTCCTCAATTAGAAGCTTTTCAGAAACACTGTGCTACTACTGACAACACCCCCAAATACACATCAATAGCCATAATCTATCGCCAACATCTCCAGGGTTAGCGCAATCATATCTAAGGCACAAAATTACACCATTGCATGCTGCACATGCATAACACCAATTTGGTCCAGGGGGCGGTACTTCGCTCGAATATTCAATTGGTTCTAGTGCTGTATCCGGCGAATAAGGCGTAGATGGTTGAGGCTCTAGACTAATTTTTTGCACAGGATCCGTGTTATTTGCAAACAGCATCGTTCCAAAAACTGCAAAAGCAAGCATCAGAATTAATTTTTTCATGTCATTAAAAGATTTGAGATAGGTGCCTACTCTTTCCGCTTTTCAGCATCCGCGCCCTACTTCTTTTAGTGGTTTCAGGTCAGCCCACAGTTGTAACTTAGGGCAAATGTGAAGCTTACCATTCCAGTAAAACTGGAATGCTTAATTTTTTTTCTTTTTTTGTCGGTAACCCAACTCAAAAGTGACGGGGTACTCATAATAATAGGAACCGCCCCTGTGGGAATACCGAATGGGCCCGCCCAATGTTTTCAAAAGATTGAGATAATTGTACATCATGGATTGAGAGATGCCGAGCCGAGCCGCAAAAGCGTTGGGGTTTCCGGTTCCTTTCAGGCGAATGAGTTGATCCATTTGTTGAAGGCGGTTTAAGATGTCAAGGGCTTTCATAGCAGTGTTTTGTGTGGTCAGAAAAAGCAAAAATGGCTTGTAGTGGGACTAAAGCCTTTGCAAGGCATCAAGTACAAGCATTGGATTAACATGGCAAATACTGCTGCCATTTGGTTGTACAAATATAGGAAAAGAAATCAGGTGACAAATGGAAAGCTACGATGGATGAAATTGATGCGGCGGAAGGTTGGTTTCGGAAGAAGGAGAAAAGTGCAAGAAAAAAACGCCTATTCTGCTCATTTAGAACAAATTAGACGTTTGCAAAGCGATATTACACTTCAGAATTCTATTACCCTTTTCGGCTGCGATCAATCTTGAATGCGGGTATGAAAAACGCCGTCGGAAAAAACAATACTATCAGGGGCATTCCAACTGCCAGATAAGTTTTTCCGACGCCAAAGGGTCAGGTTAAAACGCCCTTTGATTTCTGATTTTTTCTTGTCGAAGCTGGTAACTTCCAGATAGCTTAGTGAATCATTTTGTGCAATTTTATAAAAATTGTGCAATTGGTCATCATGCCCGTCTGAGTAGGAAGCGCCAGATAAAGAATCGTCCGGGGGCTGATTTAAAGTGTTTGAAAGGTTGTACTTGCCTTCTTTCAGCGGGATTTTATAAAGACTGAGGCTCGAAATCCAATACCCTTCGCTGTCGTGATTTCTAATTTCAATATCAACTTTTTGGTCAGCAAAAGGATTTGAAATTGCCCTGATTTTTCCGCTCCATGCCGCTCCACTCTTTAATGCAGATGTAGTACCCCAATAGGAGATTTCGTCTTCCTTTTTACAAGAAAAGAGCGCAAAGGCAAGGAATAAAAAGGCGGTAATAGCGATTCTGTTGAACATAAAATTTCAGGTTAGTGAATTACAATTAACTTTTTAAGCGAAGTTTTTGAATCAGCTATCGAAATATC
>JBBRWA010000358.1:0-5370 GCA_038246345.1 Chitinophagales bacterium
CGGGGAGCCGCATTGGATGTTTTGGGTGAGGGGCGATAGTTGGGGGCTTGGGGCTGTCGTGATGCTAAGCGTATCGGACAGTTTCCTGCCCCGGGCATCCGTGACGGTGTAGCTGTAGTCTCCCGGCGGCAGGTCGGTGATTTCCGGGCCGTTGCCGGCGGAGGGCAGCCACTGGTAGGTGTAGGGCTGGCAGCCGTTGGTGGGGCTGATGGTGATGGCGCCGCCTGGGGTGCCGGTGCAGGCGGGGAGGATGGTTGGGGTGGTGGCGAGGGCGAAGGCGGGGGATTCGTAGGCGCCGATGTCGACGGTGGATTCCTGGATGCGGGGGGCACCAGTGAAATCGGTAAGGATGCCTGCGGCGGCGGCGTTGCTGCCTGCGTTGATGAGGGGCGAGCAAGGAAGGAGGGAGTAGTCGCCGTTGGCGGTGTCGCGGAACATGGGGTTGAGGCCGAAGAGGTTGTTGGGGCCGCAGGTGATAATAAAATGGCCTTCATCATCAATTGCACTGCAAATAGAGTCGTTTTCAAATGCGCAATTATTAAATAAGGTTTCTAGTGAATTTCCAAAGCTCGCTTCAAAAAAATTAAGAGTAGTATTATAGAATACACAATTATTGATCAATAGTTTCTTTTGCGAACCTGAGGAATTAAAAAGTTGGTTTAAACTGCAATCTACAATGCTACAATTTGTCATAGAAGGTGAAGTGCTTGTGCTTGTGTAGAAAATGGCACCGTTAGGGGCAGAATTGATTAAAACGTTATTTTTTATTACTAGAGATTCTCCATAGAAAAAACCTAAACCAGAAACGTTTTCGAAAACCATGTTTTGAATTACTGTATTATCTGTAGAAATATTACTAAAGGTTGAACCAGGTATATTTTGAACGGTATCTTGATCGAATACAGCGTTTTGTAGAAAAGAACCAATCAAATAATAAGAACCGTTTGGAATTGGGCCTGTAAACTTACACTTGGTAAAATGGCAGTAACTACTATCAGGCAGACCCAAAACATCTAAATTAATATTTGACAGCGCTTCTCCTCCATAAAATTGGCAATCTTCCATTTCAAAAGCTTTAAATTCCAAAAAATTTTTGTTCAATAGTGCCAATCTAATGGAGAAAACTGAAGGTTTCTGAGGTTTAAAACAACATCCTTTTATCCTGATTTTTGTTCCTAGAAAACTACCAACTCTTAGTGCAGCAGCAGCCCCTGTATTTTTTGCGCTATTCCCTTCGAATATGCATCCGATTATGTCTATCCAATTTTCTGGTTCCGCATCCAAATAATATAGCCCACCGCCAAATCGCCCCGAATGATTGGCGATAAACGTACAGTTTTCAAAATCCAGTCTTTCCAGATCGCTATTGCCCACTCTTGCAATCCCTCCGCCATCTGCATTGGCCCTGTTGTGCTCAAAAGTACAATTCCGAAATGTGGGTGCTGCTGCATAACTGCCAGCACCATTTACATATACCGCTCCACCACTAGCTTGAGCGCCATTGTTCTCAAAAATGCAGTTTTCGACCAAGGAATATGCTTCCCAATCTGCTAAAATATATAAGGCACCACCATTTCTTTTGGGTGTACTGGAGGGAAAGTCACCGAATGGATAGCTGGCATTTCCGTAACGAAAAACAAAGCCATCCAGCACTGTCAGGCTATCGGGGTTGTCCATATAAAGAATGGTATAGCTGTTGTCAGTACTGTCTCCTGGGATACCAATATCACCTGACAGTATCGTCTTGTTTGTCAACCAATTGCGTTGTTGGAGGGATGTTTCAGCACCGGAAAAGCCACCATACAAACGAACCCCACTTTTTTGGAGAAAAGAACTGTCCCGGTCTGTCCCGGTTGTTGGATAATAAGTCCCTGTGGCAACCCAGATGCTATCTCCAGCTGCTGCATGTTCTAGTGCCCGCCCCAATTCACTGTAAGCATCAATCCAGGATTGCCCGTTGTTGATTCCTGTTGCAGCATGGTTGACATAAATTTTGGTCTGGGTATGCGCCTGTATTGAACAGGCCAGCAATAAAAAAGTATATATGAATTTCATTGTTGCAATATCAAAGGTGAAAAAATTGCTGCAGTTGCCCATTTTTCATCAGCAACTGCAGCTTTTTTGTCCGAATTGCCGAGCTTTATTGCCGGATAAAGGTTCCTTGCTCCCGCGCTTTATCACGCCTTAATTCCCAGTGATAGACGCCAACGGGCCAGTTTGCAGCTTCCGGCACGGAGACCTGAATTGGGCCTGCCATCCGGCTCAAGTCGCGCTGCCAGACCCGACGACCAAAGGCATCCAACACGGTGAGTTGTGCGCGTTTGGGCATGGGATAATATCCAAGATCAAAAGTAATTTCACCAAGGCTTGGATTTGGGCGACAAACTACTTTAACTTCGGAAAGGGGCAAAGCATGGAAATCATCGCGCGCATCAACGTTGCCCGATGGATTCATGCGCATCCGATAAGACCCGCCCTCTTTTTCCCAGGCTAGGCAAGGCATTTGGTTTTCCGCTATAGTTACCATTGGGCTCGATGCTGGAATATATTGTTTCGTCCTAAAACTTAGGTTGAACAATACCTGTCCTGGCATCAACGATGCTTCCTCTTGGGCATCCACATCTGCAAACCAAAGGGCATTGATGAGCCCTTTACTTGTCTGCCCAAGGTTGATATTGTCCGCAGTAAACCCTTTAGCATCGCCCATAGAAGGCCCGATCAATTCTAGCTGCTCTGGATCGAAGTGTACACTTGTTTGCCAGGCAACAATTGGCTTGTCACCAGCATAAATAACAGGCAGGGTATAGTATGCACCAGCGTCCAACGCGCTGCGCCTCGGTTCTTTTAGCAGAACCGCGCCAGCGGGGCGCTCAAATGCAGTGCAATCATCACAATCAACAACAACGGTGTTGTTTACATCCCCAATTTTTATGGCAACAAAATCAGCTTCATCGAATGGCAAAGCACTTATTCCTATATTATCCGGAAATGGGAACGTAGGCGGTGGAAAAACTATTGGGTAAGTGAATGAATAAGAACGCGGAAGAAATCTCCAAGAAGTATTACTCGGAAATGTGTCATAAATTCCAAGGATCAACTTCCGAATCTCTACAATATCAAAAGTTGTAATGCTGTTCGATTTATTTGCATCAGCAGCAATCATTTTATATGGCGAGCCAATATCCATCGTGGGGTCCCAAAGTGGCTCAATACCAAGGATATGCTTTGAGATAAGCACGAGATCGTAAGTGGTAATCCCATTCAGCGGGTTATCGTTGCGCTTTGGCGTTACCGTATATTTTGTGTAGTTCGTACACAAGCAGCCGCTTGTAAACTGTTGACAAGCCGGATGGCTGCCGTCTCCCGTCAAAAAAACTTCGGTACAAGCAGTGTCTATTGAAGAAGGAGCGATTGTTATCTGCACATTTTCCACCCAGCAACTATCTTCTGTTGCAACATTCCCTTGTACAAAAGCCAATGTCCGGCAGATAGGAAAGCCCACAGACGACATGATTTCAGGCACGCAGGCTGTGGATGCCCCGTTTTCTTTAAGGAGTATTTTTCGAACCAAGGCACTTTTAACACAATTGACAGGTGTATTGAAATTTACGACAATGCGCGCACCATTTGCAATCGGTAATGACGAGGTCATTATGCATAAATCCACCGAGTTTCCCGAAAAACTCAGGCAATCCCCTTGGCAGGTGTTACCAGTGGAAGGGCAAGTAAATCCTTCTACCGAAACCGATGATATGGTGACTCCTGATTCCAGTGCAAAATCAAGCCGGGCTCTTAGCAGCTCAAAATCCAAAATAGTGTCGCCGTTAAAGTCTGCTGGATCCCACGCTATAGTAGCGTAGGCTTTTAAATCTTCCGCGCATTCCGGCATATTTGGTTCACTGCTAATGGTAAACTTAAATGCAGGGCAAACATCGACTGGAGGGACAACGCACTCTGCTGTTGTTTTTTCTACATTTATGGCTTTGCACCCGCTGCTGCCGGGGCTCAATCCATTGGTTCTGATGCGCCCCGGAACGAGTGTCAGGCTAGTTGTATAGCCTTGGCAGAGGTTGGGCGGCCGGTAAACCCTTAATATTCCGATCACCACATCTGTTCCAAAAAAGGGGGTAGCGTCCTGTGCCACGTATCGGATATTGACTACCCTTCCATCGCCGCTAGGGTCATCCATAAACATGGTATCCGGGCTGGTGCCAGGCAAAGGGTTGAAAAATTCTGGCTCGGCATAGAATCCATCTGGCGCAGTAGTTTCTACGTGTATCGCAAAATCTAACAGGTTTATCGTCCCAATGACCGAAGAAGAGACAATGATCGGTATAGTGATAGAATCTTCCAGACTACAGTTTATGTCACCAAAAGTAAGTGTGAAAGCCGAGTTCGTGGTATTGGGCATAGGAAATAGGGCAGGTGCAGCATTTATTGTATCTCCCGTGCAGCCGTCATCTAAGCTCGAATACGTAAACTCTGTGCAGCTCATCCCAAAGGTTTCGTTGGGAAACCCATCTACGATCACGCTGAACACGGGCTCACTCGTCAAGTAACCGTTAAAAGGAATATCTGGGAGCATTTGTCCTTGCTCCAATGGCAGGGTGGAAAGGTTCAAGGTAACTTCATCTTCTTGGGCGCTGACTTTATAGTTATCGGTAAAATCATCCAAATAGCTTGCATGGCATGATTCAGTTTGCAATTGATTGATCCCGGAGATAACGGCATTTACACGATTCAACTTTAGACTTATAAACAAATCATTGAAATCAAGGGAAAAATTGCCATTCAATTGAATGGGCGCACCTGGAGTGGCCCTCAAAAAAACTTGGTACTCTATCCGCTCGCATGAAATAGTTCCGGAACAACAATCTTGACAATTAACGATGACTGTATCTCCGGTATAAGGCTTGGGTACAATTTCAAGGGTGAGCCTTCCGCAGCCTAGTTGAATTGGGTTAAAAGTAGTTTGACAATAAATAGACATCGTAAAGAGCAGAAGCAAAAAAGCCCCCCCCCCATTTTTTACAAAAGAAAATTTCGTGAAACATGATAAATTTGTTTTAAAGTGAGAAAATTTAAAAGTGAAAACCATAGCATGAGAGAATATACTTTGAACCAAATCAAAAGCCTAAAGGACGGCACCGCGCCCATTGGCGGGAAGCATACACACAGGAAGGAAATAAGTAGAAAATAGCATGCCTTGCGTATTCAAGGCATTGGAACCTTTTGCGTACTAGCGGTAATGTCGTCAGGTTTACCCGCCGTAGCCTTCCTGCCGTCGCCAAGGCTATGGCAGGTAAAAGCGAAGGAGGGTAAGTACAACTCGCCTTAACAAAAGCTTGGGTCGAGTAAAGCCGCCTTTGA
>JBBRWA010000359.1:0-5362 GCA_038246345.1 Chitinophagales bacterium
ACTCCAACCCTGGCAACATGCGTCACCAGCCGGGCAAATCCATTTGTTTGAATTGTAAAAGCGCGGGTTATTTCTGACTGAATAAATTTTGAGGCTGATTAGTCTTCATTGCACTGCATTGCAAACGTACACCCCATTTTAATTATATAAATAATGGTATTCCACTATGCGTTCATTTTTTGTAACTATCCAGCCGCCTTCACGATCACCTGCTTCCATTACCCTGAGTTGTCCTGCTGTAAGCATCCGTCCACGTTAAAAGGGGAAAAGCAATTCAGGATGTTTCTGTATTGGTACATTCAGCGCATTTTACGTGGACTGATGCTCACAGCAGGACAACTCAAAGGAAGGGAAGCGAGCGATGGTGAGAGCGGCTGGATAGTTACCCATTTTTTTAATATTTCAGCCACCGCACAAATCGTGCTCCAGCGCGATTTTCACCAAATCAGTCATTTTATTGATACCCAACTTTCTATAAATATTGCTTCTATGTACTTCCACGGTATTAAAGGCGATTTGCAGTTTTTGGGCAATTTCCTCCGTTGTAGCACCTTGAACGATCTCGCACACGATTTCCCGTTCGCGTTTCGACAAGGGGAGGTCTCCGGATTTGGCCTTTGCAGCTCCCGGTATCGAAACAGAAGGGTTTTTGATTTGAGGGTACATTTTTTCGCCCTTAAACACCCGCTTGATAACATCCAACAAGCGTTGCCGGCCTTCCCCTTTGGTCACGTAACCTTCAATATTACAGGCAAAAGCATCTTTAATCAGCGCATCGGATTCATACATGGAGAACAAGACGACCTTGATGTGTGGATGCGCTTTTTTCGCCAGCACAGCGGCTTCGATCCCGTTCATACCGGTCATGGAATAGTCCAATACCAGGACATCAGCATTGCGAATTACCTCCATTCGATCCATCAGGTCTTCCCCGCTTTTTGCCACGCCGATGATTTGAAATGGATGTTTGTCGTAGTTGATCCCAACTGGAAGCAGGCCATCAGGCTGCTCGGGCCCGCTTGTCCCAGGGTTGAGAATAGCTTTCAGCCCATCGAGCACAATTTCGTGGTCGTCGGCAATAATGATTTTAATGGGCCTGGTCATCATGTAGTATTGGGCTTTCGGATTGGGTGATGGGAATATTGAGAATGACGCTGGTGCCCGTGTCGGGCTGGCTCTCCACTTGTATGGTTCCATTCAGGGTTCTGATTCGGTTTTCTACGTTTGTCATGCCCAGGCCGCGACCCCGAATATTTGCCGGGTCGAAGCCTTTGCCGTTGTCCTCGACCATGATGTTCAGGTCGTTGCCAATTCGGTTGATTTGGACGGACAGTTGCCTGGCATCGGCGTATTTCAAGGTGTTGCTGACCAATTCCTGTACGATGCGCAGGATGTTGATTTCCTGGAAAAAGCTCAGGCGCTCATTTAAGCCGAAGCAGGAGAAATCCACGGACAATTTTTTATCGGCAGCAATATCCTGACATAATTCCTCTAAAACTGGCACTAGGCCAACCCTTTCCAGGACTCCGGAACCCAATTGGTGCGCGATGTGCCGGATATCCTGGTAAAGGTTTTTGAGCGCAGCGTTTAGTCTTGTCATCTGTTGGTGGTGGGGGGCATCTGCTGGAATCTCTTCCAGCACAGCATCGTATTGCCAACTCAGGGTGACCATGGCGCTGCCCAGCCGGTCGTGTATTTCCCTGGAAATGTTTTCCTTGGCCATCTCGCCACCTTCGATGCTGGCATTGAGGAATTTGAGTTCGCTGGCTTGAATGAGTTCATCGACTGCCTGCTGGTGCAAGGTTTCTCGTTGCCGGCTGATGAGCTGGAAAGCTTTGCGGCGTTGAATAAATGCGAATCCTAACAAAAGGGCAATAATGCCGAGGGATGCAACCGTGATCAGCAACTGCTGCACCCGAGCGTTTTTTTGCTGGTTAATGGCAGCTTGCTGGACAAGTTCGTTTTTATACCGTTGTGCCTGAAATTTGATAAATTCCTTGCGTTTGCTCTCATTGTAAATGGAATCGCGCACGCTGTATGCCGCTGATTGGTAGTGATAGGCGCTGTCGGTTTGGTTCAGGCTCGCGTATGTTTTTGCCAGGCTTTCATACAGGAAATTTTTGTCATAATTGTTGAACGCACCTTCGAGCTGGGCTTTTTTCAGGTATTCTAGTCCTTTCAACGGATTGTCTTGCTGGATGAACCAGTCAGCTTTGTTCAGGTAGTAGTGGAAATAGTCGGCATCCTTCCCCAATTGCTGTAGCATTGCCTCTGCCTGATCAAAGTTTTCCTTGGCTAAGGCAAAATTGCCTTTTTCGGTATAAACAATGCCTTTGTTGGTCAAGATTTCGGCAATGTAGTCCAGGTCTTTGGAGGAGGCCATGAAATTGTTATAGGCCAGGTTGTAGTAGAAGAGAGCGCTGTCCAAATTTCCATTTTCGTGCAGACGGTTGCCCAATGCGTATGCTGCTTGGCCTACTGATTCAGTATTATTTGTCTTAATATAGGTTTGAAGCCCCTTTTGGGCGTAAAGCAAAGCTTCTTCGGGCTCCAGGTATTCGTCAAAAATACTGGAGAGTTCGAGGTAGGCACCTCCCAGCAAATCGTAATCGGGCCTTTGATTTGATTCCAATATCGAGATGGCTTTGAGGATGTTTTCAATGGCAGCGTCATATTGGGTTTGGAGGCACCGGTTGATGCCCAAGTTTATGAGTACGGCAGCTACCCGGAGGCTGTCGCCAATCTCTAGGCGAATATGCAAGGCAGCGTTGAAAAAGCTGTCGCTTTTAATAAAATTATCCTGGCATTGATAAATGGAAGCAATGGTCACACAAGCATCGCCTTGTCCTTTCAGATATCCTGCTTGCCGGGATTGTCGCAAGAGCTCGAAACATATTTGTAGTACCGAATCTCCTGCAGTTTCGTGCAGGGCAAATGCGCGGGCGTTACTTCCATTGATGGATGCGGTATCTATCTTTTGCGCTATGGCCATGCTAAAGAGGAGCAGGCAGCAACAAGTGATTTTGAGATGGCGCATGTTGACATTTTGATTAGCTATGCTTTGGGCTTGCGCCGGAGCCTTGGGAAGGGGGTTTTGTTGTGGTGCTTATTCTTGGTTTTGCCCTTTCTGCCATTGTTGTAATTCGCACTATGAGCTCCTTTTGTAGTGTGGACGGAAGGGATATCATAAGTATGATTGACGGAATAATCAAGCGACCCGGTGGTTCCGCTGCCCGTAATTGTCGAGAGGGTATCCATAATGTCAGTCCCAGAAGGTTCGCCTTGGTTGTTAGAAAACTGCTTTGGAGTACCACTAAGGACATAAATTTCAGTATCAAAGCCAAGGATGTTTGGGCCTGTTTGGTTCAATTTGGTGCATACATAAGGTGTATCCAATGCCGGGTCTGTGATATTGCTCAAGGTCGGCAAGGATGACGGGTTGCCAACCTCTTCCATGATGTCCACAGCGATTGTCATGGTTCCTATGGCTTTCGCACTGGGAGGGGTAGATGGTTTTGTAATAACCATAATGGTATTTATTGTCTGGCTATTTTCATTCATGTTGAACGCGTAATGCATGTATTGATTTACGCCATTGCCCGGTGTGCTTGCGGTTCCTGCCAAGGTTATATCAAAAGCCTTGATCTGTCCGTCCAGTCGGCCAGCCGTTGGAAATTGGATGGTCATACCAGCAGGCACCTTTACCAAAACATACAGGTAAATGGTACTGCTATCTTTCATGGCAAAGCAAAATGGGTAGCCCTCTGAGATTGTATTCATGGGTTTTGAAATTTATGGATGAGCGGTGTTATGTCACTGGTTTGCACGGATTGGTTGCCGCTGTTGTCTATTTCATAGGAGACACAATTTTGGTTCTTGAAAATGGGTTGCCACAGGTTGTCAGGCCCACTAATAATTCCGAGCAGTTCGTGGGTATTGGCATGAAATATAGGCGAGCCCGAATTCCCGGGAAAGATATCCAGGTTGCAGCCAATCCAGCCCCCTTTTGGCGGATGCTCGATGTTGCCGCCGAACGACAGTTTCATCGGTACCCCAAGCCCGTGCCCCAGTGCGTAAACGGGTTGGTCTTTCTCAAGGCTTTTGGGAGCCGGAATGCGGTTCTCTAAGGCGGGCTTGCCCGGTGGGTTGCCTGTTTGCTCTTTGTGGTATGGCTCCACTATCAGCCAGGCCGAATCGCCTCCCTCGCCTAGGATGATCTGGCTGTTCTCTTGCACATTTTCCTGGCGTAGCCGATAAATACGATCTTTTCTGGTTTTGAGAAGGGTTTCCTCAGCGCCAAAGCTATCCATTCCAAGAATAAAAATCACGTCCTCTACCGCGCAACCAGATTCCCGTATCGACTGGACAACATGCCCGGCTGTCACGATTATATTCGGTGCGATCATGTATCCCGAGCCGAAAATCTCTGCATCAGGAATTAATTGTCTGTCATAATAGAATATTGGACATAAATGCAAAAAAATCTCCGGGTCGTCTGGGGAATCTATGCCGACCACATCGGAACAGACAACGGAACTAATGTCAGCATAATCGTTGTTTTTCGAATCTTTAAACAGCGAGGACTCGTCTTTCAATATCAGCGCTACAGATTGAGCATTTTCTTTAAAAGCATTGTAGATTTCTTTTTCCTTGTTTTTAATATGGCTCAACACCTGACCAACCTCACAGCGCTTATCCCTAGTGCGGAAGAATTTTTCGTGGATGGCAGCCATTAACTGATCGGGTTTAAGTTGCTCCTCCAGCAAACTGTTGATTTCGGACTCGAATACCAAACAGCCAACAGTGGTCTTATAACGTTCAAAACTAACATCATCGTCCTCAAACAATGCTTCCCATTCTTTTAAGAGCTCCTTAAATGCCTTCAGGCCGAGCCCAGCCTGAAACAGCCCTTTTGATTTATCGAACAATGTTGTAAATGCTGCTTTTTCCATGTTGGTAATCATTTAGAAGATCCAAATGTATGAAAGTTTCTAAAAGACAAATAGTGGTTTTCCATTAAGCATCGATTATTAACAACTTGGTTGTCGAACCGATAGTTTTCTGATTTTGCCTGGAATTCAGGCAAAATACAAATGGCTCACACGTGCTATACGTGTAAGCCAATAATTTTGGGCGGAGAGAGAGGGATTCGAACCCCCGGTACCCGCGAAGGTACGCCTGATTTCGAATCAGGTACATTAAACCAACTCTGCCATCTCTCCTTTACCCGCCGAAGCCCCCCGTCCGCAGGACGGTGGCGTAGGCGGGTCACTATGCTTTTGAACCAATCCGTTCCCCCCGTCCGCAGGACGGTGGCGTAGGCGGGTCACTATGCTTTTGAACCAATCCGTTCCCCCCGTCC
>JBBRWA010000360.1:0-5338 GCA_038246345.1 Chitinophagales bacterium
CCGGCACCCACACACCCGGGTACCCACACCCGGGTACCCACACCCGGCACCCACACCCGGCACCCACACCCGGCGCCCACACACCCGGGTACCCACACCCGGCACCCACACCCGGCACCCACATAGGGCGCTGCCCCATGTTAGAGATTTCGCCCTTTCAGGGCTATACGTGAAGAATCCCAGGAAAGTGCCCTATTTTGCCCCTTAAAATCCAGGGCAAATGCCTCCTTTTCGCGTTCAAATCTTCCTGATCTTTTTACTTGTTGCCCCCTGCTTCTTGCTGGCCCAGCCCTACGCTGATCCCGCTCAATACGACATCCCCATCGAGCACTATTATGTTTATGGTCCCGCAGACAGCTTTTTGTTTTATTCAGCAGCCAAAGCGGATTTGGCCCGCAGGCAAAACAACTTGGGTGTTTGGCTTACTACCCGGATGGATGTGTCCGATTTTTTCTACGAAACCGATCAATACCAGGCTGCGTCCCGCTACCTCGATGAAACTTGGGCCGGAAAATGGCGGGAGCCACGGAGCGAAGAAGAATGGAGCCTTTGCTGCTACGTTCAATCAAATCGTGGAACCGATCTGGTGCAGGCCGGCAAAATGATGCAAGCCATTGCCGCATTTCAGGATGCTGCCAGCATGTACGAGCGCTTCCGATTCGAGGATTTTGATGCCATTGAATTCATATACAAGCCGCTGGGCAACTGCTTCACCCGACTTGGCGACGACGACAAAGCCTTAGCAGTGTTCTTTAAAACGCTGATGCTCCCGGGTGACAATGAAACCATGGCCGGCGTGTATTGCAACATTGGCATCGCCTATTGGAATAAAGGCGATTACGAGGCGGCAGAGAAATACCAGCGGCAGGGCTTGGGCTTTCAGGATGTCTCGAAACTCAAACGAGCCTTGTTGCTGGGTGCGCTCGCACAAGTAATGCTCGATAAAGGACAGCTGCAACAAGCCGCCCGCAGTGCCGATGAATCCTTGAAACTGCTGGCATCGAGAAGTTCTAAAGGACTAGCCCTGGAATACCGCAGCTATTCCCGGCGAACGGCAGGAATTGCCAAACTGCGATTGGGAAAATTATCCGAAGCCCTACTATTGCTTCAGGGAGCCCGCAGCGATGCTGAACAGGTTTTTGGTGCGCAGTCCCGCGAACTGGGCAAAATCTATATTGCCCTGGCTGAATTGTATTTATTGCGTGTTAATACCCGGCTAGCGATGGATGCCGCCAACCGCGCATTAAGTGCTGTGCTGCAAGGTTTTCAACCAATCAGGCCGGAAGAGAACCCCAGGATTGTCAGTTTTTACGAAGAAAATGTGATTTTCGAAGCGCTGGCGGTAAAGGCCGCAGCAGCGCAACAAGCCTATACTAAAAGCGGTAACTCCGGCTGGCTTACCTTGGCCCTCGACTGCCACGATCTCGCCTGGAAAGCGGAAACCCAACAGCGAAAAACATTTCAGTACAGCAGCTCAAAACTGAATTTGCAACGCAGCAGTCGCGAACGGGAGCTGTCGGCCATGCGGGTGGCACGGCTGCTTTTTGAAAAAACAGGAGCATCGAAATACCTTGACAAAGCATTCTCGATTGCCGAACGCAGCAAAGCCTCGCTGCTCAACGACGCCATGCAGGACAACCTCGTGCGGCAGCGTCTGGCGGAAAGCGACCGTCGTTTTTCAGAACTCAACACCTTGCGCCAGCATTTTTCTGCGTTCGAAAAGCAGATACTGCTGCACCCTGACGACAAACTACTCCCACAATGGCGCAGCGAAGCCGATGCGCTTTCTGTACGGATCAATGAACTGGAATCAGCGCTCAGCGCTGCGTATCCGCAACTCGCCGAGCAGCAATTGGCAACGGCATTGGATGCACAAAACAGTCTCCAGGAAGGCGAGGCTTTGCTGGAATATTTTGTGGGGCCGGCCTATATAGAAGTATTTATTTTTCAGCAAAACAAAGCAGCAAGTTGGTTTTCTTTTGAAAACTCAGCGGCTTTGCAGGCATTGGTTGGACAGTATTTGGCCTATTTTGAAAACCAGAATGCGATACTGAACGATCCCCAGGGCTATTTGAATGCCGCTTATTTGCTTTGGCAAAAACTCTTGCCGGCGGAACTGGCAAGTGCGCAAATCATCAATATTATACCGGATGGCTTTTTAAATTTTATTCCCTTTGATGCCTTGGTGACATCACCACCTGAAGCCAGCACTTCCTTGCGCAATGCAGCCTATTTGATACGACGGCACCAGGTTCGCTACGCCTGGTCGCTGAGTGTGTTGGGGCAGCAAAAAAAACTGAAATCAAACGCAGGGGACTACGCCCTTTGCCTGGCACCCGGCTTTGCCAAAGGAGCACGAGGGTTGGCCCCTTTAAATTCCCTTGCCTCGGAGCGGCCATCCAACTGCAAAGCATTGTTGAATGCAAGCGCTGACGTGGAGCATTTTACCCGGGAAGCAGGCTTGTACCGGGTGCTGCATTTATCGACCCACGCTTTTGCGACACAGGAGGACGGCCAGCTGCCCCGGCTGGAACTCTTCGACCAGCCATTATACTTGCCCAGTATCTATGCGCTGCCTTTGCAAGCCGACTTGGTGACCCTGAGCGCTTGCCAAACAGGCTTGGGCCAGTTGCAGTCGGGAGAAGGGGTCATGAGCCTGGCGCGCGCCTTCGCGCAGGCGGGCGCGGCCTGTGTGGTATCGAGTCTTTGGTCGGTGAATGACCAGAGCACCAGTAGATTGCTGGCGGGATTTTATCGGAACTTGGAAAGCGGCAGCAGCGTCGGGCAGGCATTACGCGCAGCGAAGTTGGCCTATATTGGCGATACGGAGCTGCGGTCGACCATGCAATCGCCCTATTTTTGGGCGGGCATGGTGATGGTGGGTGATGATCGGGTGGTGGAGCCGGGGGGAGGGAATTGGATTTGGGTGGTGGGGTTGGTGCTGTTGCTGGGCGTTGCGTTGTGGTGGAGATTGCGAAAGACGCCCTCTTGAGATTGGAAACCAGTGGATCCATTGACCGATGGCGAAAGGCTGAATTTGTTTTTACTTATTGGTCGGACGATGAAAAATCGTCAGACCAAAGGGCCCTTGGGGTTGTGTGAAAAGTCCTACATTGAAAATGTAGCCAAGCTTTATTTCGAATTTCTTGGCGAAGACCTTCCAGGTTTTTAAAACTTGGAAGGTCTAACGCTCGAATAGAATTAAATTTTGTTGACTATCCCGGCCCTGCCCTTCTGATACAACCCCTAAATTGTTACTACCAACAATTTATGCAGCAATACGCTCAACTCTTCGCCCCTTGTCAAGGCCATCACTGCGAGCCATCTTTAATCAAATAATCGTAGTGCACGTTTTTAATCGGAGTGGTATTGTGCTTGTCGCCGTGGGACGGGCATAATCCTTGAGGCTGCTGTGCTTTTGGGGGATTTCATAGGCAACATACCAAATATTGACTCCAATGTAGTTTAAAACAAGCTTGGTAACTCCATGCCATGCGGGATGACACTTCAACAATAGGCACTAGTGGTCCTGCAAGTCAGTTTCGACAGGTGAATGCTTACTGGGCAAGTGTTGTTTTCTACAAAAAATGGATCGTGGGAATTGGTTGTCGACTGTTTTACTTGGGCTCTGGGCGAGCTTTGACAACTTCAAAAAAAAGCTGTTCGGCGGCTTGGCCTGGCGGCGGAGTGAGCATTTGTCAACATTTTTTTCATGTTGACAAATTTGGGCGCATGTTAAGATCTTTTGCTCAGATAGATGGTAATTCACCCGTCGAAACTGACTTGACGGCCCACTAGTCAGTCAAAAACAGCCCACTAGATGTTTCAAAAAAGCTTCCATGGCAAGTGCCGCGTCCACCATTTTATCCTCCCCGCGCCATTACGTCTATTCATTAAATAGCAAACTCCCATCCCCATAACTCAGAAACCTAAACTCATTTTCCAAGGCATAATTGTAGATGTCACGCCAGTTTTCGCCCGTGACCGCTGCCACCAGCAACAGCAGCGTTGAGTTGGGTTGGTGGAAGTTGGTGATAAGGGCATCGGCAATTTTCAGCCGATAGGTAGGCACAATGATGATCTGGGTTTTACAGATCAAACGCGGTGCTTTATGCAGGTTCATCCAGTCGAGCAATGATTGCAGGGCATCAATGGCACTCAGGTCAGTGATTATTTCATAAGGATCCCATTGTTTGATTTCCAGTGCTTGAACGTTTGCTTTGGGGCTTTCATGCGCTTTCACGCCCATCCAATAAAGGGTCTCCATGGTGCGCAGCGAGGTCGTTCCCACCGCAATGGTTTTTCCTGTTGTCTGCAATTGCTGCAAGATGTTTTCTATGGTTTCAGCCTGAACATCAATCCATTCGGCATGCATTTCATGGCCTTGCATGGTTTCAGATTTCACGGGCTTGAAGGTGCCAGCGCCGACATGTAGGGTTACATAGTTTTTGGAGATACCCTTTGCCTGCAAGCGCTCAAAAATACTTTCGGTGAAGTGCAGCCCTGCCGTTGGTGCGGCGACGGAACCTTTTTGTTTCGCATAAACAGTTTGATATCGACTTGAATCTATCGCTTCGCTTTCCCTTTTCAGGTATGGGGGAATGGGCATTTCACCAATGCTTTCAAGGAGCTCAGCAAAGGACAGCGTTTCGGGCTGCCAACTGAATTCTATGGTATGGGTACTTTCATTGCGTTCAATGATTGTTGCAGAAAATTGAAACTCCGGCGAACGATGGACCAATGTTTTTTCCTTCCATTTGCCAATGCGTCCAACCATGCATTTCCAACGCACGCTCCTCGTTTGGGCCATGGCGACATCGGGCGTTGCGTTTTCTTCGGCGGGTTCCAAACAGAACACCTCTACCCTACCGCCAGTCGAATTTTGAAACATGATTCTGGCGTGGATCACTTTGGTGTCATTGAAAATCAACAGCGCATTTTCAGGAATGTATTGGTCGATATTACCGTAGGTATCCTCCACTATGCCACCTTTCTGGTAGACCAACAATTTGCTGGATGCTCTTTCCGCCAATGGGTATTTGGCGATCCGGTTTTCCGGTAAATTGTACGTGAAGTGCTCTATTTTAAATTGTTGTGCTTGCATCTTTGGAATGGATGTATTTCGCGGCAAAACTACGACACAAAGTATTAGAACTTGAAATTGCAACCGTTTTCAGGTCAAATGCGCTCCAAAAACAACATTCTGCCGAACTTGCTCCAATCCTTTCGGGCCATAGAATTACCTTTCGGCTATAAGTGCCTCATCCGGCGAATGTGATGTGAATAGGTGGCCAAATTTGCCATTCATTTTCGTTGTTCGTCGGTTAAAATGTTCCGA
>JBBRWA010000361.1:0-5320 GCA_038246345.1 Chitinophagales bacterium
AACGGTTGGATGTGCGAATGAACCGACGCTTAGGAGGTTTTTTCGCACATCCGTAGTTAGTGCCATTTTACGTTTTGAAGACACGCCTGACCATGCTTTCACCCTTGCGAACAAACCTGATCATGTACATACCAGCCGGCATATCTGTGAGGTTGAGTTCGGTTTTATTGGGTTTGTTGAATATCTTAATAACTTGACCCCGCGAATTGATTATCTCAATTATGTCCCATTGCATTTCAGTAGCGTCAAAAAATAGTAACCCATTTGTAGGATTGGGATATACTTTTAAATTTGATTCTTGGTAAGTTTCTATTTCAGGAGTTAACGAAACCGAACACGCCAGTGTATCAATACAGCCATCCTTGCTGACTTTAATGATCCAGCCCCATGATTTTCCTGGCGAGGGATAATACACATTGATTTGGCCTGCTGCGATAATACTGCCGCTCGGTAGTTGCACGGCCCCATGCAGCCAATGATCGGTATAGATTTGAAGGTTGTAAAACACCGTATCTTCTCTGCTCCAGATACTGTTGAGATTGTTGTCAAATTTGTACATCCACCCGGCAAGGGCATTGGGTTGTGTCCAAAGTGGCGGTGTAGTCATAGAGCCGATGCCAAGCAAGTTGCCGTCCTGGGTGGGCTGAATATCAACAAAGCCGTTTAATTCTGAATATGGGGGTGAAACGATTTTTTCGACAATTAAGTTAAAATCTTCATCCCTTATTACAATTTTAGTGTTTTTAGTAATGTAACCTTGGTTTGCAAATACAATTATTTCTCCACCTGCATACATCCAGTTACCATCATTGTTCTTTTGCAGCGAGCCCGGCCCAATTTCATTTAATCCTAAGAGACTTTCCCATTGCCACAATTTGTTCCCTGAACTGTCTATTCTAAAAAAAACAGTTTGGTAGTCTAATTGATTGAATGGCGTGTTCTGAGGTTTGGTTGTCGCTGCGCCGATGAGGTATTGATTATCATTTTCTTTGTAAATGGTACCCAATAACCACTGCCTTCCCGGGCTGTCGTAGTATTTCTCCCAGAGTTTATTGCCCTGCTTGTCGGTTTTCATGACGAAAACATCGCTACGATAATCATTGCGTTGTTTTCTGCCAAAAACCAGTAGCCCGGAATTCGTTTCAATGATTCTATCATAAAAATCAACTATGGTTGTGCTGTCAGGATATTCGACTATTTTGGTGAATTCTCCTTCGTTGTTGACAAAGCATAAAATTCCGGTTGATCGTGTAAAACTGCTGGCAGGAATAACATAACCAGAATCGTCGTTTAGTCTATGTATTGTACAATGCGGTCTTACCGACCAATCTCCTCCGAGACTATCAAAGTCCGTGTTGTATGACAACACATTTCCTGATGTGTCCATTTTAGCAAAAAACAGCCCTTGCAAATTGGGTATTGAATCATGGTAATTAGGGCCAAACAGCAATATCGTATCGTTTTTTATCCTTAAATTAAAGAAACTCATCCCCGGCCTGTCAAAATCATAAACCTTAGAATATCCGTACTGCCCGCTTGCACAGAGTTGAGTAAAACAAAGCACGATAATCAATAAAAAACATTTCATCTTCTCGAATATAAAAAGCCTGATTGGTCTCTGCAACGACCAATCGGGCTGGTGACAAAGTGAGTTAACGCTGGATCACGATTTTGCCGGATTCCACTATCTGGCCATTAGTCATGAGTTGGTAGAAATACATGCCAGAGGTAGGAAAGGTCAAGTGTGTTTCTCCATTGGTTGTCAGCGCATCAAAGACCTGCACCAAGCGTCCGTTCACGTCCAATATCCGCAAAGTCGCCTTTGGTGCAGTATTTGGTAACGTAACCCACAGTGTGACAGGGCCACTACTTGGGTTGGGAACGATAATGACTGACCTTCCATGAGCGAATTTGTCGAATAAAGAATTGTTACTTCGTTCTTCTGCCGCGTTAAGCGTATAAGCAGGCGGAAAATTGACCCCATACCAAGTCAGGATATTCTGTGCCAGCCCTGCGGCATATCCTTCAGAAGCGGCATAGGTCGCAAGTCCGTTACAGGTTGTTGGATCTAACCCAAAGACTTGTTTGCCAGCTAACAAATCAAGTACCGATTTGAAATCATTGACCTTACCCTGCCCCTCACTGTCCAACTGGTACTTGGCAGGTGCGGCGTTGAGCAATGAAGTTGCTGTGCTGGCCTCTCCAGTACGGACATAATCAGTTGCCAACCAAAGATCGGATTCAAGGCTTTGCATGTTGCCAACCCATGTACGCAAGGTATCCAAAGAAAAGTCTATGGTATCGTGCAGTTCGTGTAGTACGATCATGTAGGCCGCTGCATCCATACGGCTCTGCCTGAATGCAATACCTTCTGCTTTTTGCTGCGTGGGGGCAAGTGCATAGTCGGCCCTCAATCCTTGCCAGATGCTGTGATCGGTGTAGTACTCACTCTTGATTTGCGCCAGTTCAGTGTCAGACTTGCAGGGCGGCTTGCAGTAATTGGTCAGACAGTCGTTACCATCTGAATCAAGTTTATTAAAACCAGCGGAAAAATCCAACGGTTCCTGATTAGGCTTGTTCGGGTCGTAGTAGTAGGTCAGGCCTCCTCCTGCATTTTTAAAGTCCGACTGGGTCGTACCCGGGAAATACGAAAATTCGTTGCCCGCAGCACCGTACACGTAGGTGTTCGTCGTTGGTTCAAAAGAGACAAATATTCCTTGTCTGTTTCTAATAAATCCATTAGTGGTGACCAAAAAGTCATGAATGCTGACATTGGTGTTTTTATTGCACAGGTAATTCAGTCCGCGTGGCGGGCTGGTATAAATAGCGTTTTGATCATTAGCCACATTGCCATACGAGATGCCTGTGTATCGGTTTTTGCGCACCAGATTATTGAAAGTGCCCGTGTTCTTGCAGATACTTCCGATGGTGTTGGTCACATTGCCCGCCACTTTCAAAAAATCGTTCTCCTCAAAGGTAAAGCCCGAAATGGCGTTCTCAAACATGGTGCCCACCTGATCCTGTTGCATCGGTGAGCCGAGCGGCGTAATTGGAATAATGGCGGTACTCGGTACATTCCCAAGGTTGAAGGTATTGAACAACGTCACTCCAGCCGAAACCCCCTTGTTATAAAGCCCGACGAAGCAACCGTTGAAATTGGATTGTTGCACAGAATACGGTTTATTCCCTGTGGTGTTTGCCGTGTAAATACCATACCCAAGATTATTGAACCCGGAGGCGATGTATGATGGCGGGACGGTATTCCCCACAGGTGTTGCAGTCACATTGAACCCGGCATCTGTGGCAAAAATGCCGTAGCCCCAATCTACAAAATTGTTGCTAGTAATTATGCGGTTATTGGTAAATGACGAACCTGATACACGAACACCCCGCACGCCAGTCATGTGCAAAAAGGCATGGAACTGCTGTGAACCGAGGTATTCATCATTTGTAAGGAAGGTGCAGCCAGAAAATAAGCCAAAATAGTCCCGAACATCGTTGAGCCATCCTGGTGGATTGGAAAATGGCCAAAAGTTCTCGTAAGGGGCAAATTCCACCGCACGGTAGTTATTTCGGAATGTAGTTCCCGTGCAGGATATTTGACCTCCAGCATTGGCGTAATAATCTGGCCCCCAAAGTTGTGCGCCTGTTTTTGCGTTTTCTATTACCGCCCCGCTGCGACCCACCAATCGACCTTGCCAGCGTCTTCCGTTTTCTACATACTGAGATTTGGTGTTATCTCCCCAAACTTCCACGCCCTTCCACTGGCCTTTGCAACTGTTGGTGAGTGTTCCCGAAAGATCAAGTATAGCGTTTGGCTTCACCACCGTTTTTCCGCTTTCACAGAAATGAACCGTCACGCCTGCTCCAATATTGAGCGTAACCGGCGTATTTGGAGCGGCAGGGTCAGGCTGTATGGTCAGTGTTCCTGTTATGGTGATGTTGCCACTGTTTGGCAGGTTGGCAGTTGTCCAGTTCGTATTTGTTTGTATGACGATATCGTTGCCAAAGAAACCGCCTGCACCGGTGCAGGTGAGGTTAGATTCAGACCACAATCCCTGCCGATAGTTCTCCAGCGCGAATTTCATACGAGCCGATTGACACTCGGTAAAGCGATCTTGACAGGAGTAGTAATAGGACATATAGTTGTTCTTGGGATAGATATATAATCCTGCTGGAAAATCTACACAACTTTCGCAATTGGTGGGAATATCCGAACAATCCGAGCTTGCAATATGAAAAAAATGACACGGGTCTGTATCGCAAACCCTGTCACCGAGCATCTCGCAATTATCTTCAGTATGGCAGGATTTATTGCACATGTCTGTGATATTCAATGCATAATCTTCTCCCCATACGTGATACAATGAAAGATAGTGTCCCATCTCGTGAGTAAGTACGTTTGTCTCATTCCCTGTTGCGGTACCAGAAGTTCCCAAAAATCTGTGTACTATCACGATTCCATCAAGCTCCGACGATATTGGAGGCAGTAAGGCATAGCCGAGTTTGCCCTCTGCGTCAGAACAATCATTATCAGGAAGGATACATCGTACAATCCAAATATTTACATAGCGATCTGTAGGCCAACGACTCAAGTTTTTCATGGCCACATCGTCATAGAAATTCTCTACATTAGCATCAGGAACGCTAGTAAAGATACGATTTATTCCGCTTGTACAATTACCGTTAGGATCAATTCTGGCTCTTGTAAATTGAATCTGGGTGTTGAACCCACCTTCACCGCCCGCAAATTGGAGATTCATTTGAGCCAATGCCTCATCAATTTGTGCTTCACCTATATTCTCCGGTCCGTTGTTGTGTAGCACGTGGAATACCACAGGGATTAAGTATTGTGCGTTGTTTTCACAGGATTCCTGCCCTCCACTTCCTTGGTCGAAATTTTGTAGAGCGTTTTGATAACTTGGATCATGCTGTTGCATCATCTGCATGGCAGCACCAAAACCGCAAGGTTCAGGTGGGTCTTGTGCCAGTACATGGATTTGAAGCACCAATAATACCAAAAACGCGATCAGTTTTAGGTGCATGTAGTTGAAACCAGTTGAAAGTTCCATAGTTTTGTAAAATTTTTGGTAAGTCCTACTCTGCTTGTTTAGCCCGGCCATTTCGGTGCTACCGGGTGACTCTGGCGAGTCGGTCGGGAGGTAGCGGTTGCAGCCGTTGCCTCCTTTTTCTTTATATAACGTTTATTTTTCTTTTCATTGGCACTAACTTTTAGCAAAGCTCCCGCAGCCAAGCCCCGCACGCCCTTTTCCCCTACCGAGCCGCCCAAGGGCTTGGTTGCGGGAGCTTTGAGTTGAAC
>JBBRWA010000362.1:0-5319 GCA_038246345.1 Chitinophagales bacterium
CCTTTGATGATGGCGCCGCGAGCTTGCTCGCCATAAGCGAGGTTGTAAGGAATGAAAAACCTGAACTTGTCGCCGACTTTCATGAACTGGAGCCCTTCTGTCCAACCTGGAATAACCTGGTTAAGGCCAAAAGTTGCGGTTTGGTTGCGCTTCACAGAGCTATCAAATACCTGTCCATCGATGAGCAAACCGGTGTAGTGTACTTCCACCTTGTCGGTTGCTTTAGGCGTTACAGTGCCCGTTCCGCTACTGATTACTTCGTACTGCAAACCGCTGGCCGTTGTAGTGACACCTGCCCGCTTTTTGTTTGTTTCCAGAAAGGCAACGTTGTCAACTTTCCAGTTTGCTTCAGCACGAGGCGTTGAAATATTGGTGCTGTAAGTATTGAAGTATTCCGTGGCCTTTTCAGGCGCAATTTTTGGAGCAGCTCCATCAAGTGCGGTACGCAAGCCAGCGATGAAAAGGTCGAAATTCAGGTCTTTGTCCATCACCCGCTTGAGCGAAGAAGCGAAATTGAAGCCATAAGCATAGTTTACGCTATCAATGGCAGTTTTCAATTCTACCTGTGTTGATTTGCCTTTTTGAGCGAAAAGTCCTGTAGCGGCCATTGCCAGTACAAGCAGCATTATTAATTTTTTCATAGTTGAAAATGAGTGGTTGATAATAAAAAGTTGGATTTAGTCAGTTTACATTTTAAAAACAGCATCATCAATGCCTTCATTGACTTTGATGCTGGTAAAAGTAATCGTGAGCGGCACTGGGAACAAACCGCTGATGCTAAATACTGCTGGCAGCATTACACCACCTACAGGCTTGAATTCTTTGATATCCAATGTTTGAACCGCTGGATTTCCGTCCATACCCTTGGCGCTGCTTACTTCACGCAGCAACAGGCTGGTTTTCATGTCGTAGTACTGGGTGAATTTTTTGCCGTCAGGACGGATTACCTCCAGGATGTAGGCGTTGTTGCCGTCAATTTCTTCAATGCCTTTTAGCACGGTCTTGTAGCCTTCGGTTTTGTAGCTGGCTTCTTTGACCATCAGCGCTTGCTCCCTTGCATCAGCCAGGTCTTCGCCTTCGAGTTCGGAGGTTTGCCCCATGCCTACGTTGTTTCCCTTGCCATTGGCATAAATTTGCTTGCTCATCACCTGGCCATTCATGGTTGTTTCCATGGACATTTTAGTACCGCCTTTTTTCCATGTTTTGATGTCGAACGAGGGGCCGCGCACCTGCATGGTAGCGTCCATTTGCACGTCTTTCAACAGGGCAATTTTTGCCGCACCACCAATCGCATTGATGTAATCATCGATGACTTGATCGGCTGTCA
Source organism: Chitinophagales bacterium (assembly GCA_038246345.1). GTDB lineage: Bacteria > Bacteroidota > Bacteroidia > Chitinophagales > Saprospiraceae > M3007. The sequence continues at coordinate 1,328 of JBBRWA010000362.1, forward strand.
AACCAGTAGGCAAAGCTTTATTGCTAATAGTGACTGGGTCGCCAAAAGCGTCGAAGTTGTTGATTTTTCCGGTGGAAGCAAATGGCTTCAAGCGCTCTGAAACATCGTCGCGATTACCAACCACAACAATGTGCGCCCGATCGGGGTTGACGTACTTTTTCGCCATAGCCTGCACTTCAGCCGAGGATACACTTTGCAAAACCTCGAGGTATTTTTCGTAATAATCCGCTGGCAAGTTATAGCGGGCTGTAGAAAGCGCGAAGCTGGCTACCGTTCCTGGCTCTTCCAGGTTTTGGGAGAACTGGCCTGCAATGACGTTTTTAACCACCTGAAGTTCTTCCTTTGGCACCATTTCATTGCCAAGGCGGCGCATTTCTTTAATGAATTCAGTTATGCTGCTATCCGTAACGGCGTTGCGGACGCTGGCCGATCCGGTAAACGAACCAACGAGTTCATCGGGATTCAAAGATGTCCGTGCTCCGTAAGTCCAGCCGTGGCCTTCACGCAGGTTGGCATTGACGCGGCTGTTGAAGTAACCACCGAGAATGGTATTGGTTACCCGTGCGCGGATGACATCCTGGGTGCCGGGTTGCAGGTCAATTGGGTAAGTTATATTTATGACAGATTGAACAGCGCCTGGCTTGTGTACAAAATCCACCACTGCTTTTTCAGGAGCCCGGGGAATACCGTATACATGTTTCGGAACATCCCCTTTGGCCCATCTGCCAAAAAACTGTCGTGCGTATTTTTCTGCCACTTCTTTCGTGATGTCGCCCGTGACAACGAAGTAGGAGATATTGGGTTTGAAATAGGTTTTATAATGGGCCTTGATTTGGTCGAGGGTAATTTTGGCCAAGGTGGCTTCGGTCATCACTTCACCGTAAGGATGGTCTTTGCCGTAGCGCATGATAGAAGCAACATTGCGGGCAATGGCGTTGGCATCATCTTTTTGGGAAGCCAGGTCACTGGCCGACCGAACCTTTGCTTTGTCAAGCTCTTCCGCTGGGAAAGTTGGGTTCAACAGCACGTCCGACATGATGGTGAGCATCTTGTCGGAGTGTTTTTTAAGGCAAGAACCGAACACGCCGTTTGCACTGGTATTCAGTGACGCACCGATAAAGTCGATTTCCGAATTAATCTGCGCTTTTGAGCGAATTTTGGTGCCCGCGCCCAACATTTGGCCCATCATACTGACGTATCCGCTGGCTTCTTTCTCCAGCACAGGGTCGTTGTTGACAAATATCTGAAAATTCACCTTTGGCAATTTGTGGTTCTCTACCACGATCACGGTCAGGCCATTTTCAAGCTTGAAAGTTTCGGCTTTACCGATCTGGATTTTTGGCGCTTCCCCTGCTGATGGTGCCTGTGCGCGCACATTGCCCGTTGGGATTGGTATTTTAGGCGCGGTGCCCATGGACACTGGCGGCATATTGGTGCTGGCTGTTTTGCCACCTGTTTTGGGCGCACAAGCAAAGGCGAGTGCCATTGAGAGTATGCTTAAAAAAAGTATGTTCTTCATTCTTGTGTGAATTTTATTCTGAAATGGTTGAAAAATGGTTTCATGGTTAAAAGGTTTCATGGTTAAAAGGTTTCATGGTTTCATGGTTAACGCGATTGGTTCCTATCCTTGAAACGCTTTTTCAAAATTTACAACAGATCGTGTAAACCATGAAACCTTTTAACCATGAAACCCTGAAACCCAAAGCCACCCGGTTAGGGTTGCTTTGGTTTGGGTAACCAATAAATAACCACCCGGTTATTTTTGTTGAAGTACTTGTTGGCTGCGGCCATGATGTCTTCGCGGGTCACTTTGCGGTAGCGCTGAAGTTCAGTGTTGATAAGGCCGGCATCGCCGTAGTACATTTCATAGTTGGCAAGGCTTTCTGCGATGCCCGCTACTTTGTCGTTGGCGGAGATAAAGTCGTTTTCTACCTGATTTTGCAGTTTTTGAAACTCTTCAGCCGTTATCAGGGTGCGTTGTACATCCGTGATAACACCTTCCATTGATTTTTCAAGATCAGACAGTTCTACGCCAAGGTTGGCGATGCCGAAGCAGATGTTGGCACCGGGGTCTTCCAGTTCGAGCGTGAAGGATCCTGCGAAAGCGGCCTTTTGCTGTTCGTCTACGATGATTTTTTGCATGCGGCTGCTTTCGCCCTGACTGAGCAAAGTGGAGAGCATTTTCACGGCATAGAAATCTTTGGTGCCTTGGGCTGGAATATGGTAAGCGTAAATGAGGGCGGGCAATTGCACATTGTCGTACACCGTATCGCGCACTTCATGGGTGCTTATTGGCTCCTGCGGGAATTTGCGCTGGATCTCGCCCTTGCCTTTCGGGATATCCTTGAAATATATGTCGATCAACTGCTTGGTTTGTGCAATGTCAATATCACCGGCAATGGACAGAATGGCGTTGTCGGGGCGGTAGAAATCTTTGTAAAACGTCTTGTAGTCTTCTTCTACTGCAGCATTCAGGTCTTCCATAGAACCGATCACGGAAGATTTATAAGGGTGCACTGTGTATAATCGCTTGAGGGTTTCTTCCAAGAGTTTGCCATAGGGCTGGTTATCTGTGCGCTGGCGGCGCTCTTCTTTTACCACTTGGCGCTGCGTCTCAATACCCACTTGCTCTACCTTGGCTTGCAACATACGTTCGCTTTCGAGCCAAAGGCCGAGTGCCAACTGATTACTGGGCAGCACTTCGTAGTAATAGGTACGATCGTACATCGTGTTTGCATTCATCATGCCACCCGCATTGTTGACATAATCATCGAATTCGCCGCGCTTGATGTTTTCAGAACCTTCAAAAAGCAGGTGCTCGAAGAAGTGCGCAAAGCCCGAGCGCTTGGGCTTTTCGTTTTTCGACCCCACGTGATACATGACCGATACGGCCACAATGGGGGTGGAATGGTCTTCATGCAGCAATACTTTCAGGCCGTTCGGCAGGTCGTACTCCACAAATTGGATATTTTGGGCAACGGATGCCGAGATAAACAACAGCAGCAGGGCCGCCGGAAAGAGCAATCTTTTCATAACTTGTTTTTGAATGAGAAAAAGCGGCGCGAATTTCGGGAAAAGCTGGGTGGGAATGGGTAGAATTATATAAAAGTTTTGTCATTTTCGGCTAAAAGGGGCGAGGAAGGGGTGTTTAGCGTGCATGTTGGGAGATAAGCGTGGTGGAATATGCAATAGATTTTCGTGGAAGCCTTGATTTATTCAATTGTTGCCCGTAATTTAGTAGAAGCTTCTATTAATTTGTAAAACAAATCAAAACACATTTCCAATGGCTAACACTTACCATCAAATTTTTATTCAAACCGTATTTGCGGTGAAATTTAGGAAAGGGCTAATCCTTCCAGAATTCCGACAAGAGCTTTTTGGCTACCTCGGCCAATCGATCAACGACCTTGGCCACAAAACAATGATCGTCAATGGCGTTGATGACCATGTTCATTGTTTTTTTGGGTTAAACCCGAAACAATCTTTATCCGATGCCATGCGAGAGGTCAAAGCAAACTCATCCGGATGGGTAAATGAACAGAAGTTCTTAAAACATCGATTTGAATGGCAGCTAGGCTACGGAGCGTTCTCCTACGGAAAATCACAGGTTGATACCGTTTTCAAGTATGTAAAAAACCAAGAAGCCCACCACAAAAAGCGGACATTTCGTTCGGAATTCCTTGAATTCTTACAAAAGTATGAAATCGACCACGACGAAAAATATATCTTCCACGAACCAATCTAACCGCATAGCGGTGACATTCTAGTAGTAGCAGTAGCGAAGTTATGCCATAGCACCACCCCCAAACCGCGTAGCGGTGACATTCTAGTAGCAGTAGCGAAGTTATGCCATAGCACCACCCCCAAACCGCGTAGCGGTGACATTCTAGTAGTAGCAGTAGCGAAGTTATGCCATAGCACCACCCCCAAACCGCGTAGCGGTGACATTCTAGTAGCAGTAGCGAAGTTATGCCATAGCACCACCCCCAAAC
>JBBRWA010000363.1:0-5312 GCA_038246345.1 Chitinophagales bacterium
CTTCGCTTTTACCTGCCATAGCCTTGGCGACGGCAGGAAGGCTACGGCGGGTAAACTCGACTAGGTTCGACACGCGCTTTTTTTTGATAATCCCACACCGTTCCGACACTTACCCACCTTCGCTTTTACCTGCCATAGCCTTGGCGACGGCAGGAAGGCTATGGCGGGTAAAATAGACGACATTACCGCTAGTACGCAAAAGGTTCCAATGCCTTGTAATACGCAAGGCATGCTATTTTCTATTTATTTCCTTCCTGTGTGTATGCTTCCCGCCAATGGGCGCGGGGCTGTCCTTTAGGCTTTTGATTTGGTTCAAAGTATATTATCTCATGCTATGTTTTTCAAGTTCAATTTTTCACAATTTAAATCTAATTTAACATGGTTAACAAAACATTATTTTGCAAAAAATGGGGGGGGGGGCTTTTTGCTTCTGCTGCTAAATCTACTTTTAGTTCAAAAAACACTAAAAGCGCAGGTTCCAATCCCACAATGTTCCCCTTTTCAATTTGAAGTTTGTAAGGTCTTACCTGACATTAATTCCTATCCTCCAAACCCGAATAATCCAGGAGCCTTTCAAGCTATTTACAAGATAAAGCTGAAAGTGTTGCCCAACAATCCGAATCAAATGAATTTACCAGCTACTTGGAATTTTAATTACTTATCATTTAGCGGTTTGGTGGCTGTGAACGGCTTCACTTCACGGATCAATCTCGAAAAAACCGAGCTATTTTCTAAGGGGACTATTGGCTCTCCCAATCCTTATTATCAGTACTTAACCGTTACGGAAAGCGGAGAAGTGACCTGGATCGTAGGTACTAACCAAAGTTGTAATGGAGGAGAGCTAGGAGAAACACTGACTTTCCCTGACGCATCAGAAGTCTTACTATTTACAATTGTTGTTGACGGAGTGCCTGGAGACATAATTGATTTTACCAATTTGTCTGCCGAAATCAGAGACTGCAAGACGTACAATTGTCCTGTAGGAACCATGGCTGTTAACCAATGCCAAGGACAGTCAAATTATTTGATGGAGTTCTTAAATCCAGCAATTTGTAATCCGGCAAAAACGGTAAGTTTTGAACTGTTATATGCTTTTGGCAATACCTATATCGAAATAAAATTAAATAATCTTATTCCTGGCGTTTTACATGAGTCCGATTTTATCGTACATATTGTTCCTCAAATGAATGGGATAAACAATTTAGAAATAAAGTTTGATCCAATTTTAGGGGGCCCTCAGCTTCATCATTCGAAAAGGAAAAACGCTGATGGGTCATTTGATTTTTACATAGATCCTTTACCATTTACAACAGCGTCGACGACGGGTACTGCTACTATATTGCTGCTTAGAGTAGATGGACAATTTAATCTGTCCCAAGGTGTCACATTTGGTTGTTCCATGACACTTGGGAGGATTGCTTTTACTCAGGGTGGCGGTTCAGCAAATTACACTATTTGTTCGTTGAGCAGCACAAATGCCACATTGACGATACCAGGCTACGCTGCGTGTGCCAATACGCTCAAAGTTTTACCAACTCGCTATCTCGGCCAGGATTGTAATACAGGCGTGCGTTATACACTTACACATGACGCAAGCGGGCCGCTCAACCTTTCGTCGTTGAAATTATTTTTTGCTTTTGACCTGAGCAGCACCAGCATGCCAGGAGCCTTAACAAGTACCTTGCCCTGTTCGTCTTGCGGGACTTTAATACACAACCCAACTTCAGGCTTTTGGGAGTACAAATATGAACAAAACACTCCTTTATCGCTGGCCAGCGGAGCAGAAGTACTTATCCCATTTGCAGTTAATTCCAATTGCGTTCGTTATTACGTGGTTCAAGCAGAAGCGACAATGGCTGGATCTACGTGTGCGCTGGGGGTAACCTTTGACCCTGCGCAATGGCCAGCTTGTGATCCAAAGGTGCGTGCGAAAGTTGCAGTTGATAAAAATTCAACTACAGTACCCGCCCCCGTCTACAAGGTAACGCTGGAAAGCTTGTCGGATCCAACTTACCACCCCGTTAATGATGTTGATTGCGAAGATGAGTTCTCTTTTTGTCCAGATCAAAGCAAAGCACCATTTCAATTGCGTGCGGAAGCTGTCGTTCCGAATTATCTTTGCGGGGTCACAACCTACGATTTGGTGTTGATAACGAAGCATATTTTAGGAATTAGTCCGCTTCTAGGAGCGAAAAACTGGATTGCAGCAGATGCCGTACTAAGTTCTCCCTCGGCTATTTCAACTACCGATGTTGTGCGTATAAGGCAATGTATTTTGGGCATAAATACGGACTTCGGTTCAAACGGGGCTCCTTCATGGTGGTATTTTAACGATGGCTATCCATTTATTCCTTCCTATTTAGATCCTCCATACGCTAACTCCAATATTTTGCCAGTGCCTCCCAATGGTTCTGGCAGTCCCGAAGTTTTTTTTGCGGTGAAAGTGGGTGATGTGAACCAAACTTGTATTTGTGGTGTCCAAAGGCCTTCAGGCGTTCTTGAACAAAATCCGTTTCTCAAAGCAAAAAGGGGACAAAAAAAGGGGGCAACTGCCGAGATTGAGGTGCCTGTTTGGTCAAATGCACCTTTTGATTTGATCGCAGCACAGGCTGGCTTCCAATTTGACCCGGCTTTGTACACCTTGAAAGACATTGTCCTGAACCATGAATTGCCCGAAATCAACGAAGTCAACTTCGGCAGAACCCAGCAACAGGATGGAAAGGTCTATTTCGCCTGGTATCCGCTTGATGGGCAAACCACGCTTCCAAAAAACAAACTGCTGTTTACGTTGATATTTGAACCCAAAAATCAGGCTGCTAGAAACCCAGGCCCAATATGCTGGACATCAAATGATGTGCTAGAAAACCTCGTTTACAAAGAGGATGGAACGGAGTTCAATGTCAAGCTCGAATGGGATGAAGCCGAAGCGACAAGAAACGTCGAATTAAATTTTGAGGTTGCACCCAATCCTTTTCAGGAAAACTTAACAGGCTATGTTTTTTCGGAAAAATCTGGAAAAGCCACTTTATCGCTTTCTGATAGCAAAGGGTATAGCTATTTGCAAAATCCGATAGACCTGAAATCTGGAGAAAACGTTTTTGAAATCAATCGAATTTCAACACTTCAACCAGGAGTTTATTTCCTCACGCTTCAATTTGAAGGGCAAAAAATCCAAAAACGCGTAGTTAAGCTCATGAGATAAGCCATCAATGAAGGATAAGGCGTATGGCACTGCTTCAAAGCCATCGCCTTATCCACTCATTGAGCTTGTCTCCTTTACTGCTGACCAATCTCGATGATCAGGCAGCAAATTCCATTTTATGATCCATTCACCACGAATCAATCAATTTCCTATGGACAGGTTTTTCCCGCTCAGTATCACAATTTTCTTTTTCTCCTCCAACCTTTTTTGCCAATCAACTACCTGGCATGTAAACAAAGCTGCAGTTGGCTTCAATTCGGGTTTGAATTGGGGCGATGCTTTTACCAATTTACAAAGTGCCTTTTCCGCCGCTGATGCAGGAGATTTTATTTGGGTGGCAACGGGCGAATACCAGCCTGATACTGGAACAAATCGCGATAAATACTTCGCACTTAAAAGTAAGGTTAAAATTTATGGGGGCTTTTCAGGCTGGGAGAGCAGCCTTGGCCAAAGAAATTTATCTGCGAACCCTGTGGTATTGAGCGGCAACATCGGCAACCCACTTGACAGCACAGACAACTCCTATACCCTCCTGTATATGGCATATCCAGATACCAGTACGCTTATTGATGGGCTCACGTTTCGGCATGGTTACGCTGTCAGCGATACCAGTTTTTTCAACAACGCCCCGACTTTGAGCGGAGGCGCTGTATATATCGAAGCAAAGAATGGCAAAGCGCTTCCGGTTTTCAAAAACTGCAACTTTCTGGACAATGCCGCAAAATCTAAGGGCGGGGCAATTTTTATCAACGGACAAGGGAGCACTGGCTGTATGCCTCTTTTTTACAACTGTAATTTTATCAACAATAAATCTCTTTTCCAGGGTGGTGCGATTTACATGACAGGCGGGATTACAGTTGACCGGGGGGATGAGTTCAGGGATTGTAGGTTTGAGCGAAATTCAGCATCATATCAAGCTGGGGGCATCTACTATGCCAACACTTACGGCACTGGAACGTTGAATTTCCAACATTGTGTCATTACGCAAAATACTGCCTATCATTTTGGAGGGTTTATGTACATGCCTAAATTTGGTTCTTTTTCCTTGAAAATCACGATTGATAGTACTGAAATCTCCAACAACTATTCTGATACAAAACAAAGTGTTTTATATGTCGAAGATAATTCGGCGCAAGAATATCAAACCGTGGTCAAATTAACAAGATCTATTATCTCTAACAACAAACAAGGCATTAACGATCCAAATAATTCAGGAATAATTACAATTGAGGCATCTACTGTCGACGGCCCCTCTCTGGATACTCTTATTATTTATTCAAATAAGATTTTTAGCAACATTTCTTCCTCTGGCAATGTGATACAAGTTTATCCAAGGTTTTTTTCGAGAGTAGACAAAAACTTAATATACAATAATGCTGCTTATTTTCCTGCGTATTCAATTTCAGCATCAGAAGTAGCCATTGGCGGATATGGAAAAAATGTTGAGATTTCTAGAAATATTGCATTTAATAATGCTGTGTGTCCACTTGGGGGAGGAGCAATTGCAAATCCAGACTCTAAATTATTGATCTACAACAATCTTTTATTTAATAACAATATTCTAGGAGGAGAAAACGGAAATCACGTTCTCTCTTTTGGTATCGGTTTTTCAGCTGGTTCACAGCAGCCGGCTCAGGTATTCAATAATATATTTGTGAATAACAAGGTAACTGTAGTAAGTAATTCTATCCATTTCTATGGCTTTCCACTAGCTTCATTGCGCAACAATATTTTTATCAACAATACGGATGCTGCCACTGGAGCGCGTATTATTCCATTTAGGCTGAACTGGGACTCTCTTTACCTTGCTCACAACCTGCTGGACGTAGAATGTTCGACCCTTCCTGGCCCGATTATTTGCGGAACAGGGAATGTTTTTGCAACAGATGCCTTTTTTGTCGATACTGCCGCGGGCAATTTTCACTTGCAGCCCTGCTCTCCGGCCATTAATGCAGGCGATAACTCCATACTTCAAGCATATGGAATTGGCCAGGATTTTGATGGGTCGCCAAGAATATTGGAATCCACTGTCGACATCGGCGCCTACGAATCCCCCGCCTTCGCCCTCGCAACCACCCCAAACATCCTCCCCGCCTGCACGGGCGCACCC
>JBBRWA010000364.1:0-5311 GCA_038246345.1 Chitinophagales bacterium
CACCCACGATGGCAAAGGGCGGTTGTCCCAAAACTTCAAAAAACTTTCCCAGAGATACAGTTTGTTGTTACCACCCATAGCCCACAGGTGCTTCAAAATATTGACAGAGATTCCCTTGTCGTATTGGAACATTTCCAAATTCAAACAGAAAACCTTCCGTATATTAAAGGTCGCAACTCCGATTCAATTCTTGCTGATGCTTTTCAACTTGATCCATCTCCTCGTTCGGAGCAAAAAGAAATATGGAATATGGTCTCCAAATGTTACGATTTGATTGATGATGACAATCTGGCTGAAGCAAAAATATTACTAAAAAAAATCACTGCAAAATGGGGCGAAAATGACCGTACAGTCGTGGAGCTTCGCACTTTGTTGGAATTAGCCACCGTCTAAAATGAAATTCATACAGAAAGGGCGTCCTCCTAAATCACTTGTTGAGTTTGCAAAAAAGAAGTTTGCCACTTATAATGGCATAGGTTTTCCAGGCGAAGAATGGAGCACAAAACTCCTGCAAGAACAAGGATATCTCTGCGCCTTTACGATGAAGCGTATTAAAAAAACGGGCTTAGGGAATATGAAAAGAGCGCACATCATACCCCAAAATGGGACAAAAGAAGTTGACCTCAATCACAATAACGTTGTTGCTTGCTGTATGGGTAACGAAGGCAAGCCTCCAAAAGCAACATATGCTGACACGCGCCAGAAAAACAAACCCCTTCTATATATCAGTCCACTAAGCCACAATTGCGAAATTCTAATTAAATATAGGAAAAATGGAGAAATAACCTGTGACAATGAGGAGCTTAGAAACGAACTGGTAGACGAACCTTCGCGTGATTACTTTGGAAGCTTATTAAACTTAAATCATAGGGATCTTGTTGAAGGTCGAGTAGGCGTTTTTAACGCAGTTGTTAGAATGCTTAATAAAACTGGAAAAAAGGTGAAATGGAAAAATACGCCTGATTGGCGAATTGAAGATATCGAGCAGTGGATAAAGGCATACTCTACTCGTGATAGGGAAAGTAAATTTTATGAATATTGCAACTATGTGATTTTTAGGCTAAAAAAAGAACATAAATGGCGAATTCGAAAGCAATGACTTGAATTAATCGAGTGATGATTTATACTAAACGTCTTCCAACAAAAAATCATCCATCAGGTATAATCTAACAATCAGCACTCATGCCCCTCACCAACGACCCACTCCGCACCCACCGCCATCCTCTCCGAAATCATCGTAGACGCCTACGACGAAGGTGAACAACTCATGTCCTGGTACTACTTCATCGGCACCATGGAATTCCCTACCCCCTACCCCTTGCGCGGCGGCAAAACGGAAACCCAAAAAGTACAAATCGTCGAAGTAGACAAACGCAGCGAACAAGAACAACCCATCCGCCTAGGCATCATCGAACCCGGCAGCACCCGCCTCCAATTCATCCCCCCATCAGATATCATCTCCACAAAAACAACCCACCAAAACCTCGAAACCCTCAACGACTGGCTGTACTGGCACAACTTCAACCTGATCTAACATGAAACCAGGAAAATCCGACAAAAAAGCCTACCTCCGCTTCACGCCCGAAGAACTGGATTTCCTACAGGACAACACCGGGCACATGGCAGAATCCTTCGGCTTGGACACCCGCATCGGCAACCTCATGGGCAAGCGGGCTGTCGGCTTCTATGCCTGGGATTTGGAATGCCTGACGGATGTCACTGACATCGCCAGAAAAGACGCACCTGTCGAACAACATGCCATGATCGATGCGCTATTGGAAAAGCTGGAGGGGGCGTGGAAGGAGATTTGAACCCCTACCCCCAATTCAACCGCCCCACCAAACGCTGATACCCCCGATCCCCCTTCCCCAAAACAAAACCCGCAAATTCCACCTGTCCCGCCAATGATTTGCGAAACTGATCAAACAGCCAGGCAGGAAACAAACCCCGCCGCTGCGCCGTTTCGTCCACCAGCCAGCGGTAAATCGCAATTTCCTTTTTCAGCGTTTTTAAAAAGGCTTTGGACAAAACCGGGCGCTGTCCTTTGCCAATACAAAGTCCTGTGATCTCCGGCTGCTCCAGCCGCCCTTGCAAGCGCACTTTCTTTTCATTCACCTGGAAGCCGTGTTTCAGAATCTCCCGCCGCAGCAAGTCAAGGAACTGCTCTTCCGGTGGTCGGGGGAAGGAAAAGCTAAGGTCGTCCGCGTAACGCGTGTAGGTGCCTTCCCGCTCGGCAGCTAAACCCTCAAAATGCCGGTCCAGAAAATACAGCACCCAATTCGACAAGATGGGGCTGCTGGGCGCGCCCATAGGTAGGCAGCCTTTGTAGCAGCTGATGCCGGCAATCAATTTGGCGACGGAAGGTGTGAAGCCCAAGGTGTTTTGAAAGAGGTCTGTTATATGCTGGGTGCTGACCGTGTGGAAAAAATCGCGCAGGTCCACATTCAAAAACCAGTGTCCCCGCATATGCGCCAAAGCATTGGTGTAGATATTGCGCGGCTGCGCTTCATCACAGGGACTACTCAGGAAACCGTGGGCCGAGCGCGGGCGGACAAAATAGTACAGGGCTTGCAGACAGCTATTTAACTGGGCCTGCACCTTTTTTAGATTCGGCTCCGGATTCTGAATAAAGCGCCGTTCTCCGCCCGGTTTCGGGATATGGAAGCCGTGATACTTTGGTGATTCTGCCAGCGCATAGAGGGCGCTGTCCTGTTTTTGAAGGAGTTTTCCCAGGTCGCCAGTATTTTGAATAGCCTCGAAACGATCGGCAAGAGCGCGGAATTGGCTGGTATTTAGCGCGGATTTTAATTGTTGATAGTGGTACATTTTTTTTTAGTTATGAGTGATGAGTGATGAGTTATGAGTGAATGTGCTTTGGCTTGGGCTGGCGAACTTGTAGCACCGCCTTCAGGCCAATGGCATTGACTGAAGGCCTCGGAGAGGCCCAACGTTTGTAGAAATCATTGGCAGCCAATATCACCAGACCTCGGAGAGGTCTAACATTTAAACGGGAACCTCCATATTGTCTACCCTTTGAAAGTTGGCGAATAATAGGCTCACACCCCAAATGGCCTGAAACCTTGTTTCAATATCACAAATCCAAGTAGACAAACCCCTCCCCCAACTGCTGAAACTTCACGGAATCGGATTGTTGCGCAACCAATACAAACGCCGGTTTATCAAGCGGTATCACCACAAATTTATCGTTCGGGCCAAGCAACGCACGGATTTCCGCTTCCATTTCAGCGATAACAGCACTGCTGGCCTTGCCCGCGAACACAGACTTCTGCAGCCGGAGCAAACCGATTTTCTTGCAGTATTTGCTGGCGATCAGGCGCGTGCGGTTACTGCTGATGTCGTATGCAACACAGGTGTACATGGTAGAAAAAGGTTTCAGGTTTCAGGTTTCAGGTTTCAGGTTTCAGGTTTCAGGTTTCAGGTTTCAGGTTTCAGGTTTCAGGTTTCAGGGTTTCCGGTTTACGCGATCTGTTCCGAACCTTTGTTCCCTTACCTTGAGTTGTCCTGTTGTAAACATCCGTCCAAGTCGTGTGCGCTTGGGGAAAGAGGGTTTCAGGTTTCAGGGTTGGTACGTGGGAGGCATAGCGTAGGAGAGAGAGACTAGTGCGCCAACAAGCTTATGGAATGCTGCGTCCTATTTGTTCCGGTGCCAAGGAGTGCCTTGAGTCGGTGGATGCGCTGGGCGAACTGGACGGCATCTTTGGCGATGGAGGTGCGCAGTGTCCAGGCAGTTTCGGCATCGCTGACCGTCAGTTTGCGGCGGAATTTTTCGTACACCGCTTTCGCCAGCAGTTTCCGGCCTTCTGCATTGAGCCACAGGCCGCCCTTCGCGTGCGGTTCCGCGTGTTGGAGGGTCGCTATTTTGCGGACACAGAGTTTGAACACCACACGATCGACCCACGGGCGGTAAGGCTCGATAAAATCGTAGAGCAGGGCTTTGTGCTGGCGTTCGCCGCTGTGGAGAAACCCGAAGTAGGGGTTGACGCCCGATTCCCAGAGGGCTGATTCGGTCCAGTTGTAGAGGATTCCGTATCCGTAGTTCAGCATGGCGTTGAAGATATCCTGGGCTGGCTGGCGGCTGCGCCCGTCGAATTTGTATTGGCGGGGCAACAAGGAGTTGATGAGTGCCAGGTAAGTTTTTTGGCCGTTGCCTTCGATGCCGCGAAGTTCGGCGGCTGCGGCGGGGACGTTTTGGAGCGATTGGCTGCGGAGCCGGGCCAGGGTGTCCTGGAGCGATGCGGCGGTGTCATCGATGATCTTGAGCGCTTCGGGCTGATCCTGTCGGTAGCTTTTGAGCTTGGGCATCCACTCCAGTTTTCGCTGGACTTTGATGCAGAGCCATTGTCGGGCGAAGTCCAGGCCTTCCGGGGTGCCGTGCAAGAGCAGTTGGTGTTTCCAGATTTCGAGGGATCGACTTGGATGAGTGCCGGCGAGAAAGATCGTGGGCTCGCCGTCTTCATCGAGTATGATGGTGGTGATGCCGTGGCGTTCGGCCAGTAGGGCGGCATCGGTGGTGAGGCTGGTTTTGGGGTGCAGCAGAATGGTTTGTACATGGGGAGCGGCGAATTCCTCTACCCGTGCCGGACCTCCATTCAGGTCGGGCAGTGTTACGGTAAACAACCCGTCTTTCGAACGGAGTTTGGCGCCGAAATGTTGAATGTTGATAAGAGATTCCATTGTATTAAATGTATTAAAAGGTGAGAAGATAAATACTTGTACAGCGATGCCCGTAACTGCGTCAGGAACGGAAGGCTGCGGTGGCTTTTGGAAGAGGGAAACAGTAGTGCAGTCATATTGAAAATCGGTTTGAATGAAAATTTATCGGTTTGGTAAAACAAATTTGCGGGAGATATTTGGATACTTTTGAAAAAACTGCCAATTTGCGACCGCAAGCAGAACTGCGCAAACAGCGTTTTTTGTCGCTTTCGCGCCATTTACACCTTGCAACGTGTTCATTATCAGGCGAATAAAACTGCGACGAAGCGATTTTGGGGGCCTTTTTTTGATAAAATCGCCCAGCTTCTTAAGAAAATTTTAACGTTTTTTGACCAAAAACTGCGACGGGTTTTTGATGCTAAGCACCTGAACGCTAATAAATTGACCCCGAAAGTACTCTCTTAACCATTCTCTGCGAAAAGAAGGATTGCGACCTTTGTAGAGGTACACATATCCTTTAAAACGTCCTTCTCTTAACCATTCTCTGCGAAAAGAAGGATTGCGACCTTTACTTTAAAGGGTGAGTGCCTGTCAGGTTAAACTCTTAACCATTCTCTGCGAAAAGAAGGATTGCGAC
>JBBRWA010000365.1:0-5265 GCA_038246345.1 Chitinophagales bacterium
ATTACCGCTAGTACGCAAAAGGTTCCAATGCCTTGAATACGCAAGGCATCTATTTTCTACTTATTTCCTTCCAGTGTGTATGCTTCCCGCCAATGGGCGCGGGGCTGTCCTTTAGGCTTTTGATTTGGTTCAAAGTATATTATCTCATGCTATGGTTTTCACGCTTAATTTTTCACTTCTCAAAACAAATTTATTATGTTTCACGAAATTTTCTTTTGTAAAAAATGGGGGGGGGCTTTTTTGCTTCTGCTCTGCCTGTCCTTTCTTTCCTTTAGTGCCAATGCGCAGGACAATTGCACCGCAACTACCTGTAATCGATTATCTATTGAGGTTATTAAGAGAATTGTAAATGTCACACCCAGTTGTTCTGCTGCTGGCCTCTGTGAAGACCAATTTTACCAGATAGCCTTCGATGTTTATTTGCGGTATAGGGACAATGTGCCACCTATTGATCCCATTGGTTTTAATTTGGACTATTCGAAACTGAATGTTGGCTTAAAATTGCTTGGAACTCCTCAGTTCTCGCGAATAGATGTTCTTGCTACCGAAAAATGCTTTATGGATGGCGTTGGAGCCAATTGGCTTGCTTTTACCGGCAACAGTACAAACAGTGATGGGGTAAAATTAACGACTACTTCAAACGAGGTGACCATTAGCTTTGCCAACACCATAGGGAATGACCCATGTGGCGCTTCAGGCCCAGGCAATGCGACCAATTCTATCAGGCTTACCTATGGTGCCCCATCTATGAATGCAGATCAATGTGGGAATGGTAATACTTGCGCTTATGCACTGTTGTTTACTGTTGTCGTCAATGCTTTTCCAGGCGAATCGGTAGCGCTCGATTTCACGCACAAGGAATACGAGCCTAAGAACCCTAGCTCTCCAGCATCAATATGTGGTGATATTACTGTTGGCAGCCCAGGAAATGGGTTTAATGGAAGCATACCAGTTGTTGTTGACCTTCCAAAAGATTTTGCAGACACGCCCAATGATCAATTGTTTGCTAAATTTGTTAACTTGGGTAACTCCGTTTTTGAAATTAAATTAGACAATATTGGTGCCGATCAGCACTTAGTGAATTATGTTGAATTTGTAGTAGTCGCTCAAATGCACAATTTAGATGCATTGCCAGATTTTGGGCTAGTAAAGCCAACCGTAGTCAATGGCGGCACAAACCAAGCCGGGGTAGAAACTAAATACCTGCACTACATAATTTACCCCCCTTCTGGGGGATTAAATGGCGGGAGTTCAATATCGCTCTGTACCATCACCATTATCCAGCCTGTCTTGCAAAATGTTAACTGGTCTGTAAATTTGTCTTTTTTAAAGCCGACCAACCCCATCAGCCCTGGGGTAAAATCGCGCATTAGCACATCTCGTGACTGTACTTCCTTGCAGTTTTCTCAAAGCACGGCAAATAGCTCTAATTCAAATGGCGATAATTTCTGCGTAGACCCAAACATCCTGTTCAAAGTAGAAGGAGTGCCCTATACTTGTGGCTTGTCAAAAGTCAGGGTCGGATTGCGCACTAATTGGACTCCTCCTACCAAAATCAATTTGACCAAGGTAGAGTTTGAGCTTGAATTCTCCTGGTCTGGCAGCGGGTATAACATTACAGATGTGCAATATCCAACTTGGCCGGGGATAAATTGTGTAACGTATGGATGTTATCCCGTTCCTTCCTCCCAAAACCACCAATGCTGGACGACTACAGGTGCGGGAAAAACCTTTCAGTATTGCTATGACACCCAAGCCGATGCCCCAATTTTGTTTGTCCTGGATGATATAAACAACATGGAGATCATCATTGCTACCCCGCTCAACGGCTGTGTGGAGAATGTGAAAATTCGCAAATTGCGCATGGTTTATGCTGACGGGTCTTTCATTCCATGTATTCCCGTTATTGAACAGATAACCGGATTTCCCGTGTGCGCCCCGCCTTCAAATATGATCACCGGGACGGTGCGCACAGAGATATTGGATCCTATTTCTGAAGTGAGCCTCACCATGCAAGGAGCAAACAGCTCTTGCTCTGGTGTCACCTGCACCTTGCCGCCTTGTATGGCAACTGATTTGACGGGCAACGATGGCCTTTATCAATTTTTGTGCAGCGATTGCGCCGGGTGCAACTTGTTAGAGATAGTTCCATTCAAGGACGATAACCCACTCAATGGCGTCACGACCTATGACCTGGTGCTCATATCAAGGCATCAGCTTGGCATTGAGCCGCTGGGCACACCCTTTAGGATGATCGCAGCGGATGCAAACAAATCGGGAAGTATCACGACCTTTGATATCGTGGAGATTCGCAAGCTGATCCTTGGGATTTACCAAACGTTGCCCGCGAACACTTCCTGGCGCTTTGTGGATAGAGCTTTTACATTTCCAAATCCTGCCAACCCATTTCAAACTGCTTTCCCCGAAAGTGTCAACTGTATTTCTTTCCCTGCTGCCAATGTAGATTTTGTCGGCATCAAGGTCGGCGATGTGAACAATACCGCCGTTTCGCACAACAGGCCTTCCGAGCGGCCGCTGACCAGTATTTCCTGGCCAGCCATGCGCCAGGCGAAGGGCGATGTTGTCACCTTGCCGATCATTTACACGGGCAGCGCTGATATGGAAGCCATTCAACTTGGGCTGCGCTTCGACCCAGCCCTGCTTCAATTGATAAGCCCTGCTCAAGGTGACATACCCAGCTACTTGGCAGGTAATTTCAACCTGCTCCAGGCCGCGCAAGGAGAGATACGCACCCTGTGGCTGCCCATGACGGGCGAAACGGAAAGCATAAAGCCCAACACGGTCTTGTTCTACCTGTCCTTTAAAGTACTGGGTGATCTGCCGGAATCAGGGATGCCCTTATGGCTGGACAACCAGCTTTTGGACGGTGCGGCATGGAATGCGGAAGGCACCGAATTTGCTTTTCAGCAAATAAATGCCGGGGCTACAGCGATGGAACGCGCCGGCCCGCAGAAAAACGCAGGCTTTCAGGTTTCCGTCCGCCCCAACCCTACTGCCAGTGAAGCGATAATGCTGGTGCAGGCTGGCAAAGCTGAAACGGCAAGACTGGCCATCTACGATGCTTTTGGCCGCCAGTTAGTGTTCAGGGAATTGCAGCTGCATAAAGGCGCTCAGGACATCAGTTTGCCCGAGGTTGCCCAATTTCCTGCCGGGGTATTTCAGTGGAAGCTGTACACCCGTAATTTTGAGCAACAAGGCCATATTGTAAAGCAATAGCTTGCCCAACGACACGACGATCACAACATGTGCTTGGTTATTTATCTGAGCGTCAATGCGTTGTGGTCGTAGTGTCGTGCCTTGTTCCATTTTCAATCACCGCGCAACATCCCGCACATGAAAAATATATCACTTTTAATTTCCCTCTGCTTGGGCGTTTCTATCCCACTGCTTGGCCAAGGTCGTTTCTATGTCCAGGCTTCTGCAACAGGAAGCAATACTGGTCTTTCCTGGGCTGATGCCTATATCAATCTCCAAACAGCGCTTCAAGCTGCGCAGCCCGGCGATCAGGTATGGGTAGCCGAAGGCACATACAGGCCGACCAGCAACAGCGACCGGAACATCTCCTTCGAGCTTCCGAGCGGGGTCGGGCTTTACGGCGGCTTTGCTGGCACGGAAACCCACCTGGGCATGCGCGATTGGGCAGCGCACCCGACTTTGTTGAGCGGGGACATCGGCACACCGGGCGACAGCACCGACAACAGTTTTACCGTGCTGTGCTTGTTCCAGCCCGATTCCAGCACGGTGCTGGACGGCTTCACGGTCTGCCATGGCGTGGCCAACGATGCAGCTTCGGCCAGCGGCTCTTTTGACAGGGTCGTCAGCGGGGGCGGCCTGTACATCGATGCGGGCAACTGGGACGCCTTCCCGAACATCCGAAATTGCAGGTTTTGGCATAATACCGCCCAGAACTATGGGGCTGGGGCACTGGTATACGGCACTTCAGCCGCACGGGTGACCCCGCGTTTTGAGCGTTGTAGTTTTGAGGCAAACCATTCCATGACCCTGGGCGGTGGTTTGGCACGCTTTGGCGGCAGCTGGGTGGAGCGCGGTACCGATTTTCTTGATTGTACTTTTAGCCATAACCGGGCAGACTTGCGTGGCGGCGGGCTGTACTACAGCGATTCTCAAGGGCCGAACACCATTAAACTGGATGGCTGCACCTTCGACCATAATATTGCTGGGTTAATTGGCGGCGGAGCCTATTTCCTGACAGGGAAAAGCGGGAAAAGCGGGTTTGAACTGCGGAATTCAAAGTTTTTGGAGAACATCGCGAGTCAAGGTGCCGCTATCATGTTATTCACAAACGGAAATTTTTTTGATGGAGATGCGGTGATAGACAGTTGTTTGTTTTCAAAAAATATTACAACTAAGAACAGTGACAATGGGATTTCTATAGTTTATACCGATCAATTTGGAACGACAGGGTCGATGGTTAGACTGAGCAACACAGCAGTCATTGATAATATTTCAGAAGATGGAATTATCTTTTTAAGCTGGGTTGATTCAAAAATTGAACTAGAAAATGTTTTTATACAAAAAAATACGACGCACCGTATATTATTCTTTGATGCATTTTCAAGCAATGAAATAAGCAACACCATTTTTTATTCCAACAAGTGTAGTGGCAATATTTCAAAACATTCATTTGTCCAGCCAGGAAACGTTTGCAAATACACCAACTGTTTATTCAATAATAACAAGGCTAGTAATGGTACTTTAGAGCTAGGCGGAGCAACGATGCCAGCAATATCGATAGTCAATTCTTCTATTTTGTATGAAGAAAGACCGGGGGTGGATTTCATTTTAATGTCATCGCCTAATCCGTTCTCTTTACATTTCAACAACAATATTGTAACAGACAACCTAAACAAGTGGTTTTTCGGTTACAAAGGCGATATTTATCTTTCAAACAACAGCTTCGGGTACTTTAACTGTGCCGACCAATTCCCGAACGTGACTTGTGGCCTCGGCAACCTCTCTGGCCTCAACCCCATGTTCCGCGACACCGCCAATGGCGACTATACCCCCCTTCCATGTTCCCCCCTCATCAACGCAGGCAGCAACGCCGCAGCCTCGGGCATTCTCACCGACATCACTGGTGCCCCCCGCATCCAGGAAGGCACCGTCGACATCGGCGCCTACGAATCCCCCGCCTTCGCCCTCGCCACCGCCCCCAGCATCCTCCCCGCCTGCACCGGCACCCCAGGCGGCGCCATCACCATCAGCCCCACCAACGGCTGCCAG
>JBBRWA010000366.1:0-5150 GCA_038246345.1 Chitinophagales bacterium
CATTGTCTGCAACGCCGACGAGGGCGACCCCGGCGCCTATTCCGACCGATACATCATGGAGCAACGCCCCCATGCCCTGCTCATGGGCATGATGATCGCGGGCTACCTTGCTGGCGCGGAATGGGGCGTGGTGTACATCCGAGGTGAATACCCGGAATCTGTCGCCATTATTCATGATGCTATAAATGCCTTGCGCAAAGCTGGCCTGATCGGCGAAAACATCGCTGGATCGGGCTTTTCTTACGATTTTAAAGTCGTGGAAGCTCAAGGCGCGTACATCTGCGGGGAAGAAACCGCCCTCCTGTCCTCACTCGAAGGCCAACGCCCGGAAGTGCGGGTGCGGCCCCCCTACCCTACCCAGCAAGGTTTGTTCAACAAGCCAACGGTTGTCAACAACGTCGAAACGCTGGCGAATCTGCCATTTATCATGCAGCACGGCGGCAAAGCATTTGCGGCCATCGGCACCCCAAAATCAACGGGAACCAAGCTGATTTCTTTGGATGGTTTCTTCAATCGCCCAGGTATTTACGAAGTGGATATGGGTACCCCCCTCAGCACAGTCGTCTATGAACTGGGCGGCGGTTTCCGCCAACCCGTGAAAGCCATGCACATCGGAGGGCCTTTGGGCGGACTGGTACCGATCCACAAAATTGAAGCGCTAACAGTCGATTTCGACTCCTTTGCCAAAGAAGGCTTTTTGTTGGGCCATGCCTCTGTCGTTTGTATCCCGGAGGCTTTCCCCATCATTCAATACCTGGAACACCTTTTTGCCTTCACCGCCCATGAAAGCTGTGGGAAATGTTTTCCTTGCCGACTGGGTTCTACCCGTGGGGCTGAAATGCTGCACAAGGCCCAAACCAGCGACTACAAAATAGATCGTGTATTGTTGGACGACCTTTTAGAGACCCTTGAAATAGGCTCTTTGTGCGCCCTGGGCGGCGGTTTGCCGCTGCCAATTAAAAACGCTCTGCAATATTTCGAAGCAGAATTAACGCCCTACTTTAAAAAATAACGTGTCATGAGTACGAATGCAAATATAGATGATATCCGCGCAGCCATTGCTACTGGTGCGACCATTGCCTACATCAACGACAAGGCTTACATTGTTAAGCCGGGGGAAACCATCCTGAAGTTTGTCCGGCGGCATTTGGGCGATGATTTGGTGCCAACGCTCTGCGATGCGCCCAACTTGGATCCGTTTGGCTCCTGCCGGGTATGCAGCGTGGATGTTGCGCTGGCACAGAATGGCCCGGCAAAAGCACAGGCTTCCTGCCATACCCCTGTAATCCCCAATTCCTATATATACACGGACAGTGCCCGCATCAAAAAACTGCGGCGCAACATCATCGAATTGGTTTTGACCGACCATCCGCTGGACTGCCTTACCTGCGAAGTAAACAACAACTGCGAATTGCAAACAGTAGCAGCCCGCGTGGGCATACGCGAGGTGCGCTACCCGGAAGGCAAAAACCACCTGGACAAACAAAAAGACCTGAGTCACCCGTACATGACAATGGATTTGTCCAAGTGCATCAACTGCTTCCGCTGTGTGCGCGCTTGCGATGAAGTGCAGGGAGAATTTGTGCTCAGCATGGCAGGCCGTGGTTTCGACAGCCATATTGTGAAGAGTTACGAGCAGAGCTTTTTTGAATCGGATTGTGTGAGTTGTGGTGCTTGTGCGCAGGCCTGTCCGACTTCCGCTATCTCTGACGTATTTGAGTCAAAATCAATTGCCGTGGATAAAAAGGTGCGCACCGTTTGCACCTATTGCGGTGTGGGTTGCAACCTGGAAGTCGCCGTGGTGGATGACAAAGTGAAATCCATACAAGCGCCTTACGATGCCGAAGTGAACCAGGGCCATACCTGTTTGAAAGGCCGTTTTGCCTTCTCTTTTTACGACCACCCAGATCGTATTAAATCGCCGCTGATCCGTAGAAACGGCCAATTGGAACCAGCTACCTGGGACGAAGCATACGATTTCATCGCAGAAAAGCTGCTCGACATCCGCGCCAAGCACGGCCCCGATGCCATTGCGGGTATTTCCTCCGCCCGGTGTACCAACGAGGAAAACTACCTCATGCAGAAGTTCATCCGGGCGGTGATTGGCACCAATAATATTGACTGCTGTGCGCGGGTGTGTCACTCCCCAACGGCGCTGGGTATGCAACGGGCATTTGGCACTGGCGCAGCCACCAACTCCATTGAAGACTTGAAATACACGGATTGTATCCTGGTGATTGGAGCAAACCCGACAGATGCACACCCTGTCACCGGCGCCAAGCTGAAACAACACGCCGTGAAGGGGAAAACGACCATTGTCATTGATCCCCGCCGCATTGAATTGGCACGATATGCCACCTACCATTTGCAGCTGAAGCCAGGCACCAACGTGGCCCTGTTGAACATGATGTTGTACTACATCATGACGGAAATGGTGGAGGATAAGTCATTTATTGAAACCAGAACAGAAGGCTATGAAGATTTCAAAGCGGAAATTTTGAAGCTCGACATGGCGGAGATGGAAGCGATTACGGGTGTGGATCGGGAACTGGTGCGCAAAGCCGCGCTGGCTTATGCCAATGCCCCCAATGCGATGTCCTTCCACGGCCTGGGCGTAACGGAGCACACCCAAGGTACTTTCACCGTGATGCTCATTTCCGACCTGGCCATGATCACGGGAAATATTGGTCGTCGCGGTGTGGGCGTGAACCCGCTCCGTGGCCAGAACAACGTACAAGGCGCCGCCGATATGGGTTGCCAGCCCCACCAGGGCGCAGGCTATATGAATGCCTACGACCCTGAGATGAATAAAAAATACGAGGCATTTTACAACGCCAAAGTTCCCCTGGGCAAGGGTTTCAAAATTCCTGAAATGTTCGATGCATCCATCAATGGTCAGCTAAAAGCGCTTTGGCTCATGGGTGAAGACGTGGTGCAAACCGACCCGAACACCAACAAGGTCATCGCTGCGATGGAGAATTTGGAGCTATTGGTCGTACAAGAGCTGTTCATCACCGAAACGGCCAAATACGCCACCGTCATCCTCCCAGGTGCTTCTTTCCTGGAAAAGAGCGGTACGTATACCAACGGCGAGCGCCGCATACAAAAAGTGCAAAAAGTGGTGGAGCCGCTGCCCGGCACCAAGCCCGACGGCCAAATCATGGTGGACATCATGAACCGCATGGGCTACGCGCAGCCGGATTACGATGCCAAAACCATGCTCGAAGAAATCTGCCAAATCGTGCCCTTCTTTGCGGGCGTGCGCTGGGATGAACTGGGCGACAATGGCAAACAATGGCCCGTATTACCCGATGGCAGCGACACCCAAATTCTGCATACCGAGACTTTCCGGCGCGGAAAAGGCAAGTTCCATTATTTCGATTTCAAAGAAAGCAAGGAAATCGAAAAAAATGGCGCGGAGTTCCCCTACATCATCACTACCAACCGCGAGCTGGAACACTACAATTGTGGCGCCATGACCCGCCGCACCCGCAACGTGGACATCCTGACCGAAGACGTGCTGTTGATACACCCGGAAGACGCCGCCCGCCATTTCATCGAAGAAGGCGATATGGTTTGTGTCTCCTCCCAGCGCGGCAAGGTCGATATCAAAGCCAAGATAACCGACGAGGTTCGGCCAGGAATCCTGAGCACGACCTTCCACTTCCCGGAAGTACTCATCAACATCATTACTTCTGATGAGCATGACAGCGAAGCCATGTGCCCGGAGTACAAGGTGGTTGCGGTGGATATAAGGAAGAGTAAAGGGAAGTTTAAGCAGGCGGTTGCTGTCTGAAAAAAATGATTGACGGTGGACGGTAGATGGTAGACGGTGGACGACGTGGATGCGATGCTTAAGCATTTGCACAAACTTCAAAAATCGCAAATCATCAATCGTCAATCATCAATCAAAAAGCATCCGCTATTCAATGAGCATCGTACTTTCTGATTCACCACTTGATGTATTGACCTGCATTGAAAGCGTCTCTTCCCCCCAAAGCGGCGGCATAGACGTGTTCATCGGCACAGTCCGCAACGCCACCAAAGGCAAAACAGTGTTACACCTCGAATTCGAGGCATACGCACCCATGGCCATCCTGGAAATGGAAAAGATTGCAGCTCAAGCCAAGGAGAAATGGCCCGTCCATTCCATAGCCATACACCACCGCATTGGGAAATTAACCATTGGTGACATCGCCGTCATCATTGCCGTTTCGGCAGCGCATCGGGATGCAGCCTTCCAGGCATGCCGGTTTGCCATAGATACTTTGAAAGAAACGGTGCCGATTTGGAAAAAAGAAGTGTTTGAAGACGGGGAGGTTTGGGTGGCGGCGCACCCTTAGTGTCGAATGCCGTAAAAGAACAAAATCACGCCCAACACGTTTCCTGTACACCAATTCATAAAAAACAAAACATGATCGACGTAAAAGAATTCATTTTCGCCCTACCTGCCAAAGTAAAGCCAGAAGCGGTGGAAGGGCTCAGTACCCTGTTTCATTTCGATATTGGCGACTCCGGAACTTACACCGTGAAATTAGACGATGGCAAATTGGATGTTTCTGAAGGGCTCAATGGTGATGCAACGTGTAAAGTCACCGCAAGCGTCGAAACCCTCAGCAAACTCCTTTCAAAGGATCTAAACCCAATGATGGCCATGATGACAGGCAAGTTGAAAATCAGCAACCCGGGGGAAATGTTGAAGTATGCGAAGATATTTGGGTTGATGTAGGCGGCTGTTGGCTATTGGCTGTTGGCTGTTGGCTGTTGGCTGTTGGCTATCCGGGTGCTTCGGCTTCGCTCAGCATCCGGTTGTTGTTCAGCATCCGGTTGATGTTCGGGCACTGAGCGGAGTCGTCTCCGGGCACTGAGCGGAGTCGAAGTGCCCATTCGTAGTCGTATCCGGGCACTGAGCGGAGTCGAAGTGCCCATTCTTCCTGTATTAATTTATTATCCAATCTAATATATTTTTACGTATCATTCCTACTACACTATATCAATAAACGAACGTTCATTCCGGCTGAACATTAATATTCCTAGAAACAAAATAATAACTGAAAAAGCTGCAGAATAGGCCAATCCATAATAGCTGAATTCCCCCACACCTAAAAAGGCGTAGCGGAACGATTCTATAATTGGAGTTAGTGGATTCA
>JBBRWA010000367.1:0-5128 GCA_038246345.1 Chitinophagales bacterium
ATGGGGTGTTTGGTATTTGGTGTGTATTGCTGAAATCCGTTTCGGAAAAATTCCATCTTCCGCCCACGAAAACATAAGTCGTGATACCGATAAAATCATGGCGGGTAAATCATTCATCAGCGCAAGCGCAGCGCCAAGTACTATTGGCACAGCCCAACCCGATGGCAGAACATAACTCAACAAACCAGGTGCGGTAACATCTTTAAGTAATGATTGTTGCGCAACAAAACTCCAGACTCGACAATACTTTGCCCGCAGATAGCCAGGTAGGCTTACACCCCGCAATGACGGCAGTGAAGCAAATGTATGACAATGGCTGGGCGAATGTCATACAAGCCGCGGGGTATCAAAGCATGAACCAGTCGCATTTCAAGGGCACAGACATTTGGCTCTCTGGGGCAGATACCAGTCAGGGTGCTACCACTGCTACGGGCTGGATGGGCAGGTCTTTACAGGCGTTCTATCCTGATGTTGCAGGTGCTCCAACAATAGATATGCCCGATCCTTTGGGCATTCAAGTAGGCGACCCTAACACATCTTTAGGCTTCCATACAGAAACTGAGCACCAAAATGCCATCAACCTGAGCGGTCAGGATCCTGCCGGATTTTTCTCTTTGATCCAAACCATTGGAGGGGCTCCTGTTCTTAACATACCAGACAGCGACCACGGCGCGGAGTTGAAGTTTATCATGGGTGTTGAGCAAAGTATCAGTAAATATGCCCAGCGGATTTCACAAGTGTTTAATGCTGGCTCAAATGCCATCACAACGTACCCAAACAATTCTTTTGCTAGCCAGCTCAAGACCGTTGCGCGCATGATCAAAGGCGGTTGTAAAACCAAGATTTACCTTTGTCAACTTGGCGGATTTGATACCCACAGCGCTCAGGTAGATTCTGGTGATACCAGCATTGGCAGCCACGCCAACCTGCTGGGAACACTTTCTAATGCCGTAAAAACTTTCTTTGATGACCTCAATCAATTGGGGCTGGGAGACAGGGTGCTTGGCTGCACTTTCTCTGAGTTTGGCCGGTGTGCAAAGGAAAATGGCTCCTTTGGAACGGATCATGGCACTTTGGCACCCATGCTGATTTTTGGTAAAAATGTAAAGCCGGGCGTTAGCGGAACAAATCCTAGAATGGATACCCTGACGAGCGACAACCAGTTGAAATACATGCAGTACGATTACCGACAGGTATTCGCGACGCTGTTGCAGGACTGGTTGGGCGCAAATCCGTGGACGATGGAACAGGCTATGTTCTCAGGTTATACCAAAATGAAAATTGTGGAACGGGAATACCGCGTCGATCCAAGCTGCCAGTGGGGTGGGGCGCCGGTGATTACAGATCAATTCAGGCCTTTGTCCGTATTCCCGAACCCTGCCAGCTATGGCACTGAAGTTTCCGTAGAAAATCCTGAAAAAGATACGTATCAAGCATTGGTTTCCTTGCACAGCCTAGGCGGTAGTTTGATTACCATGCGCACGGAGACGGTGCAGCCAGGTTCAAACTTCTTCTATTTTGATGTTTCCGGCTTGGCTGCGGGAATGTACTTTGTCAGGGTTCAAAACAAGCTGAGTGGTAAAGCATCCGTGGCAAAGCTTAGTGTGGTGAATGGAAATACTACTCGCGGAAACCGTTAATTTTATATATTTTTCTTGAGAGATTGAAAATATAGGTTTAATTCGCAGTGGGAAACTAGTATTGCCACTGTAAATTAGCCAGATATGAAACCAATCAAAATTGCACTTTGTGACGATCAAGAGCTCTTTATTGAGAGTCTTAGCGCATTGTTCTCCAGTATTGAAGGACAAGTGGAGGTCATTTGGAGCGCCCGGAATGGGGAAGAAACCCTTGAAAAGGTAGCCGAAAATCGCCCGGATGTGCTGCTGCTAGATTATTTTTTCAAAGGAAATGGCCTGGATGGCGGTGAAACCTGCCGATTGCTACTTGAAAAAGATCCTGACCTAGGCGTGCTCATGCTCAGTGTGAGCTGTGAAATTGCGGTCATTCGCCAGGCACTGCAAAATGGTGCACGCGGTTACGCATCCAAAGACATCGGCAAAGCAGAATTGATGCAGGGTATTCATAGTGTTGCCCGTGGCGCACATTTTCTGGATCAGACATCCATGCTCGAAGTTATCGGGTTTTTATGTTCTTCCCTGCAAGGCAGTGGAGGTAAATTGAACACAGGTAAAGCGCCGATCACGCCGCGTGAAATGGAAGTTTCGCCGCTCTATGTGAAAGGGAAATCGGTAAAGGAAATTGCTGAAATGCTCTTTATCAGTGAAGACACGGTAGAGAGCCACATCAAAAACATACGTTCCAAAACAGGAGCCACAAGCCGATACGAGGTAGGGGAGTGGTTGAAAAAAAAGGATCTTTGGGTGGATTGATCCCACTATTCAAGTTCTTTTTTGGGAATCTCAATGCTTATAAAAGTGCCCCTTCCAATGGCAGCATCGAGGTGCATTTGACCCTGGAGCATGTCAGCACGATTGCGCACATTGGATAAGCCAATGCCATCTGATGCGACCAGTTTTGAATCAAACCCAACGCCGTTGTCCTCGACGGTAATGAGCAAAAACAAATCGCTTTCCAGCATTTGAAGGTTTACTTCGGTGGCTTTAGCGTGTTTTAACACATTTCCAAGCAGTTCCTGCAACATCCGATACAGGTGTATTTTTGAAAAACTTCCAATTGTTTCAAGCGGATAGTTTACAAATAGATTGATGCGTAAGCCTGATTGCGCTCTCTCGCTGCGAATGGCAAGTTCTTCCACAGCAGCGCGCAGCCCTGTTTTTTCGAGGGATTTGGACATCAAGTCGTGCGAAATGCCCCGCACTTCTTTGAATGTCAAGCCAATATCCTCCGCAATCTCCGTAATTTTTGAAGCAAGTTCAGGACTTTTGCCAAGTTCTTCTGCCAGCGAATCCATTTTCATGTTGATCGCAGCAAGGTTTACACAGGCACCGTCATGTAAATCGCGTGCGATGCGTTTGCGCTCATTTTCAGCGCCCATAATGAGCGCACTTAAGCTTGCTTCGCGTGCTTTGGCCAAGCGCATTTGTGCTTTCTGGCCTTTTTCAATAAGCTTCAAGTACCGCTTGTTGGAAATGTTAAAAACGAGCACCATTTCTATAAAAAAAGCAGCAATGACGACGGGTGAAAGGAAAAAAGTGTTCGCTACGCCGCAAGCAGTCAATACTTTGTCGGCGATATCCAAGTCGACCCAGCTCATCCCAAATCGTTCAAGCCAGGTGAAACCAGTGTATTGCTGGGAAGTAATGGCAACACCCAGGAAGTTGAGTGCTACAATAACGTATATCCAGGTAATCCGACCATAACGTCTCAAAAATATCTGGCGAAACAACCATGCCAAAACAAACAATGAGAACATAACCAACAACCCAAAAAACGGGTAAAACACCCAGCCGACAAAAAGCCATGGGTCAAATGCGCGGTGGATTAACTGAATGAGCAGGGTGAAGCAAAATATTCCGATGGTCCAGTTCACAACCTTATTAAATCGTGGTGCCGTCTTAGGCAAGTCGAAATAGTACCTGAAAAACTGTATGCCAAATATCAGCCGAAGGTTGTTTAGGGCCATGGGAATTACAAACTGTAAATCAGGATATTCTGGCCAGATATATCGAAATCCCAGACCAAGGTGCGCTGGAACAAACATGGTCGTCAGCAACACATACATAAAATAGTGCCAGTGGAATGGCTGCTGGATGGACTGAATCAAAATGGCTGCCAACAGCAGGAAGACGACACACATGACGTAGAAAATGGTCATTAGGATATCTACATTCCGTTGCTGCTGTTGCATGCGCACATCCTTTTCAAAAAACAAGA
Organism: Chitinophagales bacterium; assembly: GCA_038246345.1. Classification (GTDB taxonomy): domain Bacteria; phylum Bacteroidota; class Bacteroidia; order Chitinophagales; family Saprospiraceae; genus M3007. The sequence goes on from JBBRWA010000367.1 coordinate 3,859, forward strand.
TGCGCAGAGAAAGTGGGTATACCGATTTGGCTTTCAGGTAACACCAGCTTGAGCTGTCTTTGGCAATTTTTATTGGGAAAATGAAATTTCGGTTGTTGGCGGCCCTGGATGAGGTATCGGGGCGTTGCCAATATTTATAGCTGGCACCTGTTACAAATGAAGCAACGGGAGTGGTTCCGTTCACTTGAAAAAAGAGCAGGGATTCAATACTGGGATTCACAACCTCTACCAAAAAATCCTCTTTAGAAGGCTGGGTGTTTTTTTCCTGAAACCTGAACCATATTGCTTGCCTCGATAGCCCAATGTTGCAACATCGCTCCTGGGTGCGAAAAACAGAATCTGGCAATGCCAATATATCCTTAATGTTCAAATTCTTGTGCCCATCCCTTTCTATGAAATATTCAATGGAGCCCCGTATCTCGCCGGGTTTTGGAACCTTATCAGCCCAAATGTTCAGCCAGACTGCCAAAGCAATTAGGGCGAATATTGCGAGGAGATTGCTGATTTTCATAAGCTGCGTTGCTGAAAAGCTGGAATGGTTGGTACAAATGTAAGGGATAGAGGGCGTTTTTGGCGATGCAGCGAACGCAGAATTTCCAGGTTTTAAAAACCTGGAAGGTCTTGCTAGGCAAAACAGCTGTCGCCGAGAATATATTGATTGGAAAACGGGAGGAGACTTAATGATTGGAGATTAGCGTGATTCTGCTGATGCATGGCCGAGATACTTCAGCCGTGTTGAATTAGGCATAAAAAAAATATCAGCTCCGACCCAAGGTCAGAACTGATATTTTAGTGGAGGATCAGGGATTCGAACCCAGGACCCCCTGCGTGCAAGGCAGGTGCTCTAGCCAGCTGAGCTAATCCCCCTTTGCCCGCCGTAGCCTTGGCGAAGGTGGGCATTTGCCGCAACCTTTTAGCCAGCGAAGGCGAACTTCTGAAATTTTTGGTCATTAGCCCTTACGGGATTAGAACCTCGTAGGGCTACACAGATTTGAACTGTGGACCTCTACATTATCAGTGTAGCGCTCTAACCAACTGAGCTATAGCCCTTTAAACATCAACAGGAAGTGAAAGAATTAAAGTAAGTTTTTCCGGTACAGCGACATTTCGTCGGTATCTCTTAAAAGGAGGTATTCCAGCCGCACCTTCCGGTACGGCTACCTTGTTACGACTTAGCCCCAGTCACCTGTTTCGCCTTAGACAGCTCCCCGTAAAGTCACCGTCTTCAGGCGCCCCAAGCTCCCATGGCTTGACGGGCGGTGTGTACAAG
>JBBRWA010000368.1:0-5111 GCA_038246345.1 Chitinophagales bacterium
AATTTCAAATAATTTGTTTTAATTTTGTCGATCGTTTAAAACTCACTTACTTTGGGCGCAAATTACAAATCATCAAAAGGGACGAAAAAGGTCCAACAGCCAGCGGGCCGAAAGGCTAAAACGGATTCGGGCAGCAAAACCGCTCGAAATAGCAAACAACAGCAAGTAGCGATGGAAGAAATCAGGTATACCGAAGATGAAGTAAAAACCCTTGACTGGCGCGAGCATATCCGTTTGCGCCCGGGCATGTACATCGGCAAGTTGGGCGACGGTTCCACGCCCGACGATGGCATATACGTGCTGCTCAAAGAGGTGCTCGACAACTGTATTGACGAGTACGCCATGGGTTTTGGCAAAAACGTGGACATCACCATCAACGAGCACGGCGTGAGCGTGCGCGACTACGGACGCGGCATTCCCCTCGGCAAGGTGGTGGATGTGGTGTCGAAAATCAATACCGGTGCCAAGTACGACAGCAAGGCGTTTAAAAAATCCGTGGGTCTGAATGGTGTGGGTACCAAAGCGGTGAACGCGCTATCGGAGTATTTTTTGGTTGTTGCCTATCGGGAAGGAAAATCTAAGTCGGCAGAATTCAATTTCGGCAACCTCAAGAAAGAGAGCAAGTTAGAATCGAGCAAAGAGGAAAACGGCACACTGATCACATTCAAGCCCGACAATGGCCTTTTCCGCAATTTCCGCTGGCTGCCCGAGTACATTGAGCAGCAACTCTGGAATTATGCCTACCTGAATGCTGGCCTGCGCATCAATTTCAACGGCAAAACATTTGTCTCCAAAAACGGGCTGCTCGACCTGCTGCAGAAAAAGACCAGCACGGAAGAGATATGCTACCCCATCATTCACCTGCGGGGTGAAGACATTGAAGTTGCCATAACCCACGGCAACCACTACGGCGAGCAGTACTATTCTTTTGTCAATGGGCAAAACACCACACAGGGCGGCACCCACCTCGTCGCTTTCCGGGAAGCACTCGTAAAGGTGGCGCGTGGGCACTTCAAAAAAGACTACGATGCCAAAGATATACGCGAGAGCATCATCGCAGCCGTGAGCATCCGGGTAGAAGAGCCGGTGTTTGAAAGCCAAACCAAAACCCGGCTTGGCTCCGAGCGCATGGGACCCGATGCCCCTGCCGTGCGCACCTTCATGTCTGATTTTATGGGGAAAGCGCTCGACGATTTTCTGCACAAAAACCCGGAAGTCGCCAAAGCCATGCAGTCGCGCATCCAGCAAAGCGAACGGGAGCGCAAAGACATGGCCGGCATCAAAAAGGTGGCCAACCAACGCGCCAAAGCAGCCAATATCCACAACAAAAAGCTGCGCGACTGCCGCTACCACCTCAACGAAAAAGGCCCTGACGAGGATAAAATCAACACCACCGTGTTTATCACCGAGGGTGATTCGGCCAGCGGCTCCATCACTAAAGCCCGCAATGTAAATACCCAGGCGGTGTTTTCGCTCCGGGGAAAGCCGCTCAACTGCCACGGCCTCACCAAAAAGATCGTGTACCAAAACGAGGAGTTCAACCTGCTCCAGCACGCGCTCAACATCGAAGATTCGCTCGAAGACCTGCGCTACAACCGCGTCGTGATCGCCACCGATGCCGATGTGGATGGCATGCACATCCGCCTGCTGATGCTTACGTTCTTCCTGCAATTTTTCCCCGACCTGGTGCGAAACGGCCACCTGTACATCCTGGATACACCTTTGTTCCGCGTGCGCGACAAGCAGAAGACCTTCTACTGCTACTCAGAAACGGAAAAGCAACAAGCCATGCAAAAGTTGCGCGGCAAACCCGAAATCACCCGCTTTAAGGGTTTGGGTGAAATCAGTCCCAGCGAGTTCGGTGCCTTTATCGGTGAAGACATCCGCCTCGATCCGGTGATCCTGCCCGAAGACACCAACCTCGACCACGTGCTGGCCTACTATATGGGGAAAAACACTCCGGAACGCCAGGAGTTTATCATTGATAATTTAAGGGTGGAGTTGGATATTGTTACGGCGGCGATGGAGAAGGAGAAAGTGGCGGAGGAGGTTGAAGCGGAAGAGGCGGTGTAGGAGAGCGGATTTGGACTGCGGAAAGTTGCGTTTGACGTCATTAATTAGTTTCAAAGAACTAAAGAAAGCCACTCATATTAAATGAGAATTATTGGGTGACCGTACTACTGTAACTCGCCACCTAAAAGAAAATTTAATAAATTTACCGAATGGAATATTGGAAAGAGATAAATGACAAACTAAAGCCTTGGGTGGACACCGAATTAAACAAGACGGTGGTTGACCTTTTCGCTGGTTGTGGAGGGTTATCTCTTGGATTTGAAGCTAATGGTTTCAAAACGATAGGCTATGAGATGGACGAATCCGCCTCCAACAGCTACAATCACAATCTTTTAGGAAAATGTTTTAATGAAAGACTGACCATTGACACAAAATATCCCCATGCTGACATTCTCATTGGAGGTCCACCATGTCAACCTTTTAGTGTCGGTGGCAAACAACTTGGACTGAAGGATTCAAGAGACGGTTTTCCTATTTTTTTATCGGCAGTAAAACAACTCAATCCTGCAGTATTCTTGTTTGAGAACGTTCGCGGTATGTTGTACAAAAACAAATGGTATTTAAAAGAAGTCATTGATGAACTTGAAAGTTTGGGTTACCATATCGAGTATAGCTTATTAAATGCTGTCAATTACGAAGTTCCTCAAAACAGAGAACGTGTCGTTGTAATTGGCTCAAAACAAAAAATAAAGTTGCCAAACCCTATTCGCAAAACGGTTTCCGCTGGGGACGCTTTAGGGAGCCTTGCTTTTGAATTTGATGAAAACTCAAAATTTTTTACGGAATCGATGGACAGATATGTTGCCAATTACGAAAAGGCATCAAAATGTATTAATCCAAGAGATTTATATTTAGACCGACCAGCAAGAACCCTTACCTGTCGCAACTTAGCCGGAGCTACGGGAGATATGCACAGAATAAAACTTAAAGATGGAAGAAGAAGAAGAATTACAGTACGTGAAGCGGCGCGGTTACAAAGCTTTCCTGATTGGTTCGAATTTCAAGGTACAGAGACACAACAATATACCCAAATTGGAAATGCAGTAGCACCAAACTTTGCCTTTAATTTAGCGAAAAATATAAAAAAATACCTAATAGGGACAATAGATAGTAGTTACCCGGTAATTGAATTTGAGCAACTAAAACTATTCGAGAATGAAGCGATACATCAGTTCAAATAACTCAAAAACTTTTGGAGAAAAACCGAAAGAAATACAGCAACTCATCAACACAACCTTATATATCCTCGATAAATTTGGCATTCCTTTAGATAACACACCTAGAAGATTGGAAAGAATGGCTATCGCTTTTTTGGCAAGTGGCGATATAAAAAATTTGAAAGATTTTGCTTCAGTAAAGGATTTGAGTAATGGTTACGCACTCAAAACAAAAGATATTATCAATTATGTAAACAAACACTTTAGCGAAAATATTAGCTCTGGTTCTTATGACGACATAAGAAGAAAGGATTTGAAGCTCTTAACCATTGCAGAAGTTGTGTTACAATCAAACCCAAATTCAGCAACCAATGATTCAACTCGCGGTTACTCAATAAATCCAACTTATGCGGAATTGATTAGACAGTTCGGAAAAAAGAACTGGGAAAAATCCGTGTTAGACAAACTAAAAAACATTGAACCTCTTAGCGACAAACTAAAAAGAGAACGACAAATTTCAAAAGTAGCAGTAATACTGCCATCAGGTGGACAACTCAGCTTTTCGGCTGGAGAGCACAATGATTTACAAAAAGCCATTATAGAAGATTTTCTTCCTCGTTACGGATTTGGCTCAGAAGTCTTATATGTTGGAGATACAGCAGATAAGCACCTGTATCTTGAAAAAGAAAAATTAGAAAAATTGATTTTTTTTGAAATTTCACACGAAGAGCTACCCGATATAATAGCATATTCCAAGAAAAAAAATTGGCTATACCTAATCGAGGCAGTTCACTCTTCAGGGCCAATTAGTGAAATACGACTTTTGCAACTTCAAAAATTGACAAAAAATTGTACCGCCGACATTGTGTACGTGACAGCATTTCTCAACCGACCAAAGTTCAGACAATTTATGACTGATATTGCCTGGGAAACAGAAGTTTGGATAGCAGATAACCCTGACCATTTAGTACATTTTAACGGAGATAAATTTCTCGGTCCATACAAGAAAGATTAACGTATGATATGCAAAAGAAATTTCTGGCGGACTTGGCAATAGAAGACTATTCAGAAGGCCCGCTTCCAGAAACCTTTTATGGTGGATCAGAAATGTGGGTATTTGGCAAAGATGTTAAAGGCCATGAAATATACATCAAAATCACCCTTGGCCGCCCCAGCAACCCAACGATTTGCATCTCGTTTCATTTTGCTGAGTACCCAATGGAGTATCCATTGAAAGTTTAATCCAGTATTTCCGTGAACCCATGTTTATTTCCTCACAACTATGCAAAGCCCAATTACAGGCAAGGAAATGAAGTTGCTTGTACGTCCAAGCACTTTAACAATACGAAAAGAGGTATTCCCAGTGATGTATCACGTTTGGGTTTGCCAGGATAGTGGTGAGGAATTTGAAGATGCGCATCAAATAGACCTAAATATTCGCCAGGCAACAGACCAGTATCGCAGCAGGCACAACTTGCCATTTCCTGAAGAAATAAAGTCCATTAGAGAGCAGTATGATGTTTCTGCGGCTAAAATGTCTGAGGTGCTGCGCTTTGGTATAAACCAATACAAGCAGTGCGGAAACGGTGAATTACCGAGTGAATCAAATGCCAGTTTGATTTTTTTGGCAAGGCATCCAAAAGGTTTTTGTCAATTGGTAGAATTGAGTGGTCTTGACCCAGCAGAAAAGGTACGGTTAACGCAAAAGGCAGATGATATCCTGGAAAGCCACCCTAATTGGCGTGAGGCAGAATATTCTACCCACTTACTGATGGGAGACGATGCCCCAACCGTCGAAAGAGGTTTTAAACGACCTGATTTAGACCGATTTGGGGCAATGATGCACTTTTTTGCCCAAAAAACGACCCCATACAAGACCCA
>JBBRWA010000369.1:0-5068 GCA_038246345.1 Chitinophagales bacterium
AGGAATTTGTGTATCGTTTTTTTCATGGAAAATTGTTTAAGTTGCAAAAATAGGGAACTAAGGAGTGACGATCACAGTAATTTACGGATGTGCATAATATTGACCTATTATTACCCTGCCCTTATTCACCGTGGTCACTCAAAAAGCTGTTACGCAATTTTTGTCCAAGCCAAAAGCCTGCTTTATGCTCTAATTCATCTAATAATGGCCCAACCATTTTTATATGCTTGCTTGATTTTGCCATGGATAGTTCGCCCAGCAATCCAATTGTTGCCAATCCATTTGAGCGTGCGATCTGAGTACCTCTACGTTCATTTAGCAGCAATAGATCACTGCCTAACTCTTTTGCAAGTATTATGGCTTCTGACTCGCCTTGGTCAAGGCTGTCTCTTAGCTGGAGTACCAAATTGAGAGAGGAGGGATTTTGTACAATAATCCAACTGCTTGATTCATAAGCGGAAATATCTTCTCCCAATGTGTTCAATTGACGAATTTCAAAATCAACCGCTGGCGGCACAATAATTTCCCCGAATAAGATTTCTAGCAGCCCCAACTGGTTTATCAATACCAGGTTGGCAATGGGTGAAGTGTCTGAGACAACCAGCATTTTCAGTTAATTGAAGCGATGGTTTTTATGTCCTGCTTGTACTCTTCCTCACCGTAATGCAGCGGGATTTTATGCTTGGCCAGCTCACGCTGCATCTGAATCAGGTGAATACCTGCAAATTTCGCAGCTTGCCCTAATGTAAAAATTTCATCGGCAAAAAGAGAAATGGCAATACTTAGCCGAATTTCTTGTTCAGTTTTGCCTGTTTGTTGAACCAATTGATCCGGAATTTCAAGTGTCATGGCAGTATTTTTGAACTTCAAATTTACGGGAAAAATATCAATGCGCCTCCAACCAATTATCCCCAACCCCCATCTCTACCAAAATCGGCACCTTCAAACCCGGTAACGCCGTTGTCATTTTATCAAAAATAATGGGCTTCAATCGCTCCAATTCGTCTTTCCTGACATCAAACACCAATTCGTCATGTACTTGCAGGATCATCTGCGATTGGAACCCGCCGTCGCGCATGGCTTGTCTAATATTAATCATGGCTACTTTAATAAGATCGGCTGCGGAGCCCTGAATAGGTGTGTTGATGGCTACGCGCTCGCTCATGCTGCGCATCATGCCATTGCGGGAGTTGATGTCGCGCAAGTACCGGCGGCGGCCGAGCATGGTTTCAATGTATCCTTGCTTGCGGGCGGTTTCAACAATGCTGGTCATGTAACCGCGTAAGCCAGCGTACTCCCGGAAGTAGTTGTCGATCAGCTCTTTGGCTTCAGCGCGCTTGATGCCCAACTGCTGACTCAAATTGGTCGCTCCGGCACCGTAGATGATGCTAAAATTGACCGTTTTGGCGGCCCGACGTTGTTCGGGTGTTACTTCCTCCAATGGCACCCCATACACCCGAGCAGCCGTGGCGGTGTGAATGTCCAGGTTGTTTTGAAAAGCATCGAGCATGGCTTCGTCGCCGCTGATTTCAGCAATCAGGCGCAGTTCTATCTGAGAATAGTCGGCAGACAGCAGTACGTGATCTTTGTCGCGGGGAATAAACGCTTCCCGCACTTTTCGGCCCTCTGGCGTTTTGATGGGGATGTTTTGCAGGTTCGGATTTTGACTGCTGAGTCGGCCCGAGGCCACCAAAGCCTGGTTGAATGAAGAGTGCACCCTGCCAGAGCGCGGATTGATCAGCGCGGGCAAGGCATCCACATAAGTGGATTTGAGCTTCATCAAGCCGCGATGGCCCAGGATGTCGGCGCATATTGGATTTTCTAACGCCAAATTCGAGAGGATTTCCTCATCGGTGGAATATTGGCCCGACTTCATCTTTTTGCCCGAATATGGGAGCTTTAGCTGGTCGAACAGCACTTCACCTACCTGCTTGGGGCTGGCAATATTAAAATGGAAGCCCACTTCGGCGAGTATTTTTTCTTCCAGGGCAACAATTTGCACCGCCAGTTCGCCGGAATATTCCTTCAAAAAATCGGGGTCGATGCGCACCCCTGCGTGCTCAATGTCGGCCAGCACTTTTACCAGTGGCGTTTCCACTTCATTGAACAACTTGACCAACACAGCACCGCCTTCTTCAAGCTTGGGTTTCAGCACATCGCGCAGCCACAAGGTAATGTCGGCATCTTCTGCTGCATAATCCTTGACAACCTCAATCGGCACATCGCGCATGGTGCCTTGTTTGGCACCTTTTGCCCCAATCAGCTCCTCGATTTTTACCGGGGAGTAGTTGAGCATGGTTTCCGCCATGTAATTCATGTTGTGGCGCAGATCGGGTTCCAGCAGGTAGTGGGCCAGCATGGTGTCCCAATACGGGCCGCGGAGTTCGCAGTCGTAGTTTTTGAGGACAATGGCGTCGTATTTAAGGTTTTGCCCGATTTTTTCAATCGCTTCGTTTTCAAACAGCGGCCTGAATTCTTCCACAATTTTTTGGGCTTCGGCACGGTCGGCCGGGATGGGTACATACCAGGCATCATGGGTTTTTACGGCGAAGGAAAAGCCCACCAGGTCGGCCTGGGTGGCATCGAGCGCCGTGGTTTCCGAATCGTAGGAAAACGCCTTGGCTTTGCCCAGTATCCCGATGAGCTCGGCCCTTTTTTCAGGGGTATCGGCCAGGTGGTAAGTATGTTCCGTATTGTGGATGTTGTGTGAAGCCCCCCTGGCACCAACTTGTTGGACGGAACCAGTGGATTGGTCTTCCATTTCGCTGTCGCCAAAAAGGCTGCCCTGGGAACCCGCGCCAGTGCTGGGAGCTGAAGTACCCCGTTTGCTGCCCTTCGCCGCAGGTTTTGAGGCATTGGTAGCGGGGTTTGTCTGCTCTACTTCCAAATTTCCAGTTGAGCTTCTTAAAATAGAATCCGCCAGGCTCTTAAATTCCAGTTCGTTAAAAATCTCGATCAATTCCGCCCGGTTGTAAGGCTCTATTTCATAAGCTTTGTCGTCGAACTGAATGGGGGCATTGATATCAATGGTTGCCAGCCACTTGGAAAGCGTGGCTTTTTCGTGTTGGGTTTTGACGATTTCCTGTTGCTTGCCCTTCAATTTATCCGCGTTGGCAATCAGGTTTTCGATGTTGTCAAATTCTGCCAGGAGCTTGGCGGCCGTTTTTTCACCGATGCCCGGTAGTCCGGGGATATTGTCCACCGCATCGCCCATGAGGCCGAGCATGTCGATCACCTGGTCGACCCGTTTTATTCCCCAGCGTTCGCAGACTTCTTTTTCGCCCCAAATTTCAATCTCGTTGCCAGAGCGTCCGGGTTTGTACAGGAAGATGTGTTCTGACACCAATTGGCCAAAGTCTTTGTCGGGGGTGACCATGTACGTATCGAAACCTTCTTTTTCCGCTTGTTTGGCCAGGGTGCCGATCACGTCGTCGGCTTCGTAATTGGGTACAATAACCACCGGAAGGTTCATGGCTTCTACGATGCGTTTTACCCAGGGAATGGCAAAAGAGATGTCTTCCGGTTGGGCTTCCCGATTGGCTTTGTACGCCTCAAATGCTTCGTGCCGGAAAGTACCGCCTTTGGGGTCGAACACAATGGCAATATGCGTGGGATTTTCCTTCTGCATCATGTCGAGCATGGTGCGCATAAAACCATGTACCGCCGATACGTTCCAGCCTTTGGAGTTCAGCAGTGGGCGGGCGATGAAAGCGAAGTGGGCGCGGTAGATGAGCGCGTGTCCGTCGAGGAGGAAGAGTTTTTTTGCCATAATTAGGAGTCCCGTCTGTTGTCCAATAATGCGACAACTTCAATTTCGTCAGGTTGAATTTGGTAATACAAAGATGTCTGGGGTGTGATTACGCAGCGGCGCAGTGTAGGGAATTGTTCAGAAAGAGGATAAGAAAATGAAAAGGCTGCAATTGTCTCAACAGCACTTTCAATTTTCAATAAGAAATTATATCTGACTCGCGGCGACCATTCAAGCTCAAGATAGTCAGCCAAATCGGTCAGTTGATCAGCGGCTTGTACCGAAAAAACAACCGTCATCCTTTTAGCTTTTGTATAAGTGCATCAAAAGCTACGGTCTTTCCTTCTTTTGCTTGTTGCACACCAGCCAATATGCTGCTTTTTTCACGTTCGCTGAGGTCCTGCCACCAATCATGCTTTGGGAAAAGCAGGTTTTCGATTTGACGAATCACGGCCTCGTCATCCACTTCAGCCAAGTGTTCGAGTATGTTGAGCTTGCGGGCTTCGAGTGTAGCTGCCATTTTTGGTATCTTTTGTGCAAAGTTACAATTTTTCAGGAAGGATAATTGCCTTGATTTATTTCCCCTTCTTTCCCTACATTTGCCCACAGCAATCCAGCACCCAAGCCGCAACTTATGCCGCAACCATACCAGGTCTTCACCATTTACGCCCGCGAGGATGCCCAGTACCTCGATGAATTGCGGGGGCAACTGCGCCCCCTCGAAAACGCTGGGCGTATTAAGGTGTGGAGCGACCGGGAGATCAACCCAGGCGCAGATTGGGAGAAGGAAATCGTCAGAAAACTTGACACTGCCGACATTATATTGATCCTCGTCAGCTCGGCCTATTTCAACTCTGCTTTCATCCACGATGTAGAAATAAAATACGCGCTCAAGCGCCATGAAGCCGGAGAGACAAAGGTGCTGCCCATCATCGTGCGGCCCTGCGCTTTTGGCGACGACCCTGTTATCAGCCGCTTGCAGGCATTGCCCACCGATGGAAAGCCGGTAACTGACCAGCGTTATTGGCCGGATCGTGACAGTGCCTGGTTGGATGTGGTGTCAGGGGTAAAGCTCACCTTGAATTTACTGGAAAAGGCTGAAAAGGATAAGCAACAGGCGGTATTGGATGCCCGGCGCAAAGAGGAAGCTGAGACTGAACAGGCTAAAATGGATACCGAACGTAGTGAAACCGAGCGCCTAAAAGCTGAAAAACGCAGCCAGGATGCCGCCAAGCGGCGCGAACGCGATGCAGCAACCAAGGCCGCCGAAGCCAAACGGCAACAAGCTGAAAAAACGGCGGAGGAAGCTGCCTGGAAAAA
>JBBRWA010000370.1:0-5048 GCA_038246345.1 Chitinophagales bacterium
ACTCCCTTACTTTTGCCCCATTCACTAACTAAAATTCGTTTCATGAAAATTTTACAAATAGCCACCGCGGCACTTATCGTCGCCATCGGTGCCTACACAGCTTGCCAGAATGACAACAGTGCCGCTCAAGGATCAACAGGAGACAATGCCACTGAAAATCCAGCAATTCTCCCAGATAACCTTCAAGAAGGCCAGGGCGTGACGTCACAAGATGGCAAAAATCCAACCATTGTTACCGTGCCACCAGCCGACCAAGCAGCTCTTGCTGAGCCTGCGCAGAACGCCGCTGGCGTTTGGCATTATACCTGTTCGAAAGGCTGCGCGGGTGGTGCCGGTTCAGCCATAGCCTGCGCAAAATGCGGCACAGCGCTGACCCATAATACTGGCTACCACCCAAAAGTAGATGGCGCTAAAGCCGCAAACACTTCAACACAAGCGACACCACCACCACCGCCAACCCAAAAACCTGAACCTGCTCAAAATGCTTCCGGTGTTTGGCATTATACTTGCTCGGGTGGCTGTGCAGGGGGGGCAGGGGCTACAGGTCCCTGTGCAAAGTGTGGCAAGGCCCTGGAGCACAATACTACTTACCACAACTAAAGCATTCCCTGATTTTTATGCGTTCAATATCTACTAGGCCCAACTGGACCACTCCAGTTGGGCATAGTTTTTATACGGCTAGGCCGACTTACAAAGGAAGCTGTTTACCGAATATCATTTTTTTTCAGCCAATTATCCTTGAAACCCTACCAGCCATCATTTCCTGAACTTGTACTAGAAGCAAGTGTATACTTTTGACACAGTGATTTTTTGTACCCTGTCGCTACTTGAACCATGTCTGCAACATTTAACGCAGATCCCAAAATACAAGAAAAAACCAGGCACCTTATTGCAAACGGCAACACCTCCGATGCCCTGTTGCTGCTTTTTGAAAACGGATTTGACCAAGCAATCAACTTGAAAACCCGTTTGGATGCAGCGCAGGAACAATTCGAGGCTAAAAGGACTGATTTTGGAGCATGGTCAATGCTGCAAAATCAAGTGAATTTTGAAATATTGGCGATGCTAAACCCTGAAATTGATGCTGATACGCAATGTGAAACTGTAGAAAAACAGTCGGAAGGCAAACCTTTATTTTCAGAGCCTGTTCCAAAAGCAGTAGTATTAGACTTGCTCGACCAAAACAAAATCGCAGAGGCGCTGGAATTGTGTGAAAACCTGGGTACTGATCAAATCATGTTAAAAGCACGGTACCATGCTGGTAGGAAATACGTTCTGCTAGGGCTTGTTTCCGAAGAAACATGGTCAAGGCAGGAAAAACAAATTCAGTACGGCATTCAAGAATTGATTAAAAATGTACCAGACGGCGAAATGTCTGCGCTGATTGAAAATAAATTGAAACCACCCAACGACCTAAAGCCCAAAAAGACCCTTAAAACCATCTTGGATCGAATCCGAGATTTATTGCGAGATTAGAAACCAATGATGAGTCGTCCGAAGAAATTAGGGCGGCTCATTTGTTGTAAAACATCCTGTGACTTTCCTGCAATACATTTCTTCTTGGACTCGGACATAGTGCATTACATTTACCGGACAATTCTCTCCCGGACATGTCTGGCACTTTTCAAAAAAACGGAGCAAGCTTTTTTGCTGCTGTCTGCTCTGGCAGGCAGTCTATTAAAGTACCCTGCGCTCCTATGTGGATTTTGAATGGTCTACAGGGCAAATTCCAACTGGTTTCTCCCTTGGACAGCCCTTATCGTCCCTCAGTCTTTATCGCCATTCTTTACAGTTTCTTTTTGTTCTATGGGGATTTGCCTGCACAGCATCTTTCCTGGCAGCAGTTTTCCATTAATGACGGCCTCCCCAGCAATGAGGTAAGTTGTTTATTACAGGATAGGCGCGGTATCATCTGGGCAGCAACCTACCAGGGCATTCGCTACTACAACGGGTATCGGTTTCTTCCGCCAATTGACACAAGCGTGCTCGTCGCCTCCTCCGCGTTGAATCTTTGGGAAGATATTTCGGGTCAGGTGTGGTTTTCGCGTCTACCCAACACCTTGTGGCGGGTTGAAAACGATACTGTCCACCCCTGGCAATACAATTCAAAACTGATAGCCTATCAAAAAGGGTTCGGCTTTATTGGTGCCTTTGCGCTCGATGAATCAGGTCAGATGCGGGTGGCCATCGACAAGGCTGGGTACCTAGAGCTTGGTCAGGGCGGAGAACAAAAGGCACTGCGGCTGAATGTGCCGAACTGGAGCTTTTCAGAAGTCAATGGGCGCATGTTAGCGGTGCAGATACCATCAACACAGGATATAGGGCCTGGAAATAAGCGTGCGCGCAATGACAACTCCCCGGAGGTTTTTTATTGGCAAGGCGATAAGCCGATTTCCTTAGGTCATTTTCCGCTGACGAACGTTGGAAAGGGCGTGTCATTTCGTGCCTGGCGACTGCGCAATGGGGATTTCCTGCTTTGCCGGGGACAAACTTTTTACCTTGTTCACGACCATAAACTGGTGTGGTACGGCCAGAAGGACGTTTATGTAGAAGATATCTTTCAAGATATTGACGGCGCTATCCTGCTTTGTTCTATTGCAGAAGGCACCAGTGGGTTGTTGCGCTATCCCAGCATCGCACATTTCATGCAGGATCAATTTGAAAACCTGCTTCCAGGCCATGAAGTGATGTCGCTGCTTTGTGATCGTCAAGCCGGTTGGTGGGTCAGCACCCGCGATGCCGGTATTTTTTACTGCAAAAACCCGCACCTTGATCTATTTGACACAACGGATGGTTTGCCCTCCAGCAATGTGCTGCGCTTGAGCTCAGATGGCCAAAATGTGTTTGCCGGTTTCAGGCCTTTTAACATTTGCAGTATTCCAATGCAGGGCGGTCCAGTCAAGCTGTTGCCTTACCCACCCGGCACCAGTTTTAAAGAGCTTACGGCCTTGTGTTTTGATACCCTTACCAGTCGGCTTTGGTGCGGCGCTGACCTTTCGTTTTGGGACAACAAGCGATGGACGTTCAGTGAAAAAAAACCGCGGCTTTCTGGAATGCCTGAAAAAAGTATTTCCGCACAATATATCAAGCCAGACCCTGCAGGAAAGCTTTTTTGGGTCAGTTATCGCCAGGACTTTGCCGCTGTTGACCGGCGGACGGGTCTGGTGGAGACGTATTTCCAAAGTAAAGATCGTTTGTTCAGCGTCACGCCCGACCCTGGAGGTTTTCTTTGGGTAACGATGCTTGATAGCCTTCGAATTTGGCGCAATGGTGCTTTTGAGCGGCCTCCATTCGATCACCCGGCGCTTCGATATCCTTTGCGCGACGTGGATTTGCTGCCAGCTGCTGCTGGTGGTGGCTCCATCATCCGATTGAAGGGTGGTGGGCTGCTTATCCGCAATGGAAAAGGTGAATTTACGCACTTGACAACCCAGGATGGCTTGCTTTCCAATGTATTCAACAGCCTCTACATTGCTGCTGACGGAACCATTTTTGCCTGTTCAAATGCTGGATTGGACAAGCTTACTTTCCAATCTGGTGGTACTTGGCGTATTGAAGCTATTACTACCAAGAACGGACTTCCCTCGAATCAAGTCAACGATGTTGCGGTGATCGGCCAAGAGATATGGGTCGCCACCAATTTGGGACTTGCACGATTTAGAACCCCGCCAGAAGCGCCGCCAATGCTGCCACCGCTGATGGAATTTTTTGAGGTCAACAATCGGAAGCTATCCTACCAGCAAGACCTCAAATTGTTACATTATCAGAACAACATTACCTTCCAATTTTTCACGCCGCCCATCATTTCGGAGCATAATATTAAGTACCAATACCGTTTGCTACCTGTAAATCAAGAGTTTGCCATCACGGAGAACCGCCAAGTCAATTTTATCAGCTTGCAACCAGGGGCCTACACCTTCGAAGTCCAAGCGCAAAATGAAGCTGGCCAGTGGAGCGAACCGTCTGCCTGGAAATTTGAAATTTGTCCGCCATGGTGGGCTACCTGGTGGTTCAGGCTCTTGTTGGCAGCTTTCTTAACACTAGCAGTTTGGTTGTTCGTGCAATATCGTCTTCAAACCGTAAGGGCAGAAGCCGCCATGCAACAAAAAATCACAGACCTGCAAACCGCAGCCCTGCGCGCCCAAATGAACCCCCATTTTATTTTCAATTGCCTGGCAAGCATTCAGCATTTTATCGCGGAAAACGACGCTAAATCTGCCACCCGCTATCTTGCTCGTTTTGCCCGCTTGGTGCGTTTGGCCTTGCATGGCTCCCTCGATGGCACCCATTCCCTGGCCGAGGAACTGGAAATGTTGGATGCCTACATGACCCTCGAACAACTGCGTTTCAGGGGCAGGTTTGTTTTTGAAATAACAACAGCAGCAGGTTTACCGACCCGAGAGATTCAATTGCCGCCGATGTTGGCGCAACCATTCGTGGAAAACGCCATCATACACGGCATGAAAAACAAGGAGGCTGGTGGGAGGATTGAGTTGGGTTTTAGCTTGGAAGGCTCGAGCTTGTTGGTGACGATCAGCGACAATGGGCCGGGCTTTTCACCAATCCCTGCCCATCTTGAAGGAACCGAGGATGGACACAAATCAGTGGGTATGAGCCTTACACAGAATCGTTTGGAACTTTTGTCAGGTGATTCAAAGACGCAGCATTTTAAGCAAGAAACGATTTTTGACGTGGATGGGAATGCTGCGGGCACACGGGTTATGCTACAGATACCACTTCAAGCGTGAAGCAAAATAAAAGAGGTTGCCTCACAAATTCCATCGAGGTATTTTCCCCTTAGCAATGCTTATGAGACAACAACTTAGCCCAGCTTAACGTACTTTCACCAAAACCCCACCCATCATATTTTTTCCACCAGAACCAAATATCCTATAATGGTACCCCATAGCTGCAAAATTTGCCAATTCAATGCGATATGGCAGACTATCTATTGTTTTTTCAAGCACAAGCTTTCCCCAAATATCATACAGTTGGAAAGTCAGCGCTCCTGATAAGTTCGCATTATGGTTGCTTATTATCACATAATC
>JBBRWA010000371.1:0-4993 GCA_038246345.1 Chitinophagales bacterium
AAATTTGGAATGTTATTTCAAACAAACGAACCAATCGTGTAAACCTGAAACCTTGAAACCTGAAACCTGAAACCCCTTCTTTTATGAAATCCATATTTTCTCTCCTGCTTCTCGGCCTTACTTATTCCGCGTTTGCTCAGTTGCCACCCGCATGTGCTGGTGGCAGTCCTGCAACAGCCTGTGCAACGGCCTGCATCAATTGCAATTTCAACGGTTATTTCGGTTCTACAGCAGGGTACCCTTCTGGCATTGTGCCAAATTTTTGCGGCACGGTAGAAAATGCCCAATGGATGGGCTTTATCGCTGGAGCATCCAATGCCGTCTTCACGGTAACCCCTTCTAATTGCGCTTATGGCGATGGCTTGCAAATTGCCCTGTATGAAGATTGTATGGGCGATCCTGTGGCCTGCAACAAGGGTGAAATGGATGGGGGCAATTTGCCCGTATCCATGGCGGTACAAGTGACGCCCGGCCGTAACTATTTTCTGATGATCGACGGTTTTGCAGGCGACCAATGCGATTTCTCCGTGAGCGTTACACCAGATGATGCCGTGTATGAGCCCCCGCTCGGTACGGTGGGCAGCATTACAGGAGCCGCAAAGGTTTGTCCTGGCGCGACCATGACGTACAACGTTACAGCAGTATTCGGTGCCAATGCCTATATCTGGACGGGGCCTCCGGGCGCTATGATCGACACCATGCCATTGCCCATAACCCTTGTGGGTGCAGGCGCCAACCAAGCAAGCATTACTTTTGGAAATGTCGGTGGGCCAATATGTGTACAGGCCGCAAACTCTTGCAGCCAAACTCCCGTTTGTACCAATCCCTTCCAGGTAGAAATGCTGGACGATGCTTACAGACCATCCTTAATTGCCGATACGCTGGCGCACCTGACTTGTTCGGGCCAGCCCGCCATATTAAATGTATCGGTGCAAGAGTCATCAGGGTTTATCTTCCATTGGACCAGCGACAGCACGGGCAATATTGTCTCCGGCGTAAATTTCAAAAAAGCGACAGTGGACAAAACAGGAACATACACACTACAAGTCACCAACAATCAAAATGGCTGTAGCGCCGCTATTTCAATTCATGTCGGAGAGCCTGACACACCCCGTACAGCCGCCTTGCAGTTAAAACACATCACTTGTTATGGTGATGACGATGGTTTTTTGGAAATCGGGGCGGTAACTGGCGGGCTGGAACCGCTCCGCTATTCCATTGACAATCAGTTGTTCAGTAGTACGACAGAATTTCGTTACCTCAAGCCAGGTCTTCATTTGCTGCGCGTTAAAACTGCCGACGAGTGTCAATGGGATACGACCATCACGGTGTTAGAACCCCTTGAATTTTTGATAAATTTGGGTGACGACACTGAATTGCACTTGGGACAGGCAGTCCAATTATGGGATACCTTGAATGTGAATGAGCCTGATCGCGTCAAAGAGTTGTTCATTTCACCCGCTGAATATGCGGACTACTTGTGTGCAGATTGCCCCTTTGAGCCATTGCACTCTTTTCGATATACGGTGACGGCGCTTGACTCCAATGGTTGTAAGGCAACAGACGAGCGGATTGTTTCCGTTACAAAAGAGCGATATGTGTACGTGCCAAATGCATTTGCTCCCGATGCAGAAAACGAAGGGAACAATCGTTTTACAGTGTTTGGTGGAGAAGATGTTGCCGAAGTCGCTTGGCTGCGCGTGTTCGACCGATGGGGGCAACTCGTATTTGAGCGGCAGGGATTTTCTGCCAATGATGCCAGCAACGGATGGGACGGGCGTTTGCGCGGCGACAAGCTGAACCCTGCTGTTTTTGTTTGGCAGGCCGAAATATTATTTATTGATGGTGAAGCTGAAAAGCGGACAGGCAGCGTGACGCTGCTGCGATAAGCCTAACAAAACAATAACCAAATCAAATTTTTTAAGCGGTTAAAAAAATTCCTATAAAGTTTTTCCCAAAAAACAACTTTTTTTATGTTGGTTTTCAGACATTTGTCGATACAAGACATTGAAAAACGTAAAATCAACTTAACACATGAAAATTCCACTATGGCTTATTGCCCTACTGTTCGCGGGCTACACAGTGTGGTGCGCCAATTATTGGCACAACTACTGTAAAACCCGTTGCTGCGGCGACGGTGTTCCTGCGCTGACAGTAACTTCAGGCGCTCCGTTGTTCAACTGGAATGCCGAAAAACCCGTCGAGGATGCAAAATTCCCCGACTGGAAAAAATCCTTCCTAAAAACTGGCGGTCAAGGCGACACCCTCATGATCACAGGCTATTACCGGGAGAAAGAACCTGGTGGCGAAAAACTCGCTATGGCACGCGCACAGGCGCTCAAATCTATGATGATGCCAGAAATGCCAGAAAGTCGACTCCACCTTAAATCAAAAATGATTGCCGCCGACAGCCTGGCAGAAGGTTCCCCGCCAAAAGAATCTGCTGGATTCTCCTGGTCAAAAATGGTGCTCAAAGCTCAGCAGAGCGCTATTATTGAAGCGGACAATGCTATTACCTTCCTATTCCCAACCAATTCTACAGAGCGTGAACGCGACAAAGCCGTGGATGAATACCTGTTGAAATTGGTAGAAAAGCATAAGGCAACTACCAGCACATTCTCCGTGGTAGGCTATGCCGACAATGTTGGGGAGCCTGACGTAAACCAAAAATTGGGCCTTGCACGGGCAAAATCTATTGCGCTTTTCCTCAGCAAAGGTGGCATCGCACAGACGCGCATGACGGTAGAATCCAAAGGTGAAGCTGATCCTGTAGCTGACAATAGCACAGAAGATGGCCGCCGCCAAAACCGCCGCGTGGTCATCACCGTAAACAATTAAACTTTCAAAACAAACGAAATAATGACTCTCTCATTTATACTACTCGACAATTGCAGCTTCCTGGGAAATCTCCCCATTGCGCTTGCGCTTTGCCTCATTCCTTTTCTGCTCGGCTGGTTGGCTGCGTCGGCTTATTACAAAGTTAGCGCGCTAAAATCTCAGATTGCCGAGCTGACAGCGGACAACAACGGCTTGAACACAAAGGTAAATAGCCAAGCTTCTGAGCTCACCGACCTGCGTGTTAAGATCACGCAAATAGAATCTGAACTTGAAGACAAAAACGGTCATATCCGCAAATTGAAAAATGACCTGATTATTTGTGAAGCAGATTTCCATGTTTTCAAAGCCAACGCTGAAAAAGGCGGAGATGCGGGGAACGCTGGTGTGTCTGCCAAAGCTGGTGCAGCAGCAGCCATCATGTTTGCGGGCAAAAAGGTAAAGCCCGACGACTTAAAAATCATTGAAGGCATCGGCCCAAAAATTGCGGAATTGCTGATAAACGCAGGGATAAAAACCTGGAAGGCACTTTCTGAAACCAGCGCAGATCGGCTGAATGAAATTCTGGATGCTGCCGGGCCTAGCTACCAAATCCACAACGCGAGCACCTGGCCGGAGCAAGCAGGTTTGGCTGCCAATGGCGAATGGGACACTTTGAAAAAGCTCCAGGAAGAGCTTGATGGCGGGAAGAAATAAGCCCGCGCAACGTTTCAAAAAAACATGAGTCATCCCGGAGTTTCGGGGTGGCTCATGTTTTTTTAGCTTTACAATTTCGAAACGGTCACTGTAGCCCGATAATCCTCCTGCTTTATCGTTTCTCCAGCCCGCATGGCTGGAGCAATTTCGTTTAAGGTTATCGTGTACCCATTGAAACTAGCCTGGCCACTTCCTCCCTGACTAAAATCACCACTGGCTAAGGTCACGCTTTCGGCAACAGCTCCTTTGGTCAAAATAAAAACACAATCAGCACGGCCGGCCCAAATACACTGCACCCCTTCCGGGCATCGGCTGTCGCCTGTCACTTGGGCAAATTGGATATTGAGCGCATTGTCATCCGTTTGCATGGTGGCTCCCTGGGCAATTACAAAAGATTTGCCCAGTTCAAATACGGGGAATTTGGGTGCTGGTTTTGGGCATCCGGTGAGCAGGAAAAGGGTGATAATCATGCTCAAAAAAGAGAATAAATTTTTCATAGGAAAAAATGGTTTGGTGAAAATTATGAAAATCAAGCAAGGTTGACCTTGTGTGTTGATACATTTGCGGCCGAAATTAAGGATATGGAAGCAATTGCCAAAGGAATAATGTCAGGAATAGGCTATGGCCTGCTGATTGGCCCCCTGTTTTTCCTCAGTGTCAGGGTTATTCTTGGTCATGGTTTGCAGCATGGTTTGGCGCTCATCGCTGGTGCCTTTACCAGCGATTGCGTGCTGGTGTTGACCAGCTGGTGGGGGGCAGGAAAATTAGAAGCCATTTCAACTGACCCAACTTTTCAAAATTGGATAGGTCTGTTTTCTGGCCTATTGCTGCTAGGTTTTGGTATCTCTGCCGTTTGGCCGCGCAAAAAAGACCAATCAATAAAAATGGAAGGCACCGTTAAAACGGCCAAACTCGGTTATTCCTATTTCCAGGGCATACTCATAAACACAACAAACCCGTCGAACTGGCTGTTTTGGCTGAGCGTTGCCACGGTCGCGAAGTCGGAAGACGGCACCAATGAGGAGATGTATGCACGGATCTTCATGGCTTCTGCTTTGGTCACCCTATTTATAACCGACTTGGCAAAAGCCTATGCCGCACACCGAATTGGGAGCAAGCTAAAACCCGGCATGACTGAAAAAATAGTCCGTGTGGCGGGCATAATCCTCATTTTTCTGAGCTCCTGGGTATTGTTTAGCGTAATTCAGGACTGGTAAATCATTTAATTCAACACATGGATTCCGTAAGAGAACAGTTTTTACTCTTGATCAGTACCCCATTGTACGTTGGGGTCATCTTACTGGAAATGGTGCTGAGCCATTATCGGCACCGCAACGCTTACACAGTTCGGGACACCCTCACCAACCTATACTTTATGATTCTAAACGGCGGCATCGACCTGCTGTTCAGGGCTGTTTATGTGGTTGTTTTTCAAATATTCTACACCTATAAAGTCTTCACC
>JBBRWA010000372.1:0-4993 GCA_038246345.1 Chitinophagales bacterium
GAACAAATTATACATTTCATCGAGCGTTAAACCTCGTAGGTTTTTAAAACCTACGAGGTTTTTGGCCAAGCAAATGAACTAAAACATAAATCCATTTCTAATATAAATCGCTTGAAACAACACCTAAAGCCAAGCGATTGCACAACCCTGAAACCCTGAAACCCTGAAACCCTGAAACCCTGAAACCTTGAAACCCTGAAACCCTGAAACCCTGAAACCATGAAACCCTCTTTTAATCATCACCGCCTTTAAAATGCAAAAACTACTGATTACATGCCTGCTTGCGAGCTTTTTCAACGGATTATGCCTCTGTGCTGAAAGCCACTTTCCTTATGCTCCAACTGTTGTACTGACCGACACCATCCCTCCGCAAATTTCCTGCCCAGCCGACTTGGTGGTCAATTTGCTACCCACGAAATGCGACTCGGTGCTACAGTTTCTGGTAAGCGCCGAAGACGATCAAGATTCGGTATCGCTCAGTCAAATCACGGGCCTTCCTTCTGGCGCTGCGTTTCCCATGGGTGTGACGGTCAATACATATTTGGCGACCGATTTGGCGGGCAATACGGCCAGTTGCGCATTCTCGATTACGGTGAATGGCCAAGGTGTTCAACAACTAAATTGTTGGGACGGATTATATGTTAGGCTCGATCAGAATTGTGAAGAAACCCTGTTGCCCATGAAGATGTTGCTCGGTTTATCTCATGACTGCCCTTTAACCTATATTGTAGCGGTGGACAAAACGCTGCCCTTCGGCGATGGGCCCTGGTTGCCACCAACATTCAACAGGGACGATATTGGCATGTTTTATCAGGCTCGGGTGACCAGTACGCTGCATGGCAATTCATGTCAGGGTTCAATAGCAGTCATCGATGGGCTAATGCCGACGCTCATTTGCCAGGATATCAGTGTCCCCTGTGCTTTAACCGACGATCAGTTGAGCCCACAGTTCCTGCGTGATTCCCTTGGGCTTCCAGATGCCTATCCCATAGCATTCGATGAATGTGCTGATACCCTCTTCGCGCTTACTTTTTATGATGTAATTTTTAATTTTAACTATCCTTGTGGTGACACAAGCAATTTAGTGGGCACAATATCACGTCATTGGCAGGCATGGGACGGTTACAATAGCAAAATTTGTATCCAAACCATCCGACGTACACGTCTGCTGGCAGATGTCGTGATTCCAGAAACCACAACAACGCCGTGCCGCAACCCCGATTTTTCGCTGAACAATACCGGCCTTCCTTTTATTAATTTTTACAACCGAAAGTTCGAAATCACCGACAGTGTATTCTGCGGATTTGAATGGGCGTACTTCGACACCATCCAACCTGCAACAATATGTGTAGGGAACTATATCGTTGAACGAACCTGGAAAATCTATGACGAATGCCAGCCGCTCTCAGCCAGTAATCCCAAAATCGGCATTCAGCATATTTTGGTGCAGGACACTCAAGGGCCTGCCTTAAAATGCCCAGAGGATATTACCGTGGCGGTGGCGGATAACAATTGCCGGGCAGCGATTAATTTGCCGGATGTTTACTTGTCCGACAATTGCACGGGCATCATAACGGTAGAAGCTTTGTGGGCCGACAGCAGTTTGACGAAAATGTTGGCAGGCAGTATCGTGTTCGAAGGCGATTCTACGGATATGGATACCCTGGCGGTGTTTGGCGTGGTCTCCAGTTTTCCAGTAGGCACCACGGTGCTGCAATACCTTGCAAACGACGAATGCGGCAATACCGGGGAATGCAGCTTTAACCTGACGCTTGCCAATTTCAACCCGCCACTTGCCAACTGCGACACCTTGTTAATGCTTGAACTGAGCAGCAGCGGCGCATTGATGGTGCCTGCTACCTTGTTCGACAACGGCGCTACGGACGACTGTACGCCACTCTTTTTTAAGGCAAAAATGGTGGTTGCCAACACTTGCCAAACTGATCCTTCCCTAAACGATTCCATCCGAGTTTGCTGCCAATTTTTAGGCGATACCGTCCTGGGAATACTCCGGGTGTACGACATCCCCGTGCCGCTTGGCGCGCTGGCGCTCGATTATGGCTCGGGGCATTTCAGCGACTGCAACTTCCGCATAGTGGTACATGATAGCTTCCCGCCGCTTTGCACCTTGCCGCCTGATATTACGCTGAGCTGCGAAGCTTTTGACCCGAGTTTGGAAGCGTACAGTGCGTTGTTGACCCAAAGCTGTTCTGTGGACTCCATCCAGCGTCTGTTGGATTTGAGCAATTTCGATACTTTATGTTCGCGGGGCACTATTTTCCAGCAATTTAAGGTGTTTGACGGCGCGGGTGAGGAGGGCACTTGTTCCCAAAAAATCGTGGTGGACTACAATCAGGAATATTACATCCGGTTTCCTGATGATGCGCTGTTACTAAAATGCGATTCTATTCCCAATTTTGGAGAACCTGTCTTTTTTGGAGAAAACTGCAAACTGCTGGCGGTGACTTTTTCGGATATTAAAACCACGGTCATACCAGACGCTTGTTTTAAAATTGAACGCACCTGGAAAATTATCAACTGGTGTACTTACGACCCCGGCAAGCCCATCATAAAAGTGGGAAACCCCCAGCCAAACCCAATAAGCAACCACGCCGACAACCGTGCTGGCCCCATTGTTTCGCCTGTTCAGGCTGCTGGCGACCCTTGGAAATCTACCATTTCTAAAATAAAATCAACGGATGCAGCGCCCACCAATTTCAGTGTCTTTTACGATAAAAATGCGAATGGCTACGAATACGTACAAATCGTCAAGTTCATCGACACGGTGAAGCCGATTGCTACAAATTGCCCCTTGAACAATAGTTTTTTGCGCGATACGACCCTAAATGACCCCTTGTTGTGGAACGCCGCTTATTGGCTGGATCCGGTGACAGGTGCTTCCGATTTGAACGACGCGCCAGTTAGCATAAGCGTAACAGCAACGGACGACTGTGCCGGGAAGGATGTCCGTTTTGAATATGAACTGTACCTCGACCTCAATGGCGATGGGATGCGGGAAACCATCATTAACAGTTATCTCCCACCGCCAGCCGGAATGGTGAAATACAACAACTTCAACGGCATCGGTTTCGCAAGGGAGTTTGACTTCCGACCTGTGCCGAGCAACCAAAAATGGCGTTTTGCGATGCAAGAAGTCGTTTCGGGCAACCATAAAACAGCGGCTGTACGTTTTAACACCGACGCATCGCCGAACACTTACGAACCTGTGCAATTGCCATTCGGCACCCATCGCATTAAATGGCGTATTTCAGATGGCTGTGGCAATGATATATTTTGTGACAGAACATTTAAGGTAGGCGATGGGGTGCCGCCTGTTGTGGCTTGTTTACCGCAGATCGCGATCAACTTGAACTCCGATGGCTTGTACCATTTATATCCAAACGAAGTGCGTCAAAATGCTTCAGACAACTATTCTCCAGCACAATCCTTGAAATTTGGCCTTCGAAAATCAGGAACAGGCGTTGGTTTTCCGGCTGATAGCAACGGCAACCCGATACTCAACGTTACCTACAATTGCTTTGAAATTGGCCCCCAAACCGTGGAGCTTTGGGCAAAAGATGAGGCTGGGAACGCAAGCTTTTGCATGACGACCGTGACCTTTCAAGACAGTTCAGGGATTTGCAACCCGGGTTCTTCCAACCTGGATGGGCATATAAAAACGGTATTGCTGGACGGCATTGAAGGCGTTCATGTCCGGGTAGATGCGCCGAACGCGCCCTATTTTTCAGGGTTTTATCTGACAAATTCCAGGTTTACAGACAGCACGGGCTATTACGATTATGGCATCCAATTCGATGCGCTGCCCCAGTACCCGGGGACTTTTGTAGTGCCAAGCCTGGATATCAACCCGCTGAATGGTGTCACGACGTATGATTTGGTACTGATTTCAAAACATATACTGGGCATTGAGCCGCTGAGCTCTCCGTATAATATGATTGCTGCCGATGCCAACAAGAGCGGCAGTGTTACCACTTTTGATATTGTAGAAATCCGAAAACTGATTTTGGGTATTTATCAGGAATTGCCTGGAAGTGAAAGCTGGCGTTTTGTGCCAAAATCGCACGTGTTTCTAAATCCAATGAACCCTTTTCAGCCACCGTTTCCGGAGCAGATACTGTTTAATGAGCTGCTTAACAACAGCAACAAAGGAAGTTTTGTCGGCATAAAAATCGGAGACGTGAACAACACGGCTGTCGGCCATGCCGCCGCGCCGCCAGATGAGCGCAGCGCAGGCACCCTCCATTTTCAAGTTGCTGCAAACGGCCACGAAGCCCTGCAAGCGGGGGAATTGATTGAGCTTCAATTCACTACAGAAGTTCCCATGCAGGGCTGCCAATTCACCCTCAACACCTACGGCCTGGAAGTGCTGGACATATTGCCAGGCGAAAATATGGAGCGCGAGCACTTCGCTTTATTTCCCGAAAAAAACGCCCTCACCATGGCCTGGGAAAAAGGCGGTATCGCCAATTTTACCCTGAAATGCAAAGCCACGAAAACTGACAATCTGCGTGAAATGCTGAGCATCGGCAGCCGGATTACTAAGGCTGAAGCCTATCGGGAAAACAGCAGCCACCAGGTTGAGCGCTTCCAATTGGCGCTCCGTTTCCCGGATCAGGGCAGTTTCGAGCTGTTTCAGAACCGCCCAAATCCATTTGCTGGCGATACGGAGATTAGCTTTAACTTGCCGGAGTCATGTACCGCAACACTAACAATTTATGATGTGCATGGGCGGGTTTTGTACACCCAAACGGGAGATTATGCGCAAGGCGTGAACACCATCAGTATTGGAAAATCGGCATTGGAGGCAAGCGGGGTTTTATATTATCGAATAGAAACGGCGCGGCATAGTGGGACACGGAAAATGTTCAAAAACTAAAAGGTTTCATAGTTAAAAAATAAAAGGTTTCAGGGTTTCAAGGTTAAAAGGTTTCATGGTTGAGGGGCTTCGCGTTTGGGGTTGAGTGATAAGGGA
>JBBRWA010000373.1:0-4917 GCA_038246345.1 Chitinophagales bacterium
ACCTGCGCCAAAGGAAGTGTTAAAAATTATATCGGTTATGAAAAATCAATGCCTACTCTCCCTCCTGCTGCTTGCTGCTTTTAGCATCAATGCTCAAAATACCTTCACCCTCCAACGCAACCTGAATTGGGATGATGCCCCAGCCCAATGGACGCTCTCGAATGGCGACCCTGTTGAAGTGTGGAAGTTTGAGGGCTGTTCTTACAGTGACGAAGCCAGAAGTATTCCGGTGTTTTCAGAAAGATTTCCGATCACGGGGAAATCGCGCATTACTGCCGAAATAGTATCTGTTGCCTGGGAGCCCATGCGCAAGAAGCCATCTCCTGATGATGCTTCACTCACCGACAACCTCATTGTAAACACTTTGCTGGAGCAAGAGCGCAGCAGTTTTTTTGGCCGTGTGAAGGTAGTTCCCGTGCGTAAAATTGGCAGCCAGTACGAACGCGCCGTGTCCTTCACCCTGCGCATTAGCGTGGAGCCATTGCCTGTTTTACCCACATCTGCCGACGACCGCGGCGGCCCCTTTACCCTCAATTCGGTGCTGAGCAGCGGCGATGTTTATAAATTTGGCGTTAGCCAAACAGGGGTGTACAAGCTTGACTATAACTACCTCAAAAACGATCTAGGCATCAGCAACATCGACAACATAGATCCCCGCAATATTCGGCTTTATGGGAATGGTGGTGCCATGCTGCCCGAACGGAACAGCGACGACCGTCCTGATGATTTATTAGAAAACGCCATTGAAATTGTCGGGGAAGGCGACGGGAAATTTGATGCGGGCGACTACATATTATTCTATGCTGTCGGCCCCCGGCCTTGGCAATATCGCCCCAGTGCCAGCGATCCAGAGCTGACGGTGCGGGTCAATCTCTACGACAACAATGCCTGGTATTTCATCAAAACCAATGGTGGCACGGGCCTCCGCATGTCGGAGCAGCCCAGTGTAGCAGCCACCTTCACCACAGAAGAATTTGATGATTTTGCGCGTATTGAGGATGAAAAAACAAACCTCCTGCACTTTAATGCGACCTCACAAGGCTCCGGCAAACGCTGGTTCGGCGATTATTTTTATCAAAGCCGGACAAAAAATTATGATTTCAACTTCCCCAATATTGTTAGTGGCGCTACTTCCCGCATCCGGGGAGAATTTGTAGGCCGCAGTGACGTGGGCCAGACAGTGCGCTTTGAAGTGGCGGGTGCTGTCATCAGCAGATCTATTTCTGCGGTCAATACCAGTTATGTTGATGGCGCTTATGCTTCAAATGGCAATTTAGTGGGTAATTTCGCACCTGTCTCCGACCAATTTCAGGTAGTGGTGAAATATCCAGATGTCAGCGCACAAAGTGAAGGCTGGCTGGATTATATTGAAGTAAATGTGCGCCGAAAACTAAAAATGACGGGTGCCAGCATGGCTTTCCGCGATTTGAAAACGCTCACCGAGCCGACGGCAACTTTCCGCATATCCGGGGCGGCGGCTGGGCTAAAAGTGTGGGATGTCAGCAACCCCCAAATCCCTTTGGTGCAAAAAACAATTCAAAGTGGCGGCAATGTAGAATTTGGTGCCAACACCTTAGGTACACTGCGAAACTTTGTCGCCATTAGCGATGGAGGCTCCTTGCCCAAACCAGAAAGTGCTGCGGGGAAAATTGCCAATCAGAATCTTCACGGGCTCCAAGACCTGGACCTGATTATTGTTTACCACCCTGAATTTGAAGCACAAGCATTGCGCTTAGCGGAACACCGCCGCCAGCACAGCGGGTTGGATGTTGCAACAGTGAACGTAAACCAGCTATTCAATGAATTCGCCTCCGGCGCAAAAGACCCCACTGCCATCCGTGATTTTGCCCGGATGCTGCTGGAACGCGATCCAAATAAGTTTGAGTATTGCTTGTTGTTTGGCGACGGCTCCTTTGACCCAAAAAACAATACCAACAGCCCGGACAACAAAGATTTTATCCCTGTTTTTGAAACCGCTGAATCTTTCAGCCCCATCAATGCCTTTCCTTCAGACGATTATTATGCCTTGCTCAGCCCTGATGAAAGTGGCAGCCTCACGGGTGCGCTGGATATTTCTGTCGGCCGCATTGTACCGCGATCCGCTTCAGAAGCCGAAGCATTGGTGAACAAAATCATAGCTTACGATAAAGACCCTGCATTGTTGGGCGATTGGCATTTGCGCGCCTTGTTTATTGCTGACGATGAAGATGCCAACGCGCACATCAAACAGGCAGACAAGCTGGCCATTGCCAATGCCGCAGATAAGGATTGGTTCAACAACGAAAAAGTCTATTTCGATGCCTACCAGCAGATAGCCACTTCAGCAGGCGCACGGTTCCCGGATGCAAAAGCTGCTATTAACTCCAATATATTCAAAGGAAACCTCGTGACCCATTATATTGGACACGGAGGTCCGCGGGGCTGGTCGCAGGAGCGCGTGGTCGACAACAACGATATAGCAGGCTGGGACAACCCGAACCGTTACCCACTCATCATCACAGCCACCTGTACTTTTGGCGGATACGACGATTATACGACTTTGACGGGCGGGGAGCAGGCATTGTTGAAGGTAAATTCAGGCGCTATTGCCTTGTTCACCACCGTCCGTTCGGTGTACATCAATGGCAACGAAGACTTGACGGATGCTGTTCAGAGCATTATTTTCCAAAAATTGAACGGACAATACCGCAGGATCGGCCGCATCCTGAAAGATTCAAAAAACAAACTGACTTCCGATATTCAGAATGCCCGCCGGTTTACCTTGCTGGGCGATCCGGCCATGTTCCTGGCTTTGCCGGAATACCGTGTTTCTACCACAAAAATCAGCGGCCCCAATGGGCCCATTGACACCTTGAAAGCATTGATGCCGGTAGATTTGGAAGGCATCGTGACCGATACCCTGGGCAATTTGCTCAACGGCTTTAACGGCCGGGTTTACGTCACCATTTTTGACAAGGAGCAGACCCTAGAAACACTCAAGCAGGATCCAGGCAGTTACGAGTTCAAATTTAAAGTACAGCGCAACATTATTTTCAGGGGGATTGCTACGGTTACAGCAGGCAAATTCGCCATCAATTTCGTCGTGCCAAAAGACATCAACTACGCTTACGGTTTTGGGAAAATAAGCTACTACGCTGAAAATGGCACCCCACTTGATGCCGCCGGAGCGGACAAAAGCATCATCATTGGGGGCAACGCCGGCCTGGTGAAGGACGATCAACCACCAATCATACAAGCATTTCTCAACACCGATGCATTTGCTTTTGGTGGCATCACAAATAAGTCGCCTAAAGTGCTGATAAAGTGCTCAGACGATTATGGCATGAACGTCACCGGCACCAGTTTGGGACACGACTTGACGGCCGTCCTGGATGGCAACGCACTGGAAACCATTGTTTTAAATGAATTCTATCAAAGCACCCAGGACAATTCCCGGAAAGGACAAGCCATTTATCCTTTGAACAACCTGACTCCAGGAAGGCACACACTTGCCGTAAAAGGCTGGGACGTGGCCAACAATTCCGG
Source organism: Chitinophagales bacterium (assembly GCA_038246345.1). GTDB lineage: Bacteria > Bacteroidota > Bacteroidia > Chitinophagales > Saprospiraceae > M3007. The sequence goes on from JBBRWA010000373.1 coordinate 3,526, forward strand.
CGAGGGATACACGGAATTTGTGGTGGCCGAAGACGGGAAAGCGGCGCTCGACCACGTACTCAACTACCCAAATCCATTCACCACCAATACGTATTTCCAATTTGAGCACAACCTCGCCGGCCAAATGTTGGATGTTCAGATCAACATCTTTTCTGTAGCAGGCAGATTGGTAAAGACCATACAACAAACCATGGCCAACACCGATGGATTCCGCGTAACAGACATCCAATGGGACGGCAAAGACGAATATGGCGATCAACTTGCCAAGGGTGTGTATCTTTACCGGGTGAAATTGCGCGGTACGGCCGTTAGTGGCGATACGGCAACGGCGGAGAGCAAGTTTGAAAAACTAGTCATCTTAAAATAGTGATGAGTGATGAGTGATGAGTTATGAGTTATGAGTTATGAGTGATGAGTGATGAGTATGCACGACATTGGAGCGTTGGTTTGGTTGTAGTATTTCAGCACTTTAGCCCAAAAAGCTTAATGGTATTGGAGGACTTTCTGTAATTTGATGCTGCATCATACTGCGCTGCCACAAAAAAGTTAGGATGTAATGAAAACGCATCACCTGTCACTCAGCACTTGAATTTTGGATTTTCAGCACCTTTCTACCAAAACCAAGGGCCAGTCAGCATCGTAAGAAATTTGGTGCTGAAACACCCTGTAACAAAAAAGTTCGGATGCTGTGCATACTCATAACTCATCACTCATAACTCATAACTCATCTCTCATCACTTTTTTCAAAGCGTAGACAACCCAAAAAGAACTTGCTGCGTCAATTCAGCACTCAACAAAAAGAAAGGCCTTTTAAGAACTGTAATACACAACCAAAACGGCTAAAATCAACTTGCATAATATGAAAAATTCAATCGCACTGCCGCTTTCCCTCATCGTGATGATGTTTTCGGGTAATGCGCTATTTGCCCAGCTCTTGCCAAAATGTGTGGATGGCAACAACCCAATTACCGGTGAAAGATGCGCCAATTCAGTAACCTCGGCGGTTCCATTTCTCCGCATCGTACCCGACGCCCGCGGAGGCGCTATGGGTGACGTCGGTATCGCCACTTCTGCCGACCCTAACGGCATGCACTACAACCCCTCAAAATTAGCTTTTGCGACCAAAAACGTTGCTATCTCCGCGACTTATACACCTTGGATGCGCAATTTGGGCCTCAATGATGTTTACTTGGCTTATCTTTCAGGTTACTACAAAATTGACAAATTTCAAGCCATCGGCGCAAGCTTACGCTACTTTTCCTTGGGTGATATTGAGTTTACCAACGACCAGGGCGAGTCACTTGGCCAAGGTCGTCCAAACGAGTTTGAACTGACGGGTGCTTATGCCCGCAAACTCTCTGAAAAATTCTCGGCAGCTGTTGGTGCAAAACT
>JBBRWA010000374.1:0-4893 GCA_038246345.1 Chitinophagales bacterium
TAAGAGGCAAAAAAGGCAAGATGAAGGGGAAGGCAAAAGCGAATGCTTTGCGAACCAGCATCCAGTATCCAATATCCACCCTCCTTCGCTGAAGCTACGGAGGGTAAAGTATCCAGCATCAAATGATTCAATACTATTTTAATTCCGAAAAAAAGGCAGCCTTTGTTGTCTGTGCGATTGGGCTGGTATTTTGTACCATAGGCTCCGGATTTTTTCTGGCTGCCATGCCGCCTTTCTATACAGGTCTGGCTGTTGCGCTCGCCGGCATCGGCATAGTTCAGGTTTTCGTCGGTGCCACTGTTGCCCGGCGCAGTGATTTTCAAGCTTATGATATGCAAAAAATGCTCGGTGATGATCCGGAAGCTTTTGTGGAATTGGAATCTCCACGAATGGACAAGGTAATGCGCAGTTTCATTTTCTACAGATGGCTGGAAGGCGCTTTTATTGTTGTAGGAATTGCCCTCATTCTGCTCAACAAAGAACTGGTTTTCGGCAAAGGGCTTGGCGTTGGCTTGTGCGCACAGGGTATTATCATGCTAGTTTTTGATTATTATGCAGAAAAACGTGCGGAAAAATACACCACATTTATTGAAGGAGTGATGAGTGATGAGTGATGAGTGGGCACGGCATTTAGGGTTTGGATTGGCGTTTGTTTTTCAGCATTTTAGTTCAAGGTAAGGGTTTGAAAAGAGGCTGCAAACGCAAGCTCGGATAACCATAAGCTTCGACAGTCAAGCCAGCTAAGCAGCTGGATAATTACGATAAGCCCTAATGCGTTGTGTTCGTTGTGGCGTAGTGTGAAATGTTAGTAGTGTCATGGTCAACGAAATAGAAAAACCAGCAATCAAGTGCTGAAACACCAAATTATCAAAAAAAGTCGGATGTTGTGCACTCATAACTCATAACTCATAACTCATCTCTCATAACTCATCTCTCATAACTCATCGCTTTGTATTTGAGCAATCGCTTTTTCTGGATATCCGGCATCATCATCGCTCTTTTCGCCCTGGCATACCCCTTCTGGTGGTTGTTCCCCCTGGCGCAAACAGCGCTTGTGGTGGTATTCACGGCGGCTTTGGCAGATGTTGCGTTGTTGTACTGGCGCAGGCCAAAACTGGTTTGCAAGCGTGAGCTGGGTGCTGTTTTTTCCCTGAGCGACCCCAATCCAATTGGGATGTATGTGGAAAATCAGGGCAATGTTTATCTCGACCTGAGTATTGCGGATGAGTTCCCGGTGCAGTTGCAGAAGCGCGATGCGGTGGTACAGCTTCCATTGCCTGCCGGAGAAAGTCGTTGGTTGGACAGCAAGCTGACACCCCTGTCGCGGGGTGTTTATTCCTTTGGTAATATCAATGTTTTTGCCGCAACCCGGCTTGGCCTGGTGGAGCGACGGCTTGTTTTCAAACAGGCTCAGGATGTGGCGGTATACCCGTCTATTATTCAAATGAAACAGTTTGAATTGCGTGCCATGCAACATATTGCCCATGAGACGGGCATTAAAAAAATGCGGCGCATTGGGCACTCTTACGAATTTGAGCAAATAAAGAACTACGTGCCAGGCGATGATTACCGCAGCGTCAACTGGAAAGCCTCCAGCCGCCGCGGATCGCTCATGGTGAACCAATACGAGGACGAACGCAGCCAACAGGTGTATTGTATGGTGGACAAAAGCCGGGCCATGAAGATGCCCTTCGAAGGGCTTAGCCTGATGGATTATGCCATCAACACCGCCCTGGCCATCAGCAATATCATCCTGAAAAAGCAGGACAAGGCAGGGCTGCTGTCCTTTTCTGATGTTATCGGCGCGACCATCAAAGCCGAGCGGGATAGTAGCCAATTGAGGCGGATCATGGAGGCGCTTTACCGGGAAAAAGAACGTCCCGGCGAATCGAATTACGAACTGCTGTACGAAGGCGTGCGGCGGCTTATCGGTGCTAGGTCGCTGTTGCTGTTGTTTACCAACTTTGAAAGCAGCTATGCCCTGGAGCGTGCCTTGCCCACCCTGCGCCGCCTCAATCGCCAGCACCTGCTGGTCGTTATATTTTTTGAAAACACGGAAATCCGAAAGCTCGCCTCGGAAGACGTCATCAACACGGCTGATATTTACAAGCAAACAGTGGCCCGACAATTCCTTCAGGAAAAGCGGGAAATGGTGCACAAACTTCGGCAATACGGTATTCAAGGAGTACTGACGAAGCCGCAGGAATTGACGTTGAATACGATTAACAAGTATTTGGAGTTGAAGTCGAGAGGCTTGATCTGAGGGCGGCTTGCAGCATAATTTGTGGGATATTCCATATTTTTTTGCTTTATCCACACTTTCTTTTGCCATTATAGGTAGGCTTTCCCGTCATTTCTCCTCAAATTTGCATCTTTGATACAAAGTAGCTGTTAATTTGCTTTAGCAGCAAGCATAAGTCAACCCTCCTTCGCTAAAGCTACGGCGGGTAAACCGTCCACCGTCCACCATCCACCGTATCATGCAACCTTCCGATGACAGAATCCGAGAAAAGCGAAGTTTCCGCAATCCCTTGTTGATCCTCGGGTTTGCGATGACCCTTTTTTACATCGTGTTGGGCACCTGGCTTTTGCTGGACAAAACCTTCCTTTTAGGCATTCCAGCAGACTTTCGCAACATTTTTGCCGTGTTGGTGCTTATTTATGGAAGTTATCGTGGCTGGCGGGTATGGGCAGATTATTTTTGACCTTAAAACTTAAGTTATGTATTTGAAATATTTGTTTTTCAGCCTTTTAATCGTTGTATTGGTTGCTTGCCAAGAGCAAGGCAAGGATGGGAAAGTATTGGATACCATCACGACCGGACAAATTACCATCATGGTAGATGAGGGGTATCAACCCGTCATTACCTCCTGTATTGATGTGTTTGACTCCATTTACCGCACTGCCAAAATTGATGCCCGTTATACCTCAGAAGGCGCGGCGGTGAATGGCCTCATCAACGATTCCGTGCAGGTGATCGTTATTGGAAGAAAACTGACTGCAGAGGAAATGGGATTTTTTGAATCAAGGGGATTTACCCCTCCCACGACACCCATTGCTTATGATGCGCTGGCGTTTGTTTTGAACAATGACAACCTGGATACCGTTTTGACGGTGGATCAGATTCGGGACATCCTTACTGGGAAAATCACGAATTGGGACCAAATAAACCCAAAATCCAAGCTGGGACCCATCCAAGTTGTATTTGACAACCCCCTTTCCGGTACCTTGCGCTATGTGAAAGACTCTATTATTGGCAATGGAATGCCCCTCACAACCAGTGCTTCAGCGATGCAGACCAACGCAGAAGTGATAGGTCACGTGGGGAAGCAAAAAAATGCCATAGGGATTATCGCTGCGAATTGGATATCCGATACGGATGACAAAGGGGTGCAACAATTCCGTCGTGAAATACGCATTGCCGACATAGCAAAGAAAGCAGGGGAGGAAGGATACGGCCCTTATCAGGCGTATATGGCGCAGAACAACTACCCATTCCGGCGTACGGTGTACATCATCAATGCGCAAGCAAGGCGCAATGGCCTGGGGGCAGGATTGGCATCCTTTTTTGCCAGTGATGCCCAGCGTATCATGCTTAAAGACGGACTTTTGCCCGCCAATGCAGTAACCCGCCTTATTAAGTCCAGTCGGCAGTAATTCCGTTAAACTTGTATTAATTATAGCCTTTCAAGCTTCCAAATTGTTTTTTTATCACAAAAAATGCGTCATAGACGTAGAACTTCGTTGAACAGCGAATTCAGTTTATTAAAAACACAAACTTTTTCCGAACAATGACAAATCTTCTGAAGAAAGCCCTATTACTTGCCGGTATTGCCATCGCGCAACTGGCATCTGCCCAAACCGCTGCTGATGGCATGGCCGCCATGCAATTGGAAGAATGGGACAAAGCCATTAATGTGTATACAGCGCTGAGCAAAGCCAACCCTAGCGACCAGTCAGTGATGCTTTCCCTGGGCAATGCTTATGTAGCCAAGGGCGACAACACCAAAGCGGCTGAAATTTTCCAAAAGGCATTTGAAGCCAACACCGATGGTGCTTTGGCCCTTGTCGCTTTGGCCCGCCAATCACTCATGAAAAACGACGTGGCAGAAACAGAAAAACTGCTGAAAAAAGCATCGAAGGCAGCCCGAAAGGATATTGTAGCACGTCGCCACATTGGGGAAACCTACGTTTTTTACGTTGCACCCGGCACCAAGAAACCCAATTTTACCCGAGCTGAAGAGCTGATGAAAGAGGCTATTGATGTGAATGGCAAAGATTTTGAAACCCTTATGTCTTTTGCATATTTGTACAAAGCCATACCCAACGGTGGCTTTGCTGCGCAATACTATGAGTATGCAGAAGCCCTGGAGCCAAAGAACCCCCTTCCAAAACTCATGATGGGAAAGGTGTACAAATCGGCGAAAGTGCCGGAGAAGCCCCTCATTTACTTCAATAAGGCTATTTTAGTGCAGCCAAACTACACCCCAGCTTTGCGCGCAAAAGCAGAACTGCTGTACTTTGCGCGCAAATGGGAAGATGCTACCGTGGCATTGAAGGATCTGTTGAAAAACGGCATGGAGGTTACCATTGAAGACGAGATGTTGTTGGCTAATGCCTTGTACATCACCAAAGATTGCAAAGGTTGCAGCGACCTCGTAGAAAAAATTCTGGCCAAAGACGGCAGCAAAAACTACCTCCGCCGCCTTCAGGCCTACTGCGATTATGACAACGGCGATTATGCCCGCGGCTTGCAAATCCTCAACGACTATTTCAAAATAGTGAAGCCGGAGAAAATGTTGCCATCTGACTATGAGTATCACGGCAACCTGCTGGTCAAAACAAAAGGCGATACGATCAACGCCATTGCTGACTACCTCAAAGCCATTGAAA
>JBBRWA010000375.1:0-4886 GCA_038246345.1 Chitinophagales bacterium
TCATTGGGCAATGTGGGATATACAGGGTAGTGAGGTTTCAACCGGGAAAGCGCCATTGCCTGGGACAAGTAAGTGCTGGCTTTCAGCACCACTTATGCCTGGGGTATATGTTCTCAAGCTGTGGAATGAGAAACAGGTTGTAGCTCAGAAATTCGAGGTGCAGCATTAGTGCCGTTAGTAGTTATGCGGAAACGTCGGCCTCGTGGCCCCTCGCTTCCGCCGCAACTCAAGCTCCAAACGCTCCAATTCCCTTTCGCATCACTCATTCATGGTTGGTTCAAATGCAAGCGCAGCATCTGTTATAATGTGTTGTTAGCCTAAAAAAATCACCACAGAGGACACAGAGGTACACAGAGGTTTTCACAGAGGTCTATTAAATCTCCGCTTCATAATTTAGAACTCGGAGTAAGAAGAACATTTTTTCCTCTGTGAAAAACTCTGTGTACCCCTGTGTCCTCTGTGGTGAACTATTTTTTTGTACTTTCACCCCTTCTTTTACCCACATACCTTCTGAATTTACGAACACACCGTACCATGCCAAACGTTAACCTTGCCTTATTTGCCACCTACAACGACGCCAAAAAAGCCTACTTTGAAAAATTGCCCATTGTAGAAGCTTCTGTCGGGAAAAAAAATGCCAGCGGTCGCTCCATAAAAAACGGGGATGTGCGCGCCATCAAAAATGAAATGGAAGGTGCTTTCATGAAACTGGACAGATCCGCTGTTTGGAACGACGTTATTGAATTTGACAACGCGAAGTTGATGGAACAAATCGCAACGCTTCGGTCATTCGGCAACAACGATTTTGCGGATATTCTCCAACAAATGGTAAGCCTTGAAGCGCTGCTTGAAACTATTTTGATCGCAAAACGAAGCAGTGCTGAAAATGCCCCTGTAGCCTCAGCTACCGTTGTTTTAGAAAGTACCGGTACAGCCGCCAACAACATGAATGCTGAAGTGCGCAATGCCTTACTCCTTGCCGACCGAAAAATAGACCAGCGCATCAGTCAATTCGAAGCTGCTGGCATCGACCTTCTTGACGACCCAGAATTCCCGGCCATGGAAGATCGCCACACCGACCTGGTGGATAAATATGACAGCCGGCTGCTTGCCAATACCATAACGGGCACCGCCGCTGATCGCGATACGCTCAATGCCGCTGGAAATGACCTTGCAGCAGCCCCGGATGTACCCCAATTCAAAGATCGGTACAACCGCCTGGATGCCTTTATTCAAAGTAAATTGGGCGGTGCCTGAATTGCTGCATTTTACCTGCTCAAGCCAAATAACATACCATGCAAACGATAAAAAGACTCATACCCCTCCTGTTTATTTGCTCCATTTCTACTGTCTCAGCCCAAAACCTGCTCGACGATGGCCGGAATTTACTGCGGGCCATTCAGGCCATGAGCGACACTTCATTGACGGAAGCGCAGCGAAATACTGCCGGACAAGAGGCATTAATTATCCTGTTCCTCTACGACGAACCGACGCAAATTGTCGCGCCTAAACAGGTACAAGTAGATCGTGTCATAAGCCACCTGAAAGACAATCCGCTGCTGCGCGATCTGGTAAAAACCAGTCAGGACAGCCTCTTCCACTTGCTGACACCGCCAAGTTCCTGGGACGCTGATTGGGCGAAGCTCCAAACGCCCAACCGCGAGCGCATCAGCGTCCAATTGTACGGCAATGCTCCGCGCACGCCTTCCGAATACCTTTCTGTCAGGCGCTCTTTGCTGGAAAGCCGCTTGCCACCTTTACAGGATGAAGGAGCCATGCGTATGAGCGCCAACAAGATTACCAAGGCACCATCCAGCAGCGTTTTATCGGAGACTGAAATTCTAGAAACCTTGTTTGAGTTTATCCTGCAGAGGGCCAAGCAAGAAGTAGTGGAATCCTTTTTTGAAAGCCTTTTGGATAAAAAATTACCCCAGGTTGGCATGCTTTTCCCGAATGTGCGCGACCAGTATGCTTCCCCCAATTTCCAATATTCACAATCTTTTTTGGCCAGTTTACGCCAGGCGTTTTTCCAGGATTTGCAAAACCTGACCATGACCTTGCCCGAGCTGTTCCTGACGGACGATTATTTTGGCGAATTGCAGGAAGATCCGATCTTCTACAACATCATGACGGTGTATTCGATGTTCGCGCTGTCGGTTCAGGGCGATGTGCCTTTGGCAGAAATTATACCCCTGACGCACCGCGAACTGTACCAACGCTACCAGAACGCGGGTACCAACTTGAACCTGAAATTGGCCGATTCATTGGTCAGCAGCAGCCCGGAATACCTGGAAATGTCCGATGCTGCTTCGGATTTCATGAAACAGGTGTACACAGTTTGGAACAACCTGGCCACTGCCGAGCGGGCTGTCTCCAAAGAGGTGCGCAGCGTAAAACGAGCGTTCCCAGAGTCGAGGTCCAATGCGCCCAACCCGCAGGATTATCTGGATAAGCCGTTGTACGACTTACAAACACTTTTAGGAAATGCGGATAAATCCTCGGTATTCAACCTGGATTTATTGCCTTATTTGTTGAAAGGCAGTTTTGACAGCTTGCCCTTCAATCAGTACAATACCATCGCCGACTACGACGAATTGTTTAACCCGGCACACAGTGCGAAGGAACTGCGGATCGCGGGCCTGCAACTCACCAAAAACCTAACAGGTGCCTGGTACAACGATATGGGCTTGGTGCAAATACTGCGCTATTGGCAATCCGACCTCGCAGCGTATGAAAGCGCCATTGAAGGCTGGAGGAACAAGTACGATACTTTGAGCCTGGAGCAACAATTGGCTGGAACCTTGACGCAACAGCAGGATTTGGAAACCCTGATCGCTCAAATGCGCACTTTTTGGGCAGCGAAAAATATCAAAAGTAGCGATTTGTTACCGCTGATGCAGTTGGGCTATGTTGCAGCGGCGGGATTTTCAGCAACGGACATTGTTGCGCATTCGCCTTTAGATTCACTGCAAGCACGGCGCAGTAAATTGGAACAGATTGAAAATCGCCTGATTGAATTCGAATCCCGGTTCAACGTAGACAATGCCGTTAGCCCTTTGCAACAGTATTTAGAGGGCGCAAAACGGGCCAGGCTCAGCGATACCATTGTGGACCAAATAGACCTCCTCGAGCGAAAATTGCAGACACTTCGGGAAAGCTTGGATCAGTTGGAAGCCACCCATGCCAAGCGTCAGAAAATGGTGATCAACAATGTGAAGCCGATGTTGCAGCTCACTGATTTGTTGTCGCAATTGTTTTTCTCCCTGCAGGCGAAGGATGGCTGGATCCATAAAGACAGCTTGAAACTTGCAATGTCGGACCCCAAACTGCGCAGCGCTTGCCTGGGCTTACTGCAACAACGGCTCAGCGGCATCCGCGACCTGACCAGCATATCTTCAGCGGCGGTGGCCCAGTTTGCGGTGCTTACACTGGAAGATATTGCGCAGATAAATACTGCCGAAAAAGATACCAACAGCAGTAAGGAAAGAAAGTCTGAAAAGTTGTTCAACATTTTGACGGCGTCGCTGGAAACTTTGAACCGGGCGCTTCAGTTGCCACTTTTTGCTGATCCAGACACGCCATTCACCTACGTTTCCCTGGTGCGTTTGAATTCGAAACTGGCACCCATCCCAGGCATTTCCAAGCAGTGCATGGATTTCTTGTATTACCTCAAAATTGGGGAGAATCGTACTGCGGTTGCCTCCTTGCTGCGGGTGATGACTACCCTGAGCAAGGTAATTGACAACAATAATCCCCCCGTCAAGCGGGCCCGACTGCTCGGCTTCTTTGAAAATTATGGTGATTTCATTGCAGGCCTGGTGGATGCCAAATCCTCCGCTGAAATGGAGTATTTGCTCAACAGCCTGGCCGACAAACCAGGCAGCTCCCGCATCAAGCGCACCAAGCAGCAAAGCGTCAGCATCAATTCCTATTTGGGGGCCTCCTATGGATACGATACCTGGAGCCGCCAGATGGCCACGGAAACCGTTGACGACAATTTCTATTCTTTGGCACCCAGCATCCCCATCGGCATCAGCTACAGCTGGCTTATGGGCCGGAAACCACAACACAAACAGTCGTTCACCTTGCACATGACCATTTTGGACCTGGGTTCTATGCTGAGCTTCCGGGCCGATGACGGCAATGATTTTGGCGAAGAAAAAGTCACCTTCAAAAACGTGTTGAAACCGGGCTTGGAGTTCCATTGGAACATTCAGCGCACACCGTTCTACATTGGGGCAGGTTGGCGCACCGGGGTGCAGTTCCGGCAGGAAGGGGATCAGGAAATATCCTTCCGTTCGTCGCGGACGTTTTTTTCGGTGGGGATCGATGTGCCGTTTATGACGTTGTATCAGCGGTAGGGGAATTTTTGCTTTGTTTTTCCGCTCAGCATTTGCTACAAAGGTTATGTCCCGATGGGACATGTGCTGTGGCTTGGTGATCGGCTTGTTGTTTTGGCGGGGAGCGTTGCTTGCTTTCTACTTAAGTTGGGGCAAAGCTGCCCAGCCCAGGTTCTTTGATCCTACGCCCAATAATTGGAACCCGCCTTAATATTGAAACCTTTGTTTCGCTTGGGGGCCAGCACCCAAGCCAAGCGCGACTTCCCGAAAGTTTCAAGACTTTCGGGAAGTTCGACAGCGAACGAGATGCCTGGGAAAAACGGGATACTTGACTGAATTTCCAACAAGCTGACCTGTTATGAAAAACGTGTTGTTCCGCTTTTTCGGCCATAAATGGCCTTGTACGGGCGGCATAAATGCCAATGTCGTTGACTTAGCGAATGTACATACGCTTCGAATTTGGGGGGGCACCAACTTTGAATTTTATTGAATGCTAAACAGATGTGTCATTCCGAGCGAAGCGAGGAACCTGATCATATATCCTAA
>JBBRWA010000376.1:0-4860 GCA_038246345.1 Chitinophagales bacterium
ATGAAGTCATGGGGCTTTTCGAAAAAGCATTGCCATTTTTTCAAAAAGCGGAAAGTATAGACCCGAATGACCTAAATACACTGATCGCCCTGAACGAAATATATGCGCGTGAAGACGACGAAAAAATGTCGCCCATCATAAAAAAGCGCCTTGATGTGGTAAAGGAGGGTGGTAAAAATCCTGATTCTTATTTTAAGAAGCAATAACTCCTACCCACTAAAAAAAATGAGCCATTCCGCTTTCCGGGATGGCTCATTTTTTAAAGATGGAGGCTTGGAAAATTGGGTGTTATCCCACAAATCTTATTCCTTCTCCTGCTCTCCGCACAAAATCCAATTCCCTTTGGTATCAATGTACCACCCTTCCTGAAATACTTTTTTGAACTTTTGCACAAAATACCTTTCCGTAACGGAACGGATCGCAACATCCTCACCATGAAGTCGATTGAAGAGTAGCAGCCCACCTGGTCGCAAGAGCATTTTACAGTGGTATAAAAATTCTTCCGTGCAAAACTGGGGTGGGGTGATATCGTCTTCGAAAATATCGACGATGAGCATATCGAATTGCTCTTCACAAATTTCCACAAAATACTCCGCATCGGCGGTCACCATTTCTATGGGACTTTCCATGCGCGAAAAAGTGTATTTGAAGGCTAAATCTGCCACCGTTTCATCCCATTCGACTGCGGTATAATGATAATGGCGGTTAAATACATTTTCAAGCATAAATGGCACAGAGCCAAGTCCCATACCCAACAACAATACATCTTGTATTGGGCGTTTGTCAATTTCTAGCGTATCGAAAGCGATGAGAAAGTTTTTGTACAGGTCGTCCCAGGAATATATAGCATCTCCGCTCAGGAGCTGAATCCTGCCGCGGCTTAGCGCAACAGTCAATTCAGGGTTCTGATCGGAAGCAGCAACCTCCAGGGTAATGGGCCGAATATGAGAAAGCCATTTTTTCCAAAGGGGAATTTTCATCAATTATCCTTTTTCTTTTTCTTGAAAGGATCCCATTTGTCCAATTTTTCCTTTACCTCATCTACTTTTTTCTTGCCCTCTTCCCCCAGTACCTCCCCGGTTTTTTCGCCAGCTGCCTTGCCTAGCTTGTCTTTTGCCTCTTGCGTAGCTTTGTCTGTTGCTTCTTGCAGTTTTTTGTCGGCAATGGCTTTCAAGCTGTCCACGGCTTTTTCGGTGGCAGCTTGAGCTTTGTCTTTTACTTTTTCGATTTCACGGTTGGCCATATTGGTTATGGAGTCCTTTGCTTTTTCAACCACTGCCTTCGCGGCACCAGCAGCCTCTTCTTTGAGCGTGCTCTCGCCGTCGGAGGCAAGGATTTTCATGGCAATTTTGGGGCTTGCCATGGTGCCTGTCAGGTCGAAACGGACATTGATGAACTCGCCGTTTGCCAAGTTGACGCCTACTTTAGACGCTTCTTTGGAAAGCATGCTAAGCCCGCTGTTTGCGGCGGATCCTATACCTGATTTTTCCAGCGCGCTGCGCGGAATTTTACTGAGAATCTGGTATTCCATGTCACTGGTTAAGCCATGAGAACCGCCGATTTGCATGGCTACATCTTTCACTTTTACGTTGAAAGGTTTTACCGTTATTTTGCCATCCTTTATTTCAAACCAGTTTTTGGTGTTGGCCATTTCTAACTTTTTCAGGTAATCGACACCGAGTTTTTCGCCCAGAAGGTTGGCAGGCTTAAAATTATTGAACACCGCCGCAATGGTTTCCAGGAATCCGGCAGCAGACAGCGTGCCAAAGTCAGGCATCATATCCTTGCCCAAAAGTCCAGTCATGGAAAGGGATGTATTGAACTTGCCGTCCATGTATTGCATGATTGGTGCTAGCGCTTTTACTGAAGCGAAGGTTTGGAAAGCCTCCTTGAATCCCATATTCTGAAGGGCCATATTCATGTCGAAGGAAGGCTTGGCGAGGTTTTGGGTATTGTAATCGCCTGTAAGTGCAACTTGTCCACCTACTACGTCTGCTGTGCAGTCCTGAAGTTTGGCAATTTTGTCTTTTACAATTATTTGCCCAGAAAGGTTGTTGAGATTATAAGTAGTGTATTTCACTTTGCCGAAATTGGCATTGATGGTCATATCCATGTTCTCTGGCACCGGGATAACCCCTTCTTCCACGGGTGGCGGTGGCGTTGACCCGGCGGTGGTTTTAGCAACCGTAGCGGGATCCTCCATGAACTGATTCAAGTCAAAATTGGAGGAGTTTAAATTGATAACGCCTTTAATTGTTTGGTTATCAAACAGATAATTCCAGGCATTTAATATTTGGCCATTCCCGCTGAGGTCGCTGTCTGCACCCATTTTTAGCCCAAAACTGGAGATGTCCATTTTATTTGGAGTAAAATGCCCGGCGGCAGTAAGGTTGGAAATATCGTAGGTGTCGTATTTCAGCTTCCCGATTTTGCCGTCCATGGTGAAATCCCAGCGATCAAACACTTTTTCTGTGGCAGCTGGTGGTACGTCGTTGGGCACTACACCAGCATCGGCGGGAGTAGGCTCCATCCATTCATTGGCATCAAAGTAGCGTGAAGAGAAATTGAGATTCCCTTTCATGGTTTTGGTGGTGCTGAAATACGCTAAAACATTGTCAATACTACCATCGGCTTTAAGGTCGCTGTTGCCCAATTTAGCATCAAATGTTTTAATATCAAGCCTTTGTGGTGTAATGCTGGTTTCCAGAGCATTGATTTTCACGGTAGGTGTGCCAGTCGTACGGTAAGTAATGCCGCTCATGGCAAAATCACCAGCCATATTTACCTGGTCATAAGCCTGAGCATCAATTTGGCTCATGGCCGCTTTCATGGTAATGTTGGCTTTGATGATACCCGCTAATTCTTGGACGCCCTCCATGGGGAATGCTTTAGAAAGCTCCCCGAGGTTGAGCGTGCCATTTATTTTGGTGTCTATGGTAGGGTCAGATTCTGGTGTTTTCAAGTTGAAATAGCCTTCCAGTGGGTTGGAGCCAATTTTTAGGCTGAACTTCGGGATGTTCACCGTCATGTCGTTCAGGCGGGAGGAAGGGCTGTTGATGGCTGCATCTACATTGATGCCGCTCATGCCAAGCGGTAAGCTGGGGTATTTAAAATCGGCGTTGTCAACCTTGAATTGGAGTTTGAACGCCGGGTACGTAGTTTCGTTGTAGGTGCCTTTGGCAAAACCGGAGAATGATACATTTCCGTTGGCTTGAACACCCTCAAAATCCTTGGTATAGGCACCCGGTATGATGCTGAGTAGACTTTTGAAAGTGTTGGCGGGTGTGCCGAAGGTCAAATCCATGCGAATGTCCTCGGTGTTTTCGGGCAATTGCACCCAGCCATCGAGCATGAGTGCCAGGTCATTTACGCTCAAGTCATTTTTCTTAAAGGTGAATTTCCAGTTTTTCATGTCCGCGCCCATGGTTGCGTTCCAATCGGCCTGCGCTTTGGAGAGGTATTGTACGCCGCCGTAATTCACCGACAGTTGTTTCACCTTGGTTTCCATCACCAAATCATAAAGGTCACTGGTGAATTCGCCGGACCCAGTGTGGTTCATCCCGTTTAATTCGGCGCGCATGTCTAGCCCGCGGTCGTCGTACAGAATTGTGCCGTCGCTGATGCCGTATTTTTCCAGTTTTATCGGGCTTGATTCTGTGGTGGCGGTGGTAGAGCCTGCTGGTTCAGGTTTGGTGATATCGTAATTGGCCTGCCCATTGCTGAGGGCGTATACTTTGATATTGGGTTTTTTGAAAAACAAGCCTTTTATCACAACATTGCTGCCGAAAATGGCCGACCACAGGTCAATGGTGACATCGAGTCGCTCGCATTGTACGAGTTTCACCCCTTCAAATGGGCCGGGGCCGTTGGTAATGTCGAGTCCTTCGAGTCCGATGGAGAGTTGCGGAAAGTTGCGGAACACGGAAATATCAACTTCCTTAAACTCAAGCTTAGCCGTCAGGCTTTCATTCGCCGCGACTTTCACCTGGGCAATGATATCGTCTTTGAAAAAGTAGGGTATGGTGATAAGTGCGCCGAGCAGCAGCACGATAAATATGGCAATGCCGATGAGTAGTTTTTTCATGTACGCTATATTATGCAATAGATGGATGCAAGGTACAACGAAAAAAGGGGAGGGAGTGCTTAGAAAAGGGCTTGAATAAACGGAATATTAACAAAAGTGCATGCTTTGTAAGATAAAAATGGCCGCCACAGGGTGATTGTGGCGGCCAAAAAGATCGCTGCTTTATTTGAATTGTCGGGTATTAACAAGGAGTGATTACACAACAGCCTTGTGCGTTCGGTGCAACTGTAAATCTCAGGATGCCATTATTTGCGGGTACTGTAACCCAAATCGGTGATTGCAAGCCACAGTTAAAGTATAGCCCAACCGTAACTGGAAAACCATTAGGGTTAGTCAAGGTAAACACAGATGAACCAGTAAATCCGTAAGATTCAGCATTGGTGGCAATGACTTCACTGAAGCGTTGCTGTCCGTTACAGGTTGTGCATTGCATTACACCTGTATCGGTACCGCAAATGGTCAAACCTTGAGCGCGTACGATGTTGATGGTGGAACAAACTCCAGCACGATCCAGGCTTTCACTATTTTGCAGCTCGACTGGTTGCTGCGTAGCTGGGACAGGCGCTTTTTCTTTTTGACAGGAATAAATGAAGGCTGCGCAGACAAGGAGTACGGAAACGGCGGCAAAAGAAAAGATCTTTTTCATGTTTAGAAAATTTAGTGAATGATTCAATGTTAAAAGGTACAGTGTAACCAGAAATCCTTAATAAGTAACTGTTACATTACCACTCGACAAGGTAAAATCGCAGTCGGTGACATTGATGAAATAGGTGTTG
>JBBRWA010000377.1:0-4826 GCA_038246345.1 Chitinophagales bacterium
ATGGTCTTGTGTCGGAGCTATGAAAAGGCCAATCATTTGAGTGCGCTGCACGAAGGGCGCTTTTTCAGCAACCCCAGTCTTTGTATCCCTGACGCGGACTTGCTTATTTTAGCGGTCAAGCCGCAGGATTCGAAGCATTTGTTTGAGCAAATGGAAGGACTTACAAGCCCAGGCCAGGTTTTTATCAGTATTATGGCAGGGGTGAAGATGTCCACAGTTGCGGCGGCAATTGGTTCAGATAAAATAATTCGTGCCATGCCCAACTTGCCCGCGCAGATCGGAGCAGGCGTTACAGCTTTTACTTCCTCAGAGCAAGTGACCCGTATCGAATTGGTGATGGTACAAAACCTCTTGAGTACTACAGGTAAAACGGTGTATGTGGAACAGGAAGACATGCTGGATGCGGCCACAGCCATTTCAGGTTCGGGGCCAGCTTACGTGTATTATTTCATGAATGCCATGATAGAAGCGGCCATCAACATGGGTTTTTCGCCTTCCGAAGCAGAGTTGCTGGTAAGCCAAACATTTACTGGGGCTGTTGACTTGTACAATAAATCAGACCTGAGTTGTGAAAATTGGATAGGTCGCGTAGCCTCTAAAGGTGGCACTACCGAGGCGGCTTTGAAGGTGTTTCGGGACACCGCATTGCACGAAGATATTGTAGCGGGGGCCAATGCAGCCCTTAAAAGAGCGCGGGAACTTGGCAATTCAAATGCTTAATCATGCAGCGATTGTTTCCGTATTGCGATCTTTTCTGTGCCATGTTCCTTTTTTTTATGTGGTTCATTTGAAAAATTGACAACGATACCATACTTTCGGGCAAACAATTATCTCTCTCACTATAAATGATGCTAGCCTATGATGAACGAACTTGTACAAACGCACATGACCACGAAGTTAATCACTTTGGGCCCTGAAAATACCCTGGGTGAAGCCCGGGATATTTTAATCGATAAGCACATCCACCATATTCCTATTGTCGAAGGACGTAAATTGGTGGGTATGATCACATCATGGGACCTATTTAAGCTTGGCAAATCTGCCGATGAGTATAAAAGCATGAAGGTGAAGGAAGTCATGACCACAAGAGTTGCTACGCTCGACCCGGATCAACACCTGGGCGCTGTAGCGGAAGTATTGACCAAACATCTTTTTCACGCTGTTCCTATTGTCAATGATCAAAATGAACTACTTGGCATTGTGACCAGCACCGATATCATCCGATACGGCCACACCAAGGAGTATCCAGAGAATCTGGAAAAATTTGTTGGGGAGAATATGTGATTTGTTTGCTGGATTTTATTGAAAAAGGCTCTCAACCAAAAGTTGAGAGCCTTTTTTGTAAGCTGCTCAAAGCTTTACTATTTTTTCCTCAAAACGGCGATCACCATGCATACCAGTCAAAATATAAATACCGGAACCGTATGTTGTTAAATCCAGCAATGCCTGATTTCCTTCAAAAAACAGGTCAGTTGACAGCACCAAGCGCCCATCTGCTGCAAATAGCTGTATTGGCAAGGCTCCTTCATGGTACATTTCAAATTGAACGACACTTTTGGTTGGGTTTGGAAAAATCCTGAATGCGTAGGTGCTGTCTGGCGGACTTGTTTTTACGAAATATTTTTCGGCAAAGTTCATGGCTGCGGTACCAATCTCCATGCCGATCAATCGCCCTGGAATATCGTCCATTGGCGGATGAATGCCACCGTAGATCCTGGAAAGGCTGCATTGGTCGGAAGCGTCGCGATAGGTGGCCCATTGAAGGGTTATGTCCTGGCCGGGCCCATCCTCAAATACCAGGTATTCGTTTTTTGGACAAAAAAAAGTGCCCATGCCACCGGGGAAAAACGGATCACCAGTAAAGGCCGTCAATACCTCCGCAGCGGCGCGGCTGTAGGTAGAATGCCCGGAGACATAGCCGGCAAAAGGCGGTGTTACAAAGGTTGGGCGCTGATAGGGCCACCATTCTTTGGCGCGGATCCAGCCCACGCCGGCAACATCGTTCATCGGGTTGTTGATAAAATTTGGGCCTCGCCATGCTTTTAACTTTACTTGTCCGATAAACTGGGAGGCCGAACCTGCAAGCAGGTCGCCTGTTTTGATTACCTCAATATATCCAGGTAGGAGCGGCAACCCCGCAGCAGAAAAATTTGGCTGAGTGGGGTCGGAACATTGCCCGCGCTCAGCCATAGCACGAATGGCGGAAACAGGGCGCATACTGTCGTACCAGCCTTTAATACTCCAGGCTGAAATCGCAGCATCGTGCATGGCTCCACCCAAAGCGAAGTAGGCTTTTACGGCCCATTCCAAAGGATCACAAAGCTGCCCGCTGCCGCGAATGCGCCGAACCAAAGTGGGCTGCTCGTTGACGTAGTTCAATATTTCAAACCAATGACCCGGTGGTGTGACGGAGCGCGGCCCATCAGCCCAGAATTCGGCTAAAACCCTGTAGTAATCGCCTCTTGGAACGATTTGAGGGGCATAAGGCTGTCCGGTTGTAGGATTTATGGCACGGCCGGCGCCAGAATCGCCACCGTCGTAGAAGTTGTAAAAATCCCGCAAGCCTGCTAAATCAGTTGGGTATTGGGTGGTATTTCCTACTGAAGCCGGTGAAATGTCTACCATTTTCATGTCCTGTGGATCGAGCAAAGCAGACCAGACCGCTACCAAAACATGGTTCCATTTATATTCGTCCAAAAGCCCTGCATTGACAGATGTATCAAACCTGGCAGGTGGCCCTGGGTCGCGGTAAATATGGTAATCATGCCCGCCGCGTTGGCGTGTAACGGCATCGGAAGCCAGGAGCGCAAATGGTGTCACGTTGCCCCATTCTGCGCTTATAAATTTCGGAATAGCGTTTGGCGTAGCGTTGCCGCTTTGATCGATAAAGTTGGTAAATTGCAAGGGTTGCCAGCGGTTCATATCCAAGTCGCCTGGATTCCCGGGCGACTGAATGATCATTGGAGGGTTGGCAGGTTTGTAATAATTGTTGGCGTAGTCCTCGACCTCATTTGAGCCGTCCTGCATCCCATAAGCGATGATATTATAAGCGATATAATTACCCATCTCTGCCGAACCTCTTTTGTAGTTGAGGGAGCTGTTTGCTTTTTTGTAGCCCAGGGAATCCATCAAGGCATCAATGACTGGAAAAATTGCATCAGCACCGGGAGAATTGGCAAATCGGTGCTGCAACAAACGGTAAACGGCAAAACTGATGGCTTCTTCCTGTGCGGCCTGGACATTGCTGGGCGCTGGAACCCGGTGGTAGGGGCATGTAAAGCCATGAACCGTTTTACCCAACAAATAAGTGTCGGCGTTTGGATTGTACACCGCCCAGGCATCGTACATCGCCACGGAAGTGTGGAATAAGTTGCGGGCATGAATGGTAGGCCGGGCAAAGTCGCCGCTGATGGCGTCCAGTACTTTTTCGTTCCAAAGCCGGGCGATCGAGTGCTGGGCTGGGAGGGCCGAAGTGGCCAATAAATAAAGGGCGATAAGGAGAGGAGAGCGGAAAGTATTCATATCTATTACCTTAAAATTATTATTCACGGTACCCTAAAGGGCTTCTTCCAGACCGCCTGAAGGCGGTGCTACCTGCGCGCTGCTTTTGGCTTCGTGAAATATTTGGCCAAAATACCAAGAAATACTAAACGCAACGCGCAGGTAGCACTGCCTTCAGGCGGTCCGGAGGAGGGCGTTTACGCCCGCGAAAACGGTTATAAACAATTTTTACGAACCTTAAGACCTACGAGGTTTTATCAATATCGCCTTTTCATTGTTCCGCGCCAACACAAAAATAGTCTCCCCCCCCAATTTTACCGACTTTATCTTCCGCACCTGCCCAGTCACCCGCAAATCGCCCAGCGGATAAACGTACATTTTCCCGCGTTCCGTAAAGTGCAGCACATTGCCATAGGAGGCATCATAACGCCCCATTTCAATGTTGCTTTCATAAAAATTGCCGCCCAAAATCACTTCTGCGATGCCATCGCCGTCCAAATCCTCTAAGGCTGCGCTGGTTAGTGAGCTGTACTGAAGCTCATCCGGTAGCGGGTGTGGTGTGAAATTTAGCCCATTTCCCGTGTTTTCAAAATACATGCTTTGAAAGGTGTTGGCCTCCCGACGAATAGCCTTTGCAAGCTTGTCGGCGCCAAATATTTCTGGTAATGTAGCCTTCGCA
This sequence comes from Chitinophagales bacterium, assembly GCA_038246345.1. Lineage (GTDB taxonomy): Bacteria > Bacteroidota > Bacteroidia > Chitinophagales > Saprospiraceae > M3007. The sequence continues at coordinate 4,181 of JBBRWA010000377.1, forward strand.
AAGTCTTTTGCGAGCAGGTATTTTTTCTTCAGGGACGGCAATTGTTTCATCACCTCTGCATGGTTGGCAAAAGGCACTTCTTTGCCCTTAACATAATAGCTCACAATCTGCTCCATCTGTTGATTGTCGTCAAAATCAGCGACATACATCCGGACAGGTTGCTCCTTCGTTGGATGAAATTTGTTGTTTTCTCCCAGGTTGCCGGCCAGGATATCCAGGTCGCCATCGCCGTCGAAGTCGTAGGGGAGCATGAAGTTCCACCAGCCTGTCATGTCGTTCAGCACCTGTTTTTTGAAACTGCCATTGTTGTTCAGATAAATCGTTGGTGGCTCCCATTCTATGGCGAGCAGTAGGTCGAGGTCGCCATCGCCGTCCATGTCGGCCCAGGCACCGTTTTTGACCAAGCCAGCTTCGCGCAAGCCGCCGCCAATTTTGTCTGTTACATCTTCAAAATTTCCGTTGCCTTTGTTCAGCAGTAGGGTAGAGGGCGGGGTGATGCCATAGTTCCAAGGCAGGGCGCGTGCGCCAAAAAACAGGTCGACTAGGCCGTCATTGTTAAAATCGCCAGCTAAAACACAACCTGCAGTCATGTAAACGCCTTCAAAATCGCGGCGTGTGAACCCTCCTTTGCCGTCGTTGATGTAGG
>JBBRWA010000378.1:0-4810 GCA_038246345.1 Chitinophagales bacterium
AAGCTTTAGATACCGTTCCGATTATTTAAAGAGTTTTTTCACCTCCTGCATAATCGTTTTTTTCACTTCAACCCAATCTGCTTTCAGAAACATATCCAACTCTTCGTCTCCATCAGCGTCATCGAAATAGGTCAGACTTCTTGCCACTAAAAATTCAGCACCATCAGAGTACTGTTAAGGTTTTTCATTTGCTTAGTATTCTGCGATCAGGCGGATGACGAGCTGGATCATAATTTCCTTGTCGGCCGGGTCGCTTTGGGCTACCATGAGGGCGATGGCCACCAAGGCGTTGTCATTGATTTTCAATTCGCCTGATTTTTTGAGCAGGTACCTGTTTTTCTCTAAAAACCAGACGAAAAGAAAGGCCCCAACCCGCTTATTGCCGTCGCTGAACGGGTGATTTTTGATCACAAAGTACAACAGGTGTGCTGCCTGCGCTTCAATGCTTGGGTAGAGGTATTGCCCGCCGAAGGTTTGTACAACAGCACCCAGAATACCCTGAAAGCTGTTGTCTTTTTCATTGGCAAAGAGCTCGGTCGCTTCTTTTTTGCGGATCAAGGTTGTTTTTAGTTCGGCGACGGCGGCTTTGGCGGCGGCATATTCAATTGCATAGGTGACGTTCTCTTCCTGCGGTGCATCGGGCAGGTTGTGGCTGTCGTATTGATTGAGCAGCACAAAACTGCGGGTATAACCGTTGAGGATTTCCAGCAGCCCTTTGGCTTCGGACAGCTGCAGGTCGTCGCTGCTTCGGGTGTTTTCGATGATTTCCACCACGCGCTGCAACTCTGCCAGCCGACTTTGGTTTATGGCGTAGCCTTGCACCAGGTAATCTTTGAGGCGTTGGGTAGCCCACTGGCGGAACTGGGTGCCGCGCTTAGAGTTGACGCGGTAGCCGACGGAGATGATGACATCGAGGTTGTAGAACGCTACAGGTTTGTCAGAATTTGCAGTGTGCATTTTTTGCACATTGCTTTTTTCTTCCAACTCGCCTTCCTTGAAGATGTTTTGGAGGTGCTTGGAAATGACCGTGCGTTCGCGTTCAAACAATGTTGAAATCTGTGCCTGCGTCAGCCATACGCTTTCCGCTTCAAACCGCACTTCTACTTGTGCCTGATTGCCTGAAACCTGAAAAATCTCGATTTTGTTTTCCATATAATAGCTTTTTTGTCGCTTACCCGATTTTTATCTTCCCTGTCACCGCACTGTTGATAAGGTTGGATTTGTACGCTTTGAGTTCTTCGAGGCAGATGCTCGTGAGGCGTTTTTTGATGGCGGATTCGAGGGCTTGTTCGTTCGTTTGGCAAGGCATATTTGGATTATTTAAACAGCTTATGGACTTCCTGGCTGATGGTTTTTTTGATACTAGGCCAGTCAGCTTTTTGTAAAAACACCGGGTCACTGTCTTCCGCTGCATCCTCAAAATAATCCAGGCTTTTAATCAGCAAAAACCGGTTGCTGTCCGGGTACTTTTTCAGATACAGGTCAATCATCTCGGGAAGCGCAAAATGGTTCAGTAAGAAGTAAATGTCTGAAAAATCTCTTTTGCGTCCGCGCCCGGTAACGGCTGCCAGTTTCATGGCGGCAATATCTTCCAAGGACACCAGGCGGATACCGTCTTCGATTGAAACTGGTTGCAGTAATTGATACTGATACCGGACAAAGTCAACTTTTATGCCATCGACCCAGGCGCTGAAAATATTTTTCGAGGCAGTTTGTACTTCAAACGTTCCGTAATCGAGTAACAAGGAAGAAATCATCGGAATATTCAAGGCATCCGGGTAGCCAAAAAGATCAAGGTCATAAGATTGCCGGTGACCAATGCGCAGCGACAAGGCAGTGCCGCCGACCAAATTGAAAGGCGCTAAGTCCGGCTCGGCCATCAGGCGTTTCAGAAGTCCCAATGTCCGGGATTCGACTGTTGCAGTATGTAGCATCGGAATTGCGATTTGGGGATATTGAAGAAATTAGACAAAAAGTTCAGCGTTTTTTTGTCCAAATAACGTTCCTGCAGCATTTCAGACTTGATGCGTTCCAAACCATAGTACTGCTGAATGGCAACCCAGTCTGACCATGTGCCGCGCGACACCACCCGCTCGATCACATACCGCACCTTATTGTCCCAGTCGATCTTGTCATAGTCGGTGTCCCAAAAAATGACCCGCGACAACTGCATCGCTGCACCGTTTTGTATTGGCTTGTCTGTCATACTGTGTACAAAGGTAAGGTTTTTGACTATATGGAATATTTAGGGCAAATATAAAAAAACACCCTTGCTCCTGTGTTGATGACAGCAGCAAGGGCTCCAAAAAAACCAATAAAAAAACCCTTGCAAGTTGTTCACTCACAAGGGCTTGGGTTGTTTGCTTCGTAGTCCGTACGGGAATCGAACCCGTGTTTCATCCGTGAAAGGGACGTGTCCTAACCCCTAGACGAACGGACCCTGTTGCTGAAAGCGGGGCAAAGGTAATACAATCACGTCCAATGTACCAAGAAGTTTTTTGCTTTTTTCTTTGCCCCGCTGCAAGCGGTACTATTTGACGAATAATAATTGGTAGTGCCAGGGTTCTTCCGAACCAGTTTCTGTAATGGAGATGGTATACTTTCCGGGTTTGAGTTGGGAAAATTCCACACCGGTGCCGCACCACAAGCCGGAAGAAGCATAAATGTTGCTTTCGCCAACCTTGCCCTCCATGATGCCCATCGGAAGTTCTGCGCCAATTTGAAAATAATTGAATTCCAGGTAGTCTGACGTTGAATGGGCCGGCAGTAATCCGACACTCGTCGTATTCGTGTCGTCAAAATTGTACTGCGCATCCACAATATCCGCGTCAAGGTTGTTTTGAAAACGCACCAAAACCTGGTCGTCGGGTTTTGTACAGGAAACAGTAAGGATGGAAATCAGGGTCAGCGTTGCAAAAAGGATCTTTTTCATAATTATGTATTTTATTGTTTGCCCTGATAGACGGATGCGGGCAAATGGGTGGTTGGGGATTTTAGAAACCATAACTTTTTAATAACTATTCTACCTACTGCACCACGTTGTTTTTATCTCACACCACGCCACAACGCCACCACGAAAAAGGCTTCGCTTTTGTCTCTTCCGATGATTTAGACCAAGCTCAGCGCGACGTTGTGTCGTTGTGTCGCGGTGTGAAATAATTTGTTGGGTAGTAATGGGGTAATACGGTTGAAACTTTCATCTATTAATTGCGGAACAGGCATTTTAGATGGAGTCTTGTTTATGCAAAACTAAGATTTGGTCTATGCAATTTCAAAATAGAATCTATGTAATTTCAAAATAAGCATTAGTTTTGTCAAAAAATAACCTACATGGATTACATTCCGAGGCAATTAGAAACAGTGCTGAAAAGCCAATTGGACAAGTACCCAATCCTTGCCGTGACGGGACCACGTCAGTCTGGAAAGACCACTATGTTACGGCATATCTTTCCTGATTATGCTTATGTTTCCCTTGAAAACGAGAACATCCGTGACTTCGCAGAAAATGACGCAGTCGGATTTCTAAAAAAATACCCGTCAAAAGTCATTTTTGACGAAGTGCAGCGGGTGCCAAACTTGTTTTCATACCTGCAAACTACAGTGGACGAAAGCGGGATGATGGGGCAATTTATTTTATCAGGATCACAAAACTTTCATTTGCTTAGCCGAATCACCCAGAGCTTGGCCGGGCGGGTGGCATTGTTTCGACTGTTGCCATTTGATATTGCTGAACTGAGCCAAAACAAACTCCTTTCACAGCGCTGGACTACGTTGGCCTATCAGGGCTGCTATCCGGCTTTGTATAGCAGGCAGATCGATCCTCCGGTATTTTACCACAACTATATTGAAACATACCTGAACAGAGATGTGGCTGAGTTGTCGAATGTTAGAGACATGCGGGCTTTTAGGCAATTTTTGAGCCTGTGTGCCGGTAGAATCGGCCAAATGCTCAACCTTGCGAATTTGGCAAAGGACTGCGACATCTCTCAGCCTACCGCAAAGGCCTGGCTCTCCATTTTGGAGAGCAGCTACATTCTGTTTCTTTTGCCGCCTTATCACAAGAATTACAACAAGCGGATTATCAAATCGCCGAAGTTGTTTTTTTACGAAACAGGGCTGGCTTGTTTTCTTCTAGGTATTCGGAAACCGGAAGACCTAGATTTGGCCGATTTGTCTGGGAATATTTTTGAAAATTTAATCGTGGCCGATTTTATCAAAAGAAACCATCATCAATACCAGTTTCGGGATTATTGGTTCTGGCGGGATTCCAATGGAAATGAAGTTGATTTACTCACCCGCGACGGATTGGATTTGAAAATTATGGAAATAAAATCTACGCAAACCATCAACACGAGGCTTTTCGGTGGCCTGGATTATTTCGCTAGCACTTCCAAAGAAGTCGTCAGTACCAAAGTATTAATCTATGGCGGCAACGAAAGTGAAGCGCGCAGTAATTACAAAGTCAGGGCATGGAAGGATTTGCAAGATATTTGATTGACGGTTGACGGTAGACGGTTGCACAACATTTGATCTCTGGCTTGGTATTGATTTTCAGCACCTTAGGTCAAACACAAGTGCTATTGGAATAAAGTGCTGGAATACAAATTCCAAGAAAATCCAGTATTGATGTGCTCCGTCCTCCGTCCACACCGTCTACCGTCCACCGTCCACCGTATTAAAATCCACTTCGCTCCAATATCCCACCAGCCCGCTTCACCACCTCCGCATCAATCTCCAACTCCGGCGCATGATGCGGCTTTTTCCGCGCATCAATCACCAGCGGCCCGCGACAGCCCCAGTGCTTGTGTTC
>JBBRWA010000379.1:0-4798 GCA_038246345.1 Chitinophagales bacterium
GCATCGGGTTCGTCGTCAATGATGAGCGTTTTCAAGTTTTGTTGCATCGTTTGAAATAGGGTGTGTTTGTTGGATCGGAAGCCGAATCAGCACGGTCGTGCCCCGGCCACTTTCCGGCGTGCTGTACGTCAACGAAATCTCTTTTTGTTTGCTCTGCTCATTGAGCAGTTCTATGCGCCGACGGGTGATGTTGCGGCCGAGGGAACTGCCCGTCCCGTTTGATTTTTCAGGGCGCAAACCAGGGCCATTGTCACTTACCTCGACGCATATCATCCCTTTATCGGGATAGAATTTAATCTGGAGCAGTCCATCCTTTTTCAAATCCTTCATTCCGTGCAGCACCGCATTTTCCACAAAAGGCTGTACGATGAGTGGCGGAAGCAGCGTATGCTCCCCATCCAGCGCGGGATCCACTTCGATACGGTATTCGAATGCCGCTTTAAAGCGCAGTTGTTCCAGGCTCAGGTAATGATTGAGCATTTTGACCTCGTCTTGCAGCAGGATACTTCCTTCCACGGAGGCATTGAGCGTTCCACGCACCAGTTTGGCGAAGCTGGCTAGGTAATGCACCGCAGATTCTGCATCGTTTTTGAGGATAAAATGCTGGATGGAGTTGAGGCAATTGAAGATAAAATGTGGGTTCATTTGGGCTTGCAGGGCCGAGCGTTCGAGGCGAAGCATTTCCTCCCGGATTTGGCTTTCCTGACGCAATTGACGAATCCGGTAGCGGTAAGCGAAGAACGCCAGCAGGGTGACAAGGGCAATCCCAAGTCCGCGTGCCCACCAGGTAGCCCACCATGGCGGACGGATCAGAATCGTCAAGATTGAAACCGGGCTCCAGATGCTGGCATCGCCTTGCGTTTTCACTTCCAGCCGATATTTGCCGGGTTGCAAGTTGAGGAAACTGATGCGGCGCCCAGCCCTGTACTGCCAGCTCGTGTCGTTCGAATTATGCAGCAGTCGGTACGCAAACGGAGTTCTCCCGCTGCCGCGAAAATACAGGGACAGCATGTCAATGGTGATGTCGGCACTGTCATGGGGCAATGAGAGGGCGCCTTCGGGGAAATACGGCACGTTGTTTACCGACACGGCATGAAATGTTGGTGCAGGCACCACAACCGTATCTGGCCGGGTGTGCGTGCGGTAAAGCCCCTTTTCAGTGGCCCACCACAGTTCATTTTCAATGACTGCAAAGGCACTGACGGAATTGTTGGCCAAACCATGTTGTAGGATAAACGTCTCAATCTTGTATCCACCGTGGCCATCAAGGCGGAGTTTGTTTACACCGCGTCGGCACCCAGCCCAAATACTGCTGTCTGGTGCATGGTAATAAAGGGTGGTAAACCAATCGGAAAGCAGGCCATTTTTACTTTTTATTTCGATGAGTGCGCGGCCGGGCTTCCATAAAACCAAACCATGTCCTAAGGGGCAAAGCACCAGGCTGGTATCCGGCAAAAATGCAATGTCCTTGATATATTGCCTAAAGAGCGGGTTAAGCTTGTAGACGGTGTCAATGCCGTTTTGGGTCCATTCCACAAAACCATCTATATTGTAAGCCCAAACACGCCCAGATTGATCTTGTCGGGCACTAACATACCTTCTGAAGCCCTTTGAGGTCAGTGGGTCGTAGGTGCTTCTTTCCATTTTTTTAGTCCGGATATTGACCTGCGTTAATCCAATGCCGGAGACTGAAATCCAGACATCCGGGTCATTGCCAGGCACCAGATCCTTGCCGTACCAGGACACTTTTTGGCCAGTTGAGTTTTCCAAAAATTCAATGGTTTCCCATGCTCCATTTTTATAAAAAGCATTCTTGTTGCCCGCCAACGCGAGGGTTTTGGAGGCTTTGTCAAAAGTAAGTTCGTTGACAAACTCATTGGCTGGTAGCGAAATGTCTGTGGCGATGAGTTTTTGAAGGTCTATCGCAAAAATCTTTCCGTTCCGAAACCCGGCATACAGGTTAGATTTATCATCCCCTACGATATCGCTCACCATTACGTCATCCAGGTTGGGCAGACCAGTCAGCCTTCCTGATTCAAACGATGGGCAATAAAATACGCCCCGTTCCTGGGTTCCGATCCAGTAGCCCCCTTCCCGGTCTTGAAAAATACAGGTGACCGTCAGCCCCGGCAAGGCGGAAAAGGCCGGGTGGTTGTCGCGAAAGTCTTCCAGAGAGGCATACATTTTTAAACCGCCTCCGAAATTATGGCCCGTAAGTACCCGGCCCGAAGCATCCCTGATCGCCCAGATGACGGGAAAGCCGGTGGCTTTACGACGCCAGATAATTTGACCGTTTTTAATATAAAAATAGGAACTGAAAAAGTTCAACAACCAAGTGCCTTCACCTAAATGACTGACGGAAGAATACAGGAAATTAATATTAGTCAGCGAGTCCTTGGTAAAAGGAAATAGCGGAATTTGAAGATTCTTCCCCTGGATGTTTATGGTTTTGGAGAGTTTCTGTAGATAATGTTCGTTGCTTATGCCAAGTTTTTTGCTTTCAAAGCCACTGTGTTTGTTTTCAAAAAAAACACGGTCGGCGGTTTCCAGGCCAGGCAGTATTGTCATCTGCCCGTTTTGGTCCGAATGAATGATCCCGGAATGCGAGACGCCGAACCAAATTTCTTCGCCATTCCCTTTGACCAAAATACCGTTCAGAATTTTACCGTCCTTGTTAAATGGCTTAAGTAGAGGGTTGTATTTCCAGGGGATAACACGTCCATGCTCCACATAAAAAACCCTCCATTGAATATTGACAAACCAAAGGCGGCCGCTTTCGTCGAGCGTCATTGACTTCCCAAACACGGCGTTGAAGTTGCTATACAGGGTATCGGCGAGCTGCTCGAATTCGTAGCCGTTAAAGCGACAAACGCCCTGGTTGGTAGCGGCCCAAATATAGCCTTCGCCGTCCTGAAGAATACCATAAGCGGTACTCGTTGGCAATCCCACATCCTGGCTGTAATTGCGAAATACGGGCTCCACCTGTAGCGGGTATTGTTGTGCTTTTGCGTTGGCGAAAGTCAGCACAAAGATCAAAAAGAGGGGGAGGCTTTTCATAGTGTGGTTACGGTATTGTGGCAAATGTAATAATATAATATCAGGAAGTTCATTACCGAATTTCAGAAAAATACCACCGGATATTCTGTCAGGCTGACCGGATGGCAGAAAGTTTGGGAAGTGTAGGGGGATTATGGGCGATCATTGAGCATGTTCTCTATTTCATCACCCAACTAACTTTTTCTACTATGCGACTTTTATACCTGCTGCTATTCAGATTTTTTTTGGTGTTTTTGCTGTTCCCAGCCTATTCTTTTGCCCAGGATTTTAACTCCAATCTGGTTGGGCATTGGAAGTTCGACAACAATTTTAATGATGCTACGTATAAAGCAAATCATGCAACCGGCTATAACGGGGTTGGATTCACCACCGGTGTAGGGGGGATGGCCAATACAGCTCTTTTATTTGACGGGGTCAATGATTATGTTGAGATAGCCCATCACAGTGCTTACGATTTTGGCACTGGTGATTATTCTTTGGGAATGTGGGTCAAATTCAGCTACATTCCGGATGGATGGACGAGTGTTATCTGGTATCCAGATCCATACCCCTCCCCTGCAGTATGCATGTATTTTGAGTACCATGGGCCCGTGCTGAATTTTGCCGCGAGGTCCGTCTATCCGGCTCAGGAGAACCTTGTATCCAGCCCACAATTGAATGATGGCATTTGGCATCATGTTTTTTATACCCGAAGCGGCATTACTCAATCCGTTTACCTGGATGGCATCAGGGTCGTTCAAAATACTTTTTCACCGATTCTGAATGTAAACAATTCCCGTCCGATTGGAATTGGCCGCAATGAAAAAGTGCCGAATGGCTATCATTCCTATTTCTATGCAGGCTCCCTGGACAATATCCGTTATTACAACCGCGCCCTGACGGCTTGTGATGTTATGACATTGTACAATTTTGAACATGACAATTCATTGGATGCAGATTTTGATGGCGTCGCAGATATTTGCGACAATTGCCCGCTGTTTAGCAATCCGAGTCAGGCGGATAGCGATGGCGATGGAATAGGCAATGCATGTGATCCTGCAACCAATGTGTGCGTGGCCATTGATGCCCTGATTGCTTCCGTCGAAGCAAGCGGCATCTCCAATGGACTGAAGAATGCCCTTACTTCAAAGTTGAACAACGCCAAAAGCAGTTTCCAAAACGGCAACAATAATGCTGCTATCGGTCAACTCAATGCATTTATTAATCAGGTGACAGCAAAATCTGGCAATGGCAGACCTGCTGCTCTGGCTACAAAATGGATATCAGATGCCCGAGCCTTGATTGAGGCCATAGAAAGCGGCAACGCGGATTGTGAATAACAATCATTTGGGCTGCCATCTCCGACGCAGCAAGATGGGTTCGGGATATAAATCAGTAAAACCAAAAACCTCCGACATTCTGCCATAATCCCTATCTATCTTTTGCCCGATCAAAGAGCGAAGCACGGCACGAGCATCGGGTTCGTCGTCAATGAGGAGCGTTTTCAGGTTTTGTTGCTTCATTTGAAATGAGGGTGCGTTTGTTGGATCGGAAGCCGAATCAACACGGTCGTACCCCGGCCACTTTCCGAAGTGCCATACGTCAACGAAATCTCTTTTTGTTTGCTCTGCTCATTGAGTAGTTCTATGCGCCGACGGGTGATGTTGCGGCCGAGAGAACTGCCCGCTCCATTTGATTTTTCAGGACGCAAACCAGGGCCATTGTCCCATACTTCTACGCATAGCATCCCTTTATCGGGATA
>JBBRWA010000380.1:0-4775 GCA_038246345.1 Chitinophagales bacterium
CGCGGTCCGGACGAGAGCCTTCAGGCTCGCGAAACTAAAAAGAGCATCAAAACACAAATTCACATCTCCCTTAGATTCGACCGTGCCCAATTCTGCTTTATCGCCCAATTTAAACCCACGCCCCACTTTTGCTGTTTAGCCTTTAAATACCATGACAAAAATCTACCAAATCCTATCCATCCTCGAAGCCGTAGCCCCGCCGCACTTGCAGGAATCCTACGACAATGCGGGCCTCATCGTTGGCGACCCCAACGCGGAGGTCAAAGGCGTTTTATTTTGCCTCGATTCCATGGAAGCCATTGTCGATGAGGCTGTTGGTCTTGGCTGTAGCCTATCATCACATCGTATTTCGCGGCTTAAAGCGGCTCAACGGCACCAAATATATCGAGCGCACGGTGATAAAAGATAAAAAGATTGTCTATTAGAAGGCTTTCCGGAAGAACGCCCCATACATGTTGTTGTTTCATTTGACGAACAAGCCCAGATTATATTTGTAGTTACCACTTACGAACCTGATTTAGGAATATTCGAGGATGACTATAAAACAAAAAGAAAATAGTATGAAAAATATCCCAACCCAATGCCCGCTTTGCAGCGGCAAAGTGAGCCCTGGCACCACTACTTTTACGGTAGACTTAAAAACAGGGGTGATTGTCGTCCGTAATGTTCCTGCTTGGGTTTGTACCCAATGCGGAGAGGATTGGATTGAAGATCCAATAACAGTTAAGCTGGAAATCATCGCCGAAAGAGCAAGAACCCAAAATACACAGTTGGAGATGATTTCAATGGGATAGTATAATGGCCACCATGACAAAAATCCACCACATCCTCTCCATCCTCGAAGCCGTGGCTCCGCCACACTTGCAGGAATCCTACGACAATGCGGGCCTCATCGTCGGCGACCCCAACGCGGAGGTCAAGGGCGTGTTGTTTTGCCTCGATTCCACGGAAGCCATTGTCGATGAGGCAGTTAGCCTGGGTTGCAACCTGATTGTAGCCCATCATCCCATTGTATTCCGGGGTTTGAAACGGCTCAACGGCACCAACTACGTTGAGCGCACTGTGATAAAAGCCATCCAGCAAAACGTGGCCATTTACGCCATTCACACTAACCTCGACAATGTGCATCGCCAAGGGGTGAATGCGAAGATCGCGGAACGGCTTGGGCTTTCCGATACTCGGATACTGAGCCCGAAGCCGGGTGCTGACGCAGAAATTGGCGCTGGAATACTGGGCCAATTGTCCAAACCCATGGCGGAGCAGGAATTCCTTGAACACGTCAAGCGCGTCATGCAAACGGATTGCGTCCGCCATACGGCTTTGCGGGGCAAACCTGTATCCATAGTAGCCGTTTGTGGCGGTTCCGGCAGCTTCTTACTTTCCGATGCGTTACGCGCCGGCGCCGATGCTTTTGTCACTGCCGATTTCAAATACCACGAGTTTTTTGACGCAGAGGGCAAGCTTGTCATCGCCGATATTGGGCATTATGAAAGCGAGCAATTTACGATTGAACTTTTATATGAGATAATACGCGAAAAACTCCCTACCTTTGCGCTCCATTTGACCAAACAGAACACAAATCCAGTGCATTACCTGTAAAAACAGCGTTTTTTGCGCAATGCACCCATCAATTATTCACTCATTCACCAATAAGAATGGCCGTAGAAGTATCCATCTCCGACAAGCTCACCATGCTGTGGAATTTACAGCAGATTGATTCCCAATTAGATGAACTGCAAATTTTGAAAGGCGAGCTCCCCATGGAGGTTGCTGATCTGGAGGACGAAGTTGCCGGCCTCGACACCCGCATCAAGAAACTCAAAGCTGCCCTCAAGGAGAGCGAGCAAGATATTTCTAAGATGCAGACCACTGCCAAGGAATCTGATGCGAACATCAAGAAATACCAAAAGCAGATAGACGAGGTTAAGAACAACCGCGAGTACGAAGCCCTCACCAAGGAGATCGAACTGGCGAAGCTTGACATCCAGCTGGCTGAAAAGCGCGTACGTGAAGCCAAAGCTGGCCTTGACGCGAAAAAAGAAACCCTGATGATCGCCGAGGCTAAGCACGAGGCAAAACAGAAGGAGCTGGCCGCGAAAAAAGTCGAGCTGCAAGGCATCATTGAAAAAACGGAAAAGGAAGAAGACAAGTTGCGCACGCACAGCGACAAGGCCCGTAAAGGCATCGAAGCGCGCCTTTTGAATGCCTATGACAAAACCCGCCGCACGTACCGCAATGGCGTGGCTGTAGCAACCGTTGAGCGCAATTCTTGCGGCGGCTGCTTCAACCGGGTTCCACCACAAGCCAAATTGGAAATTGGCTTGCACAAGCGCGTTATCGCTTGCGAGCACTGCGGCCGTATCCTGGTAGACCATACCATCACGCATCCTGATGGTATTTTGGAAGAAGCCTAAGTACTGAAAGTAAAATTTATTTATGTGCTACAAGAGCCATCCTGAGTTTTTCAGGATGGCTCTTGTTTGTTAAGGAGTAAGTTAATATGCGGCGCTAGAATTATTTTTTCGCTAAAAAGTGTTAAAGCCCTTGACTGTCTACCTATTCTTCGTTTCTTGCATTGTTTTTTTTAATATCCTTTAATATGAAGCCTTCACACTCGCATCGGTTTCGCCTTGTATTATCTCTCTGGGCCTTAACTATTTTTACGCCGCGCATTGTTTTTGCGCAGGAATTTTCCGTCTACGACAACATTGAACAGCTAGAGGCACGCATTCGACAGGCGGGTGATGCTACCGTTGTGATCAACTTCTGGGCAACCTGGTGCAAACCCTGTGTAGAAGAATTACCCTGTTTTGATGACTTGAAAGCCCAGTACCCCGGACATGAAATCGAGGTTTTGTTGGTAAGCTTAGATTTCAAAAGCCAATTAGAAAAGAAATTTGTCCCGTTCTTACGGGCACAAAACATTAAATCCGAAGTAGTTTTATTGGCTGACATGGATGTGAACACCTGGATGCCCTTAATATATGAAGCTTGGGACGGGGCCATTCCGGCAACCGTAGTGTTGAAGGGCGACAAGCGAGATTTTTCGCTCGGGAAGTTCGATTCCTTAGAAGAGCTAGACGCTTTTATTCAGCCATTTTTAGTCGATGCCAATACTTTATTGAAGCCCGTGACTTGCGGGGGGAAATGAAGTGGCATGTTATTTGAAACACGCAGTCTATTCCAAGACGGTTACACCTTTAATTTTACTAATCATGAAGAGTCTTAATCTAACCACGATTATTCTCCTTGCCATTACCGCATTTTGCTTTCAAAATTGGTCGTCCCAATCAAGTTACATTGTTGGCGACAAAGCGGAAGATTTTTCCCTGATGAATGTGGATGGCAAATTTGTTTCTCTATCCAAGTACAAAGGCGCTAATGGCCTACTTGTGATTTTCACCTGCAACCACTGCCCCTACGCACAGATCTACGAGCAAAGGATTATTGACCTGCACAAAACGTACGCGCCACTCGGGGTGCCCGTTATGGCGATCAATCCAAACAGCCCTCTGGTGGTGCCAGAGGATAGCTACGAAGAAATGCAGAAACGTGCAAAGTTGAAAAAGTACCCCTTTGCTTACCTTTTTGACGAGGAGCAAACGGTGATGCCTCAATTTGGCGCCACGCGTACCCCGCATGTCTTTTTGCTCGATTCCAACCTCGTTGTACGCTACATTGGCGCGATTGATGACAATCCGGAAACGCCAAGTGCCGTCAGAAACCATTGGGTAGAATCTGCCGTAAACGCCATGCTGGCAGGCCAATTTCCATCGCCTGATTTTACCCGTGCTGTTGGGTGCACCGTGAAGAAGAAGCCCAAATAGGGCTTATTCCACTTCTGTAACCTTTAACATGTTGGTGCTGGAGCGCTTTTGCAACGGCATGGCTCCGGTATTGATGATGACATCGCCTTTGGCAACGAACCCGCTTTCTTTCAGGATGTCGGTACAATCCTGAACGGTTTCATCTGTTGTGGTAAAACGGTCGTAAAAGAAGCACTGCACGCCCCAGAACAGGTTCATCGTGTTGAGCATGCTGAGGTGGTCGCTGAACATAAATATGCTCGCTCTCGGTCTAAAGCTGCTCAACTTAAAAGCACTGTAACCTGAGCGCGTAATGCCAATAATCCCTTTGGCGCCGATATCCTCTGCCGTACGGCAAGCGTTGAAGCAAATCACATCCGAATAGAACATAGAGGATTTTACGACAGCGTGCGGGCGTTTTCCTTCAATCTGTGGCCAATATACCTTTTCGGCTTCGGCAATGATCTTAGTCATATATTGGATCACCAATTCCGGGTACAGACCTACAGAGGTTTCACCGCTCAACATAACCGCGTCAGCACCATCCAACACCGCGTTGGCAACATCGGTAACCTCCGCTCGGGTAGGAGAGGGGTTGGTGATCATGCTGTCCATCATTTGAGTTGCCACAATAACAGGGCGTGCGTATTGCATGCACATTTGCACAATCTCCTTCTGTGTTATGGGCAGCTGTTCGATGGGCATTTCCACCCCAAGATCGCCCCGGGCAACCATAATGGCATTGGAGGCACGGATGACCTCTCGAAGATTCTTTACCGCTTCCGGTTTTTCGATCTTGGCCATTACTTTGGCTGCATGGCCAGCGTCTAGAATGGCTTGTTTCAGGTCGTCCATGTCGGAAGCACGGCGTACAAAGGACAGCGCGATCCAACTGAACGGCTGGGTGAGGACAAATTTCAGGTCTTCCCGATCTTTTATCGTCATGGAGGGCAGTTTCACATTGGTATC
>JBBRWA010000381.1:0-4741 GCA_038246345.1 Chitinophagales bacterium
GCTCCTGGCTCGAAACCCGCTCCGGCCTCGTGCGCCTGCACCCACTGCAATCACCCGCCTGAGTACCGCCACGTCCCGTATCTTTTTTATCTTGCCGCCTCAAATCCGTTACCATGGCCGACATCGAAAAACTGCCCCTAACTTCCCTCGATATTCCAGCGCAACAACTCCAGCGCCTCAAAGAGATATTCCCCGAAGCTTTCACCGAAAGAAACAAAGTGGACTGGGACAAACTGCGCCTGACCCTCGGCGAAGCCATCGATACCGGCAAAGAACGCTACGGCATGAACTGGCCCGGCAAAAGTGACTGCTTCAAAACCATCCAACAACCCAGTATCGCGACCCTCGTGCCCGACCGCGCGGAGAGTGTGGACTATGACACGACCGAAAACCTGTTCATTGAAGGCGATAATTTGGAAGTACTGAAACTGCTCCAAAAATCATACCTCGGCAAGGTAAAAATGATCTACATAGACCCACCTTACAACACCGGCAATGACTTCATTTACCCCGACAACTACGCCGAAAGCCTGGATACTTACCTTGCTTATACTGGCCAAGTGGGGGACGACGGACGAAAGTTCAGCACTAATACCGAAACTGACGGCCGTTTCCATAGTAAGTGGATGAATATGATGTACCCACGGCTGTTTTTGGCAAAAATCCAACTTCAACCTCTGGGATGCCGGGGTAGAAAAAACGCCGGAGGCCATCCAGCGGCAGTTGTTTTCGCATGTGGAGCACATCTCACCGGAATCGGAGCAGGAGGCCATTTTGTACGAGTTGTTGTTGAAGTCGGGTTTTGAATTGGCCACGCCCATCGAGCATTTGGTGCTGGAGGGCAAAACCGTGTTCAGCATTGCCGGGGGGGTGCTGCTGATTTGTCTGGAAAAGCAACTGACCCACGATCTGCTCAAGGCCATGGCCGCGCTTGCGCCCTCGCGGGTGATCTGTCTGGATGAAGGCTTTCAGGACAATGACCAGTTGAAAACCAATGCGGTGCAGATGATGCGTAGTAAGATCCGGTTCTATGAATTTGCTGACCGTATCGAGATAAGCAACACAGGCGGATTGTACGGAGCTGCCCGCCCCGATAATTTTCCCCATCAAAATGATTACCGCAACCCCGTTTTGGCGGAGGCCATGAAAATATTGGGCTACGTCAATCGCTTTAACCGGGGCATTGCCACGGCTAAAAAGGCACTATTGGACAACGGTAACCCCGAACCAGTGTTCAAATATGATTTACCTTTACAATTTGGCGTAACGGTTTGTAAAAAAGTATCGGCATGAAGTCAGTGGTGTTTTTCAACAATAAAGGCGGGGTGGGCAAAACTACCACGGTGTATCACTTAGCCTGGATGCTGTCCGAAATGGGCCATCGGGTGTTGGCAGTGGATTTAGATCCACAATCCAATCTTTCCTCTATGTTCTTGAGCCAGGAACGGATGGAGGATGTGGTACTGGAAGAAAGCAAAAAACTGACCATTTTGGATGCAATTGTTCCCGTAAGCGAGGGGGAAGGCTACCAGCTCGTGCATATTGAACCCATCAACGAGCATATTTCGCTGCTCATTGGTAATCTGGCATTATCTGCCTTTGAAGACAAACTGAGCGATGCGTGGAACAAGTGCCTGGCAGGCGATATTTTTGGATTTAAAGTGAGCAGTGTATTCAAAACCTTGATAGACGATGCCGCTGTGCGTTGCAAGGCGGATTGGGTGCTCATTGACGTAGGCCCAAATCTGGGGGCCATAAACCGGGCGGTATTGATTGCCACCGATTTTGTGGTCATGCCTGTGGCATCGGACTTATTCTCCTTACAAGGCATCAAAAACCTGGGCAAAACATTGCAAGAGTGGAGAACACAGTGGGCCAAGCGAACCAATGAATACCCCAAAGCAGACAAGAGCAGTATCCCGTCGGCCGGTATGAAGCCTATCGGATACTTGTTGATGCAATATACCGCACGGGAAAGCCGCCCGGTGCGGGCGTATATTCGGTGGGCGGAAAAAATCCCCCATGTTTATCAGGAATATGTGTTGCATAACCAGGGCAGTGCGGAAGTACACAGTATTGAAACAGACGATAATTGTCTGGCATTGTTAAAACATTATCACAGCCTGGCACCCATGTCTATGGAAGCAAGAAAACCTATTTTTTTGCTGAAACCCGCCGATGGCGCCATTGGTGCCCATGTAAAGGCAGTCCAAAGCAGTTATACTGATTTTGAAAAATTAGCCAAACGTATGATAACACTTGCGGTATGAAACTCAAATTTGACAGCACAGCATTGTACAATTTGGAATTGTCCTCATTTGTGTACGACAGCAAGAAGGCCATTATACGAGCATGACAAGTTTGGGTGCTTTGGCGAATGTAGGCCAGAACGATGTTCGTATCCAACACAAACTTTCTCATTCGGTCAGCATTTTAAGGTCGTTTTCATAGTCGCCCTCCGCGTCGGCCAAGATGCCGATGAATTGGCTGAGTTTATTGCCGGATAATTTCCGCGCGGCTGTTTGACGCTCCAATTGTTGCGCAACGGTTTCACGAACGATAGGGCGTGAAAAATAGGCATCCCCGCTCTCTGCCAACGAGACTTTACTAATCTCAACAAACGCCATTTGACCGCTTGGCCTGAAATGAGCAGTACCTCGAATGGTCACCTTTTTACCCCAGAAACCCGCCATCTCACTCGTTGATACCGACTCTCCCAAAAAACCAGTGATTGGACGGCCCTGGTCGGGAAGAAAGGTCACTTTGGCTTTTGAAAATTTCAATTCTTCTACAATACCGGAAATCACTACCGACTGCGGGTCAGGTGTTTTTTCTTCAATGGTTTTTAAGTGCTTGAAATCAGCTATTTGCAACTGCAAATCGGGCAGGCTGCCACGGTTGCTGAACTGGATCGTTTGCAGATCGTTGACCAGTACTTTCTTGAAATTTTGAAGGACTTTGAGCAAATGTTTGTCCAGCATTTCGCCCGAACTATCAGGATTGAGCGTATCCTGGAAACTTTCCATGACCAAGGAAACAGGCGTTTCATCAGGAAGCCGTTCTACAATAGCTTGCTGAAAAAGACTGCCCTGCACGTTGCGCAGCGTACTTCGGAACGGTTGGCATTCAAGGTGCAAAACCGTACTTCCCTCACTCAGACCACGCAGCCGTATTTTCAGCGCCCGGGCAATTTGTTCCGTTTCGCGCCCTCTTTTGTAAGAGGCCCCGAACATTCGCATTTGAAGTGCGCCCTTGGATATATCGCGCAGGTATTGGGAAATGACTTCCAAGCGATCAAGGTCAATTGCCCCATCGTCGAAAGGTGTGCCGGAAAGTTTTATTTCGTATTCCATGAATGCTATTTCGCTTTTATGACAGGCTCTAAGCTTGCAAAGGTAAGGATTTTCAGGGTTCATATCCCGGTAGATTGACATAATATCGGGCTTGGTTTATGGTCAATTCGACGGGTTTGTCTCGCTCAAATCGGACTTGCCACCGCCCCCTCCACAAACCCCGACCCCGGCAAACCCCGCACCACCTCCACCGTCTCCACACTCAACCGAATAACAGACAACAACAAATCCAAAATATAGCGCGGGTTGCCTACTTCAGCCGCCCAGTCATTCGGGTCGTTTTTGATCCCCGAGTCCTTGTGTGTTGTAATGGCGTAGCGTTCCATAACCCATTCGATGGCCGATTTGCCGTTAACCTGATACGCATAAGCACTGGCAGGGATGTTCTCCACGACGATTTGGCTGTTAAAGATTATTTTGCTTTTGTCAGCTTTTGAAGGGAAGCGCATCTTTTCTACGTGGAAATACCCGCTTTCCTCACCACTTACTGTAACGCCGATGGCCTCCGCCGAGGGAGCTTTATTGAAGTCATCGTAGCCGATATGCAGGTCGGCAAGTAAACGGCCGGCTTTGCTGAATTTCCAAAAATCAGCAGGGACCTCCACCAAAGGAAGCCGGGGCAACATCTTTTTTAAGTCGCTCGAAAAACGGATGCGATAGTCGGAGCTGTGCAAGAAGCCATAGACATAGTAAAAAATGTCCTCTTTGCTGACGCGATCCCCGTAGCGTGACCGCGCTTGCACGAGGATGAAGTCGGAAACCCCGTCGCGGCGGATGTATTCGTTTTCATTCGCAGCATCGAATAGTGAAGGGGCGGCTTTTGTTCGTTCTTCGTAGTAGTAGAGGGGGAAACATTGGCTTTTTCCGATTAATTCAAGGTCTGGGAGGATGTCAGAGATGATACATGAAAACTCTTTTGTTACGCCCACACCCGAAACGCAGATGACCCGGTTTTCGGTGGTGGGGGAGGGGAAGAGTTTTCTATTCTGATAAAGCATTGCGTTAAAGTCTTTATCGAAGTATAATTGGTTCTTACAAAATGGTCGGTAGTATCCAACTGCGATTCCCGCTTTGCGAAATGAATGAGTTTTAAATTTTTCAAGGTCGTGTTTAAGGTTCCTATTCCAACTCAATTTATTCGGGTCGGTATCAATAAAATCATCTGCCTCCAATTTTGGGTTAGTTTCTTTCGCTTTTCTAAATGCTTTTGATTGTTCATTGAAAAATGCAAGGGCGCGTTGTACATTGCCTTCAAGTATCAATTTTGAGAAATTGTAAACCCATGAGTCACGTCCAGATGCCAATCCAAGTGAGTTGACCAAAAAGAAACTCTTTGATTTGATATCAAATTTTTCCTCCGCAGCCAAGGGCAAAAACTCTCCAAACAC
>JBBRWA010000382.1:0-4693 GCA_038246345.1 Chitinophagales bacterium
ACTGCATATTGCCAAGTGTAGTCGCTACCTGTAACGGTTGGGTCGTGATATTTTTCTCCAATAGAAATTATGTCGTTGTCCAATGGGAAATCCCAAAATTCAAAACCACTGTCTAGTAATTTTTTCACATCCTCTGTGCTTTGTGGTAAAAATCGCACGTACAAGTAGTTTGGCGAAAGGCTGCTGATATCTGGCTCATACAAATTGTTGTAGGCCTGCTTAATAATATCGACTTTGTAAGGAACGACATGTTTCGCTCCGATAACAGTAGATACTTCCTCGTCCCTGTCCGACGCTTCCCAACCTATGGGATCGTTGCTTAGAGGCACTGGTGAAATATTCAATTCTTTCTTGCATCCGAAAAAACCGAGCAGAAGGATTGAAAAAGCAAACAAATAAACAAAAATACGTTTTTCATAAAATAACATTTTGGAGCCTACATTAACGCATTTGGCGATGCGGCCTACTTTTTTGGGGGTGGTTTTCGGCATTTCCACCGATGGTCAGAAATCGCGTTAAATTTTGTAATCAAATCGACAAATTTTGTTTTTCCGAAAAGCAGAGGCTTATGTCGTTAATATTTATTTATTCTGATTTCTGCCATCGTTTGCACTGCTGCCTGTGCGACCTTTAGGAAGCATGGGCAGCAGTGCATTGATGGCGGAATTCAATATTTAAATACTGCGGAGTCATCTAATCTCCAATTGGTTCTGCCTAGCGCACAAAAAAACAAAAACCTGCAGCCTCCTCAAATTGATTCTTTGAAACATTTACTATTTCGGGCGCTGGACTCAATTTCATAAATTCATAATTGTTGTTTCCAACATTGACCAACTTTACATAAACTTGAACAGGTTCTTTTGAACATGGGCCCTTTAATTTTTTCAAGGGATTTGCTTGGTACGCATCGGTATTCATACCCGAAACAAATAATCCTCTTTGCTTCGGAATAATGAGTACTTCATAGTTATAGACATTGTTGGTGTAGGAAGGCAATACTAAAAACACATTCAAATCGGGGCCACCAGATAATTTTGACTCGCCTTGCAAAGTTATCCAATTGGCCAAGCCATTTGAATCTGACCCTGTTGGAAAGGTATCAATCCTTCCAATAGAGTTAATTAACTTGAAATCATAGTTGATGAAATCATAGGTACGTCCTGAGAATTTTTCAATCAACTTTTCAGGAATTTCAAGCTTTACTCGAATGGTATCACCCAAAGATAGTGTGTCTTTGAGGCCATAAACTTGTAGTGGCAGGTCAAACTGTAAACTTCCGGTACAGTCATTACAACGGATAAGGGGACTCAGAATAAGGATAGAAAAAGCTATGAAAAAAAATAGTACTTTCATGTTTGTTATTTGTTATAGGGGCAGCTTTATCTTGCTGCCCCTTTAAATTAAGCTTTAGAATGGCTCTTAAAATCCGTAAGACGCAGAGAGATCATCGTATTGAGTGGAACTGACTCCTCCTGGAAGGAAGGGTAATAGAGCCGTTTTTAATTCGGCCATCGAATTTATTGACGAAGTCATTTGACTGAAAATCTGGGCTTGCGTTATGCCAAAGACTCTATCAGCTACTAACGGGTTTTCAAGCTCATTCGATGGATTTGTAGTATTATTATCTTGGATATCCCATTCCCAAGCAAAAGGAATATGGCCTGTTGAATCAACCCATGCATATGCTCTTTCTTGTAAAGCCCTCCACGTATTCGTATTGGGATTGAAGCCTCCATTGCTATGATTAGTGCCATATCGAAGATGTGTAGCATGGGTTCCTAAATTAAAGCCCCAGGACTCAATGACAGAGCATCTTCCAGCCCCAGGTGCTGTACCATTGCCATAACCTCCATGGAATACCGTATATGCAATATTAGCCAACCAATAAGTGTCACCAACTTTGTTAAAATGCAATGCATGCGAAAGTTCATGGTATAGGATGTCTCGGATATCATCCGAATTCACTTGCCCTGGATTGTTCAAATTAAGCGTAATGTCAGGAGCAAATACCACCAGCCATTCGGCTAAAGGTATGAGAGATTGGATAGGAACTGGGTTTAGAATAATAACATTGAATACTCCGGCAAAAAGTGCCATTGGTGTACCCATTAAAATGATTTGCTGAATAAATCCCATCTTGTCCAACATAGGTGCAGAACCCTCATTGCCATCCCCCCAGGGGTCAATCAATATTTGCAAATCCCCTGGCAAACTTCCCACAATCCCCTGCGAGGCCACAAAGCCGCCAAATTCAAACACCGCGTTGTTTGCTGTTGAGGCCACCCAATTTCGAAAACCTTTGGTATTTATGGCGTTAGTAAAGTTGAACCTTATTGGTATGTTGTTGAAGTTTGGGCCCCAAAAAAATCCGATGTGCTCCCTTCGCGAAAAGGTATAGCCCAACAAGTCAAAGTTGCCATCCATCGTCTTTATGTCGCAGGTTGAGTTCTCCCAACGCACCCAGACGTGTATCTTACCCTTGTATTTATGATTAATCTTCCAACACCCATTTTGGTCGGTCTCTGTTTTGCGGTGGAAAATAAAACCAAATATCTGACTTTTTGACGTAATAACATCTACGTTGATCACTCCTTCCCATCCGTTGAGCATGTTGTCGAACACTTGGACGCAACCGGACGGTTTCCGAACATTGTCAGGAATTGGGCAGTTGCAATCCCCCCCAGCGCCAGGTCCAGGGTTTTCACTACCCCCAGAGCCTTCATGTTCAGGAACAAATTCAAATTTTCCATTGACAATTGGTGGGGCGGGCTCGAATTGCTCAGGGATATCATAATCGTTTCCTGTCAGGCTGAATGCTTCTTGAGCTATTGCGCAGTCTTCGGGCACTAATGCCAACGCTTCAAGTAATTCATATTGTAAGGCAGGAATAGCCGCGCTAACTGGTATCACTGCATATTGCCATGTGTAGTCGCTGCCTATTACGGTTGGGTCGTGATATTTTTCTCCAATAGAAATTATGTCGTTGTCCAATGGGAAATCCCAAAATTCAAAACCACTGTCTAATAATTTTTTTACATCTTCTGTGCTTTGTGGTAAAAATCGCACGTACAAATAGTTTGGTGAAAGGCTGGTAATATCTGGCTCATACAAATTATTGTAGGTCTGTTTAATAATATCAACTTTGTAAGGAATGACATGTTTTGCCCCAATCACAGTTGGCCCTTCCTCGTCTCTGTCCGACGCATCCCAACCAATGGGATCGTTGCTTTCAGAAATTGGTGAAATACTCAATTCTTTCTTGCACCCGAAAAAGCCGAGCAGAAGGATTGAAAAAAGCAAACAAATAAATAAAAATACGTTTTTCATAAAATAACATTTTTGAGCCTACATTAACGCATTCTGCGATGCGGCCTACTTTTTTTGGGGTGGTTTTCAGCTTTTCCACCGATGGCTCGAAATCTTCGTTATCTCTATCAAGTCAGCAATTATTTTTACCCGAAAAGCGGGCTCTTTTGCCGTTGATATTTATTTATCCTGATTTCTGCCATCGTGGGCATCCCTGCCCGTGCCAACGGTTAGGAGAGCATGGACAGGGATGCATTGATGGCAGAATACTATCGTGTAATTGCCCAAGCCTGATATGGTTTGTAATTGAACCTGCGGTATTCTATTCTTTATTTGTCAATGTAAGTTTACATGTCCCTTCACACGTGCATTCCGCAATTCCCGTGCTTATGATATATCGTTCCCTACATGTTTCTGTAGCATTATCACACCCTCCTGTGCAATCAATTTCAACTACTGGGCCACTTCTTTGTCCTGACGCGTTAAACTTCGTAATGTACATTACAGTTCCCCTAGCAGCAGAAGTTGGAATTTTATACTCAAAAAGAACAACTTCCGCATTTGGGTACTTTTCAATTTCAATGGAATACAAGAGGGCATTATTTGTGCCTATCTTAGCCATGAGATGTTCATTGAAATACTGAACATAAGCCGAAGTTGTTGATAATTGATTTGAAACCTGCATTGTGCAGTTACTGCATGGGCATTCAATTGTTCCTGTATTCCCATCATATAACATTGCTTCGCAGGTGCTTTCTGAGGGGTCTGGATGCTCGCCCACTTGGCAACTTCCTGTACAGGTAATTTTATGAACAGCAGCAGCCCTGTCAACTACCGCATTATTTAAAGGAGCAAGAATACTTTGCTCATGGCTTGCTATTTCCTTTTGACAAGCGTAAACAGCAATGCATGACACAGCAAAGGCTAAAAGAATCGAATAAATTGATTTATTTTTCATAATGAAGTTTGTTTATTTTTCAAGGTGCGGCTTTGAAACCCGTCGTACTTGCTTGTTTTTAGTGGTGCTTTCTGATATTATCCCACCGATGGTTCGAAATCGTTTTTATTTATATCAAGTCGGCATTTTTTATTTCCCGAAAAGCGGGCTCTTTTGCCGTTGATATTTATTTATTCTGATTTCTGCCATCGTTTGGATATGCGCCTGTACCGCCGTGCGTGGGCTTTGTGCGTTGGCAGTTTGGCGGCATGGGCGTATATCCCTTGTTGAACAAAGCCTACGGCAACTGCTCCGCTTTAACCGCCTTATATCCAGCAGAATCCGCAGCATAGAGGAAAAAGGCGAGAGCAAGGTGGATGAAGGAATCAGGTCCGAATTTGTTGGTATGATCAATTATTCGGTTATGGCTCTAATTCAACTCGAACTGGG
>JBBRWA010000383.1:0-4675 GCA_038246345.1 Chitinophagales bacterium
CTCACGTCCGAGATTCAAAAAAACAACGGTGAATTAGGCTGCCACCGCTACATCATCAGCAATTGCCAAAATGCCTACCACGTAGCACAGGTACTGTCCATTGCCCAATTGGTATCGCCCAACAATGAGTGCAGTCTTGATATTGCCCCGCTGTTTGAAACGGTAGACGATCTCTTGGCATCCGAAGCCGTGATGGAGACCTTGTACACCAATCCACTCTACGCCCACCACCTCGCCAGTCGCGGCAAGATCCAGCACATCATGCTGGGATTCTCCGACGGTACCAAAGACGGCGGCTACCTGCGCGCCAACTGGAGTATTTACCAGGCGAAAGAAGCGCTTACCCGCGTCAGCCGGCTACACGGGGTGAAAGTCATCTTCTTCGATGGCCGCGGCGGACCTCCAGGACGCGGCGGCGGCAACAATGCCAGCTACTATGCATCCCAAGGCAAAGACATTGAGAACCAAGCGATTCAAGTCACCATTCAGGGCCAAACGGTGAGCAGCACTTATGGCACCATTCAATCGGCTACCTTCAATATCGAACGCCTGCTGACCGCTGGTTTGGAAGGTCACCTTTTCCCGGGTCATACCCGCGAACTGAGCACTGCCGACCACACACTCCTCGACGAATTGGCAGAAGCTTCTTACAAGGCTTATCTTGACTTGAAAAACGATCCCAATTTCGTGCCCTATCTCGAAAACATGACTCCGCTGAAATGGTACGGCGATACCAATATTGCCAGTAGACCCACCAAGCGCTCGGGCGGTGGCGGACTGGTCTTTGAGGATTTGCGCGCCATTCCATTCGTTGGTGCCTGGGCACAAATGAAACAAAACATTCCTGGCTATTATGGCATTGGTGCCGCTATTGGCAGCCTCAAAAAGACGGAGCGCGACGAAGTGCAACGGCTGTACGACCGTTCTTTATTTTTCCGCACGTTGATGGAAAATTCCATGCAGTCCCTGTCTAAATCGAATTTTAACCTGACGCATTACATTTCAGAAGACCCTCAATTTGGCGGTTTTTGGAATAAACTGTATATGGAATATAACCTGGCGACCAAAGCGCTGCGGGAATTATCGGAAAGCAACGACCTGCTTTCGGGCAACCCCGTTTCCAAGGAAAGTATCGCCCTGCGCGAACGTATTGTGCAGCCATTGATCGCTATTCAGCAGTATGCGATGCAGCGTTTGAAGTCTGATAAGTTATCGGCTACAGAAAGGGAAGCGTACAGTAAGATGGTGCTGCGTTCGATGTTTGGGATTATTAATGCGGCGCGGAATGCTGCTTGATCTGAAAACCTCGGCGAATGGCTTTTTGCACCACTTTTTCTGCACGTTCAACGTATATTTTTTGCGGAAAATGGCTGGATATGCTCCAAACGCCTTCCCACACTTCAGAATCCTTTTTCCGAATACAAACAGCAATTTCATAACTGAAGCCGCCCCAACCGGATTGATGAAACAACCAAACACGATCGCGTAGGAACGGGGTGCTTTGAGGGTAATCAAGGCGGGCCAGGTCACTTCCCCTGACGGAATTGGCATCGCCGGATTCTACTGGGTTGCCATACTTAGGTGCCAATAATTCCAGACATTTTTCAGGATCAGGGAAACCCGTGCAGCGAAACCAGCCTTGCTGTTTTTCCGCATGGACAAAAGCTTCAAAGCGTTGGCCACCAGCCCATTGAATGGTGGTTTTTCCTGTGGCGATATCCAAGCTCACGGCATTCTCGGCTGCTAATTGCCAATTTCCCAGGGGCAATTCAATGGCGCCACCCGGCAATTTTGTCGGCCCTACTTCCCGTTCATACGGCGCGTCGAAGTACTCCTGCACCACGCCATACTCCCCTTTGGCTACCTGTCCTGCCACCCATTGATAGGAAAATTCCGGGCGATCGAGTCCTTTCATCGGGCGCAAATCCCACAAGTCGGCGCGGTCAAGGGCGAGGCGGAGCTTCCCGTCTTTTTGCCAAACGAGGCATCCCAAAAGGCCGTTGCCGAGTGGGATGCCTTCTTGCCATTTGGCAGGAATTGTTGGAAAGGTAAGGTTGTGTTTTGCTTGTGGTTGCGCTGCGAGCAAGAGCGGGAGGAAAAGTAGAACAAAGGCAAGTTGGCGCATATTATTAACGTTTTTGTACCGGCAAAACCACCCCAGATGCGCCCTTCTGCCCTCGGGACATTTGTATGGTACAAGGCACAAAATCAGCATCCTTAGCTTTGTAAATGTCCACAAACTGTTGCGGGTTCCGATCCGCCAAAGGGAACCAGGAGCTTTGTACCTGGATCATCAATTTATGGCCGGGCAGGAATGTATGGGCAATATCCGGCAGGTCAAATTTTACATTGGTGGCCACATTCGGCTCAAAAGCTTTGGGGAACTCAAAACTTTCGCGGTATCGACCCCGGAATATTTCGCCCCGCACCAGCATTTGATAACCGCCCATCGGCACCCCATTTTCAACTGCTTTCAACGTATCGGGGTACACGTCAATGACTTTTACCACAAAATCGGCATCAGAAGTACTAAGGCTGACCCACAAATCGGCGCTGACCACACCTGTCAAGGTCATGGGAGCCGTAAGCACTTCTGTTTCGTACACCAGCACATCAGGTCGGCGGGCGGCGAATCGCTGGTCGTCGCACATGTACTCGCGGGTGCGGCCCAAGTGAATATCTTCGGTGTAAGGGACTGGCTTGTTTGGATCGCTGGTGTATTGGTCAAAGGCCCGCGGGGTCGTGGAAGGCTCTGCCTCCAGTTTACCGCCCGATTGGAAATAGTACTTGGCTGGTGTCACGTTTTTTGGTGGCCAGGCATCGTATGTCGTCCATTTATTGCTGCCTGTTTCAAAAATATAGGCTTCCGGCAAGGTCATGCCTCCCTGATCTTTCAGGTGGTATTCGAAGAACTTCAGTTCAATTTCTTTTTCGTAAAACGTACTGGTTTGTGCGCCAAATGTCACATTGCCCAAGTGATCGCCCGCACCGCGTGCCCAGCCGCCATGCACCCATGGGCCCATCACGAGACTGTTGGGGTGCTTGGCAGGGTTCTGCTTTTCAAGCGCCTTGTAGGTATTCCAGGCACCCCAGCAGTCTTCGGCATCGAACAAGCCACCCACGGTCATCACGGCTGGCAACACATTTTTTAGGTGTGGGCGCGGGTTACGGGCTTGCCACCAGGCATCGTAGTTGGGGTGCGCCATGAGATCGTTCCAGAATGGGATGTCCTTCATGCCGTATTTGTTGCTGAAATTGCTCAATGCACCTGCTTTCAGGTAAAAGTCATAATTATCGGGTGTTTTCCAATCGCTAAAACCGGGTTGCCCATCCATCGTCGGCTCGGGGCGTGGCTTGCCAAAACCGGAATAAAAAGAAAAGGCATCCATGAGCATGAAAGCGCCGTTGTGGTGAAAATCGTCGCCGATAAACCAATCGGTCACTGGTGCTTGTGGCGATACGGCTTTGATGGCCGGGTGCCCCGCCAAAATGGCAACAGTGGCATAAAACCCAGGGTATGAAATGCCCATCACACCAATGCGGCCATTGTTGTTGGCCACAAATTTCAGTAACCAATCGGCGGTGTCGTAAGTATCGGTAGCATCGTCGCTGGGCGAAGGTTTTGACCCTTTTTTAGGCGGACCTTGGGGCGTAACCGGGCGCACATCCACAAAATCGCCTTCGCTCATGTACTTGCCGCGCACATCCTGGAAAACAAATATGTACCCGGAACGGGCAAGGTTCATGTTTTGAAATGCGTTGCTAAAAGTGTTTGCACCGTAAGGCGAACAGGAATACGGCGTTCGCCGCAGGATGAACGGATATTTTTTCGATTGATCCTTCGGGGCGTAAATGGTGGTGAACAATTGTTTGCCATCCCGCATGGGAATCATCACTTCACGCTTGTTGAAGTTATCACGGATGAAGGCAGAATCGAGAGAAGATTTGCTTTGGGCGGCCAAACTGGCGGCGAAACAGAAAGAAATTGCGAAAGAGAGGATTTTTTTCATCATTTTATTTAACCGGGTGTAACATTTCTGTGGCTCAAAAGTCTGAAAAATAGCTCAAAACAACGATTCGTCGAAAGAAACATGTTTTCAATCGTTTATTGAACCCCAACTGCAACCTAAAAGCATGAACCTTTGTCTATTCAACCAACTTTACTGTTACAATCAATTATTAAGCTATGAATACGAAATTCTTCACCGTCCTCTTTTTTACCCTCTTAACCAGTGTATGTCAAACAGCTATTGCTGGCAATGGCTACGAACCCAGCGATATCAAGATCGTGGTATCCGCAAAGAAAATATGGTTTATTGCCGATGAAATGCCCATGAAATGCCTTTGTGTCAAAGTAAAAGACAATGCGGGCAAAGTCGTACTGGAAAAATGCCTGAACTCAAAAACAGCAGATTGGTCGCTGAACGTAGAATCGCTACCCAAAGGGGAATACACTTTGGTCGTGGGGAAAGACAGGACGCAGAAATTTCGGCGATAAGCCACGCGCCACAAAAAAAACGTACCAAACTTTACTGGATACCCCGCCTGGCGAAATGCTGAGCGGGGTTTGTTTGTATTTATTCGCATAGGCGAGCACCAACGTTGAATTACATTAAAAACCAAGCAGTCGTGTCATTCCGAGCGTAGCGAGGAACCTGATTTATATCGCACCCCA
>JBBRWA010000384.1:0-4672 GCA_038246345.1 Chitinophagales bacterium
AAAGTAAAATTGACAGTTTCTAATGATAGGATTGACATAATAGTATCCTTCATCCACCCTGTCGGCAGAAATTGCCCCACCTTGAAAGGCATAATTATGTTCAAATCTGCAATTCTGAATGATCGGGCAAGTGTTGAATACGACCAGGGAAGGCGACAAAAGCAAGCCACCACCGCTTCCATACTCCCCTGGGCTGTCGGCATTTCCATGTCTAATAACAAATCCATCCAGCACGGTCGTACTGTCTATGCCTTCACCACGTACAACATGCGAAGAATTGTCGCTGCCATCTGGAAGACCAATGTTTCCGGAGAGGATTGTTTCATACAGCAAAAAATCACGTTGAACTGCTGTAGATTCGTTTCCGGCAAACCCGCCCAGCATCATTACGCCTTGTTGCAGTTCGAAAGAAATACTTCGGTCATTGTCGTTTGTTGGATAGTAGGTACCTAAAGCGACCCAGATGGCATCACCATCAGTGGCAAGGCTCAAGGCTTGTTGCAAATCGGGCAAGGCATTAGACCAATTGCTGCCATTTTGTAGGCCGCCTGGTACATTTTGGTTGACGAAGATGGTTGTTTGGGCAAAAAGGCTAGCGGTGAAATAGAATAATATAAAGGTGTAGGTAATGCGCATGGTTGGGAAGGTTTGAAGATGGAAAATTCTACAGTATCACACGGAGGTACTTGGATATTCCGAACCCTTTTGAGTGAGGATATAATAATAATGAAGCAAGATAGTCCAAATGTTGAAAACTCCAATCCAGAACATTACTCCTTCAGTCCGCAACTGTTCTTACCTTCGCCATTAAACAAAACAGCGCCGTCACCAAAAGGCTTCAGCACACAGGATGCATCCACCACTATTCAAAATTCGGGAAAACGGTTACTTCGGGTTTATCAACGCGGAAGGTACTGTCGTGATCGAACCCCAGTTTTTGGAGGTCGATGATTTTTACAACGGCTTTACAACTGCCCAACTCAATGGCCAACGCGCCTTGCTTGATGCCATGGGCCGTTTGTATGTACGTCGGCTTTATCGGGCTGTCGGTATTTTTCGCGAGGATTTGGCGCGGGTACAAGTGGTGAATGCCTGGGGCTTTATTGATACGAAAGGCAAAGAAGTCATCCCCACATATTTTGACGAAGCGGGCGATTTCAACCAAGGCATGGCCGCTGTAAAACTGGAAGGCAGCGCCGGATATATCAATAAAAACGGCGATTTTGTCATAAAACCTGTATTCTCGGGCAGCGGCAACTTCCATGATGGCCTCGCACCTGCGGGCGTGAACGGCCTTTGGGGCTTTATCAACCAATCGGGGAAATTCGTCCTTGAGCCGCGGTGGGATGCCGCTTTTTCATTCCAAGGAAATGTCGCCGTGGTGGTGCAGGATACTAGCTGGGGATTGGTGAACCGGATGGGCCAGGAAACCATTGCGCCGCAGTTTGAGTTTGTCAAAGGCCATGTCCAGGGCGATTTTTTTGACGGCATGGCCCTTGCGTTCCGCGATGGCAAGTACGGTTTTGTAAGCCAGGAGGAGGGCGCTATTGCCATTGAGCCCATGTTTGATCTGGCGGGTGATTTTGGCGAAGGCCTTGCCTTGGTGGAGATCAACGGTGCCTATGGCTACGTGGACAAATCGGGAAAACTCGTCATCATGCCCAAGTTTGAAGATGCCGGCGTTTTTTCAGAGGGGCTCGCCCAGGTGCGCTCCAATGGCAAATGGGGCTACATCAACACCGAAGGTCAGATTGTCATTCCCGCCACTTTTGACGGCGCCACGCCATTTCGCAATGGCATGGCGCTGACGGCTTTGGAGGGGAAATGGGTTTATATTGATCGGGAGCAGAAGGTGGTTTGGAAGGAAGGGTAGTCTGTTACGGCATTTTCATAATTTGCAATTGCTTCACCCCGATCTTCCCTTGCTGCGTTTTTACTTGCGCCCAGTACAATCCTGTCGGCAAATCCAGCAAAGAAATTGTTTGAGAAGGCGCTCCTGATAGATCAACGACCGATAACTGCCGACCATTTTGATCCAGCACGGTCAATTGGGTCGCAACATCTCCGGGCATCGCAAAACCCAGGGTAAAAGTTCCACTGTTTGGATTGGGGCTGATGCTAAAATCTGCGGCTATGGCCTGAGCGGTTTTGGCAAGTTGCTCCGCGGAATTGGCATCAAAAAGGCCAACCAGCTCCGTCAAGTTATTCAACTCCAGGTTGCCGGAAAAACATACCAGCACAAATTCATCGGACGTGCCAACCAACAATACCAAGTCAGTCAACACACTGGCCTCTTCCCGCACCCATATCCGCACCCGGTCATTGCCGTCCTTAACGGTCAACAGTGGATCAAAATCTTCCTCTGGAACGGCATTCAGGGCTTCTTTGTACAAGGCTGCACTTGTTTGAATACTGTCAGCCACCAATATGCTGAGGCTGCCGATGTTCCGCACGACGTTGTGTATTTTCTTCCAGTCGGAAACCTCCAGGCTTTGTTTCATGGCGACTTCGAACATGTCTTTGCTCAGAAAGGCGTAGGAAAACGGCGTTTCGTTTTTGTACTTGTCAATAAAATCCTGGAGAGGGGAGGATTGAGAAAAGCAGGCAGAGGCTGTTAGGGTAAGGATGGCAATTGATAGGAAAAGTTGTTTCATAGCTTGATGTAGATAAAAAGTGGTGTAAATGCGGAGAAGACGCAGATACACCACAAAGAGTTACAAAAGCTTTGGATTTTAACCTAAGATGCCATTTGCTTCCTCACTTCCGCTCCGGCACCGGACAAGTCGACAAGCCAACTACGGCATAAATGGGGCAAAAACTGACCAAACTTGTCAGCACAAAAATGGCCCCAAGTGCCAACAGGACGTAGCCTAAAACTCCGGTCACATTTCCCGAAAAATAAAGTGCAGCAAATACCGCTGCCAAAATGAGGCGGATAACCTTGTCGGTAGAACCCATGTTCTTTTTCATAATCGTTGTTTTTTCTATGGTTTGAAATAATGAATGATGAAGGCGATGGCTGTAGCAAGACCCAGGCAAATCATACATACCAGTGCAAGCTTGCGCCAACTGAAACTTTGTTGTTCCATTTGTACCTTATTTTGATACAAATTTCCGCCTTGTTGTAGAAAGGCTTTGCTACTCAGGTAGCATAAGTCCAAGTATTTTGATGCGCCCGCGCGATAGTTTGACCATGCCTTTGCGCTCCATTTGTTTTAGCAAGCGCGATACTACTGCACGGGCCGTACCCAGGTCGTCGGCTATTTCCTGATGGGAGATGTGCGGAATTAAGGTGCCGAGCAATTCCGATTTCTCCTGCAGGTATTTGACCAATCGTTGATCCAGGCTTGCGAAACCGATTTCATCCACCATTTCCAGGAGTTCATCAAAGCGCAAGGCGTAGGATTCCAGCACAAAATCGATCCATGCCGGGTGTTTCCGGCCAAGCATATAGGCCACATCGGAAGGGATACCGATGAGTTCCAAGGATGGTTGTGCCACTGCTTTGATGTTGCTTTTTCGCTGTTTCATGCAAGAGGAGAGCGTCATGGCACAGCTTTCGCCGGGATGGACATAATAGAGCAACATTTCGTGCCCGGCATCATCTACGCGCACCACTTTAATCGAACCTTTGACGACAAGCGGTATCAATCGAATGGTATCGCCAGCATCCATGAGGACGTTTCCATTGGGCACCTTCAGGAGGCTGGCCTTTTCAGCGATGTCTTGCGCCAAGCCATTGTTATCCAGCAAGGGAAAGTATTGGCGGATTTCGGATAGAAGCTTTGATTGTTGCATACATTGAAACTTTAAGCTGGTTGGGGGTATGGCAGGTAAAGGTAATCCGCTTATTTTCTTCCATACTCAAAGCAACAAAAAGAGCGTTTTCGGCACCTATTTTATTAGTATGAAATATTTGCGTGGAATCCAGGGAGACATTTGATATTTTTGTTCCACACAAAAACAACTTACTAGACAACAATTCCATGCTGAAACTCCAGTGTCTTATCGGGATCGCTTTTATATGGGCTCAATTAAACATCCTTCAAATATCACCATTAAAGCAACGCGTCCCCAGAAGCGCCGCAGCGGAAGGTTGCTCCTTTGATGATCCCGCTAAAGCCTATCCTGCCGACCCGCTCGTCAAACTCGACCCGCAAATCACAAAATACTACCACTACATCAATCTGGCCGCCCGTGCCATCTATATCAACGATTTTCGAACCGCCGCCACCTACTACGATTCCGCTTTTTTATTCAAAAAGCACCCCTTTTTTGTTGACCTGAAAAACTACATCATCGTGAACAGCAAATGTGCCGCTTACGAAAAGAACGGGCCTGCCATCCAAATGCTTTTTAGTGCGAAGAAATGCGATACGGCTTCTCTATTCCAAGCACTCCCAAAGCGTATTTTTAATGCTGAGAATTTAAGCCTTATCAACAAGCTTCAAGCGAAATTCCGTTGGAACAACCAACCCGAAACCAATTGTCAAAAAACCATACGGGAACTGTATGACATAGATCAAGCGCTGCTCCTGGATTTTGGGGGATTCAACATGCTAGACCGTGAATGTGCGAAGGAATATTATGCTAAACAAGACAGCGTCGGACATGATAACTGCGTAAGGTTCATTGCATTTTGCAAGCAGAATGGTTTCCCCAGCGAAGAATA
>JBBRWA010000385.1:0-4657 GCA_038246345.1 Chitinophagales bacterium
GTAGGAGAGGGGTTGGTGATCATGCTGTCCATCATTTGAGTTGCCACAATAACAGGGCGTGCGTATTGCATGCACATTTGCACGATCTCCTTCTGTGTTATGGGTAACTGTTCGATGGGCATTTCCACTCCAAGATCGCCCCGGGCAACCATAATGGCATTGGAGGCACGAATGACTTCCCGAAGATTCTTTACCGCTTCCGGTTTTTCGATCTTGGCCATTACTTTGGCTGCATGACCAGCATCTTGAACAGCTTGTTTTAGGTCGTCCATATCGGAAGCGCGCCGTACAAAGGACAGCGCGATCCAACTGAACGGCTGGGTGAGGATAAATTTCAGGTCTTCCCGATCTTTTATCGTCATGGAGGGCAGTTTCACATTGGTATCTGGCAGGTTCACACCTTTATTGCTGCTCAAAACACCATCGTGCAGGCATTTTAGCTTGACAGTGTCCTTTTTATTGGTTTCGGCGACTTCAAAAATCAGTTTGCCGTCATCCATCAAAATGCGCTCGCCTTTTTGGCAATCTTCGGCAAATTGGTCATAAGACATGTAAATGGCATCCTTGGTGCCTTCTGCGTTAATATCATTGACAATGGTGATGATATCGCCTTTTTTTAGCGGCAGTGCATTGTCTTTGATTTTTCCGACACGCAATTTTGGCCCCTGTAGGTCGGCCAATGTGCCAATATGGAGCCTGTGTTCATCATTTATCTTTTGCACCATCTGCATCACTTTGAGGTGATCGTCATGGGTGCCATGGCTGAAGTTGAGGCGGAAAACATCCACACCTGCTTTTACCAATGCCAGCAACTTTTCATAGGTGTTGCAAGCCGGACCAACGGTGGCCACGATTTTCGTATTTTGTGAGCCATCTTTGCGCAAAGGCGATTTGTTCCTTTCAAGCAAAGCAGCAGCTTCTGTCAGTGTCATAATTTGAAAAAATTAAAAAGTGTAAAAAACACAATAAGTAAGGATGCAAAAGTAAGGCATGCCAACAACTATGCCAAGCCTTATTAAAATCGGAACTAATGCGCACAATTAACGGTGAATGCCAAATCAACCCAGTATTTTGTCGCAAAAAACAACGCTTTTGCCACTAAGTGTCAATGTTACAAAAAGATAAAGAGTACCCCCGAATAAAAACAATCCAAAAATTCCACAGTAAAAATTTTTTTTAACCCCGTTACTGCCGTTTCTTTGCGGCTCGAAAAACCAAATTTTTTTCACCTAAAGTTTAGAAAAATCATGGCAACTGTAGCCGAACGCGTTAAAAAAATCATCGTTGACAAGCTTGGTGTTGACGAGAGCGAAGTCAATGACTCTGCAAATTTTATCAATGATTTGGGCGCTGACTCGCTTGACACCGTTGAATTGATCATGGAATTTGAAAAAGAATTCGAAGTGTCAATCCCCGACGAACAAGCTGAAGGCATCCAGACTGTTGGTCACGCTATTGAGTACCTTGAGGCTAACACTCAACAGTAATACTTGTTGTTGCTTTGCCCATTGTAAAGCAATTCAAGAGGTTCAAAGCTGTGAAGCTTTGAACCTCTTTTGCTTTTTGAGACAAAATGCTTTCGTCTGTATTACCGTGCAATGCTGCTTAGTGTTACTTTTGCCTTAGGTATCAACGAACCGTACAAATTATGAAACGTGTAGTCATCACAGGCATTGGAGCCATTACCCCTATTGGCAACACAGTAGCCGATTTCAAAGTTGGGCTAGAAAAGGGAATAAGTGGGGCAAACCTCATCACTCTTTTTGATGCCAGTCTGTTCAAAACAAAGTTTGCTTGCGAAGTAAAAGGTTTTGTGGCAGAGGATTTGCTTGATCGCCGTGAAGCACGGCGACTCGACAGGTTTACGCAATTTGCCATGGTTTCCACCGCTGAAGCTATTGTTGATTCTGGGCTAGACCTGGATGCCATCAACAAAGACCGGGTGGGGGTTATTTGGGCTTCCGGCATTGGAGGCTTGAGTACACTTGAAAAAGAGGTGGAAGACCACATTCTCGGCAATGGTATTCCCAAGCATAGCCCATTTCTAATACCCAAAATGATTTCTGACATCGCTGCTGGCCAAATTTCCATTCAGTATGGTTTCCGGGGCATCAACTATGCCACGGTATCAGCTTGTGCATCCTCTTCTCATGCCCTGATGAATGCATTTGACTACCTGCGACTTGGTAAAGCAGACATAATCGTGGCTGGCGGCTCAGAGGCGTCTATAATAAA
Organism: Chitinophagales bacterium; assembly: GCA_038246345.1. Taxonomy (GTDB): domain Bacteria; phylum Bacteroidota; class Bacteroidia; order Chitinophagales; family Saprospiraceae; genus M3007. The sequence goes on from JBBRWA010000385.1 coordinate 2,236, forward strand.
AACGGCAGTGGGCGGCTTCAATTCAATGAAAGCTCTTAGTGAGCGCAACGACGAATTTGCGACCGCGTCACGGCCTTATGATAAAAGCCGGGACGGCTTTGTTCTCGGTGAGGGCGCAGGTGCTTTAATTCTGGAAGAATACGAACACGCTAAGCGTCGTGGAGCGACCATTTATGCTGAGGTAATGGGTGCTGCAGCTACTGCGGATGCCTACCATATTACCGCACCACACCCTGAAGGCTTTGGCGTAATAAATGTCATGAATCTGGTACTGGAGGATGCAGGGATGAAACCCAGTGATATTGACTATATCAATACCCATGGCACCAGCACACCGTTGGGTGATATAGCGGAACTGAAAGCAATCAAAACCGTATTTGGAACGGATGCGACCGACCTGAATATTTCCTCGACCAAAAGTATGACAGGACATTTGCTTGGCGCTGCTGGCGCTGTAGAAGCCATTGCCTGCTTGCTGGCCATGAAATATGATTTTGTCCCCCCCACCATCAACCATTTTACCGACGACCCGGAAATTGACCCAAAACTCAACTTAACCTTCAATGAAGCGCAACACAAAAAAGTAAAAGCCATTCTTAGTAATACCTTTGGCTTTGGGGGGCACAATGCCTCCATTATTTTCCGGCAGGCATAAGAGTCTGCCCAAAACCTTGATCTTGTGCGATTTATCCGTCGAATTTACAATTATTATTTCCATCCGGACAAGGAACTTGCCCGTCGGCTTCGGCAATTAATAGGGTTTACACCCTTGCATCTTCCTTTGTTCAAACTTGCTTTTTTCCACAAAAGCACCTTTACGTCCAAAGACTACGCGGTCGCTAACAACGAACGCCTGGAATTTCTAGGCGATGCGGTACTCAGTACCATCGTCGGAGAATATTTGTTCAAAAAGTACCCAAACAGCGACGAAGGTTTTCTGACGAAAATGCGCTCCAAAATCGTCAAGCGCCACTCCCTCGACGAAATCGCCGACAAAATGGGGCTCGACCTATTTTTGGCCAATTACAACCAAACCAGGCTATCCAAATCCATGTTGGGCAATGCATTGGAAGCACTGGTTGGTGCCGTGTACATTGAGGTAGGCTATGAACACACAAAGAAGTTTGTTGTCCGCCGCATTTTGCGCAAGTACCTGGACATTCACGAACTGGAACTTTATGACGATAATTATAAAAGCCAGCTGTTGGAGTGGTGCCAAAAAAATGGCCGGGCAATCGAGTACAAAGTTGTGGCCAAATACAAAAGTGAAAAGCGCGACAAATTCAAGGTCGCTGTTTTCGTGGACGGTAAGAAATATGGCACAGCCGATGATTTCAACAAAAAGAGCGCCGAACAATTAGCCAGTGAACGCGCCATGACCGCATTGGGTATTCTGAGCGGGAATGGGATTCCCCCTATCAACAACGAGGAAGAATTCGATTCATAAGCAATTCTCAATATGAAAGCAACCATCATTGGAGGCGGTATTATTGGTCTTAGTATTGCGCTTTACCTGCAAGAAGAAGGTTGGGAAGTAGTTGTTCTGGAGCGCGACAAGCTGGAGGACAACTGTTCTTTTGGCAATATGGGCTTTCTCTCGCCCTCTCATTTTGCGCCCTTGGCCCAGCCAGGCATCATCAGTCAGGGTATCCTTTGGATGTTTGATCGAAAAAGCCCTTTTTATGTCCGACCTGCTTTGAATGGTCGATTGCTAGATTGGGGACTTAAGTTCATGCGTGCCTGTAATACAGGCCATGTGGAACGCAGCGCCCGGCCCATGGTCGATTTGCTGTTGCTGTCAAAAGAACTCACAGCCGCCTGGAAACACAGCGGCGACTTGCAGTTTGAATACGCCGAAAATGGCTGTATTAATTATTTCCAAACAGAAAAATACGAGAAAGGCGAGCTTGAAAATGTGCGCATGGGCCGCGACATGGGCCTGAAAATCGACCTGCTTTCCAGGGAAGAAGCCCAGGCACTTGAACCAGAATTGAAGCCCGATGTACGCGGTGGTGCCTGGTATAAAGACGATGCGCACCTACACCCCAATACCCTGATGCGCCATTTACCTGCCCTGTTTGAAAAGCACGGGGTGAAGATTGTGCGAAATGCCACCGTTGTTGGCGTTCAGAAAGATAAGGGTAAAATATCATCTGTCCGGTATCGCAATACGGGTACGCAACAGGAGCCCCAAACAATAGCCAGCGACCTTGTAGTGTTGGCGGCAGGTTCCTGGTCGGCAGAACTGGCTAAAATGGCCGGTGAGTATCTGCCGCTCATGCCTGGAAAGGGTTACTCCATGACAGTTGATGTGGCCCACCAAGCCCTGCGCCACCCCTGTATTTTACTGGAAGCAAAGGTGGCCATCACGCCATGGCAGCGCCAGCTGCGTATTGGCAGCACCATGGAAATTGGTGCCATA
>JBBRWA010000386.1:0-4631 GCA_038246345.1 Chitinophagales bacterium
ATTGTAATTAGGTTTGAAAAACCTTTGAAATGAGCGGCTATTTAGAAGGGGTAAAAATTTAAGAGCCGCCTGGATTTGTTCCAGGCGGCTCTTATTGGGCTAAACAAAGGCTACATTAGCCTTATTAGCAACGCTTAAAAGAACTTCGCCCGATTGTCTTGCTTGTCGGCGTTCTTGATCAATGACTTGATCAGGTTTGTTCGGATACTGACCATTGCCGTTGAAGAAAATTGTTTGCGGAACATGGTCAGGTCAGTTGGTACCTGCGTTTGCGTCCTTTCAGTTACAGGGGATATCAAATAAACACCAGTGCCTCCGACAATCGGTTTGCTGATTTGGCCAGGGGTCAAGCCAAACACAACTCCCTGAATGCGCGGTTCGCCGCTTTGGCTTTGCATAAAGCTCACGGCTTTTGCCGTGTCCTGACGGGCATTCCATTGGGTGGCAATGGCTGAAAAATCGTCCGTTTGGATTTTGCTTTTGATGTATTCGCCTTTTTTGAGGTTCTTTACTTTCGTGTCTGCTTCTGGAAGGTTTTTCAAAGTTGCTACGTTAGCAGAGCCTTTTGGAACAATTGTCTTCAGCGCAGCTACGACATACTTGCTGTCGAAAAAGCCCCCTTGAGGGTCGCGGAAAACAAATATTTCTGGGCTAACAGCACCTTCTTTAACTTTTTCTTCGAATGCCCAACGGATCACATTGCGTGCATCTTCACCGGAGGCTGAAGGCATACTGGCAATAGCGTAGTCGTTGGCCATTAGCCCTGTTGTGGTTTGTACGACAAATCCTTGCTCGCCACCCATTGCGGTCAATTCGGCAAAACTTTTCGCTTTTTGAAGCACCGCCACCGCTTTGTCTTTGGCAGCTTGCTGCGTCATCTTGCTTGGCTCTATGCGGCGGCTGATGTAGGCAGCTTTAACACCGGATTCGTTTTTGATAAATTTCTTCCCGGTAATTTCGATGAGGTGCCAGCCAAACTGAGTGGCTACTTTGTACAACTTGCCTTGTTCCCCTTTATTGAAACAAATGTCGTTGAACTCAGGAACCATCATACCAGAGGCAAACCATCCAAGGTCACCGCCTTTTGCTCCAGAGCCTGGGTCTTGGCTGTTTTTAACCGCCAGGGAATCAAAACGGGCTTTGCCGCTATTGATCAAAGCCATCAAGCTGTCAATCGTTTTCTCGCTGGCAGGGTTTTGCGGATCGCGAATAAGGATATGGCGTGCTTTTACCGAATCTGGAATAACTTTACGATCCAGTATTTTTGCAATTTTCCACTCGTTGGCATCGAGAATTGGGCCGATTACAGTGCCAACGGGCATACGCAGCAGGGTGTCAGCCAAAGCTGGAGACAGTACCACTTTTGCTTTGAAATCGGCATCTATGGTGCCATTGTTGGCGAGTACAAATGCCGAATCGCTTTTCGCCTCGCGAAAACCATCCACCAAAGCTGCAACACTGGTGCGGGCAACAGCGGAGTCGGCGCTGGTTGGCGCTACAGAAAATTCTGCGAACGCGACAAACCGTGATTCCTCCGCTTGATCGTACAAATTTGGATTGTTGTCCAAATATGCTTTGTAGTCAGCATCGGCAACAGGAGCTTCACCTTCTTTCACCCGATCGTAAGGGATCATAACGTAGCGGAAGTCGACACGTTCGTTGTTTTCTTTGAAAGCCATTTCAGCCTGCCAGGAAGGGGTGTAAAGCCCCTTGGATGCCATAGCGATGATTTTATCTTCCAAACGCTTTTTGACGATTTCTTTTTCCTGAACAGCCCAGTATGCCCGGTTGGTTGGATCAACGAATTCACCACCTTCAATTGAAGTTTTTATGCTGGCAAGGGTAGCGCGGTTTGGTTGGCCGTCTTCTCCTTTGAAACGCTCAGCAATGATTGGGCTGAGGTTGGTGCCAAATTGAAGCTCGATCAATTCCTCCTTGGAAACACCGAGGCCAATTTTTTGAGCTTCTTGTGAGACGACAGCTTCCTGTACAAAGTAATCCCAAACCTGGGAACGTACAAGGTAGCTGCTAGCTGCGTCTGATTTTGAATAGATCAGTTTTTCATAAGTTTCAAAATCACTGCGCTTGATTTCCTGGTCGTTTATTTTTCCAAGGTTGTTCACATCAGCAGCGCTGTAACGCTGAGAGTTGGACATTACGTCCATTAAAATGAACCCACCGAGTGCCAAAACCATTGTACCTATGAGAATCCATCCGTTTTTACGAATCGTTCCGATTAAAGCCATTTTACCTAATTATTTGAATATCAAAGTTTTAAAATCAAAATCAGTCTGCTTCTCAAAGAAGCGGTCGCAAAGGTAATTCGATGCACACCAAAAAAGGAAAAAAATCAGCTTGGTTTTATTTGAAACAATTAATTCGGTTCTGGTACTTACCTTCGTTGACTCATTGTACAGCATCAAAATTTTCCAACATGACCTTGCGTATCTCCTGCTTCCTGCTGCTTATCCTTGCTGCCTGCACGCAGCACACTGACAAAAACATTGCCGAATATTTCAAGAACCCGGAACCCGGCATGCAAACCGGTGGGGTAAAGATGATCGAGATCGAAACACCCAAGGGCAAATTCAAAGTCTGGACCAAGCGCGTGGGGAACAATCCGCGCATCAAACTCCTGCTCCTGCACGGCGGGCCCGCCTGTACGCATGAATATTTCGAGTGCATGGACAGCTACTTGCCCGCCGAAGGCATCGAATATTACTACTACGACCAGCTCGGCTCCTTTTATTCGGATCAGCCCAAAGATTCCAGCTTGTGGACAACGGAGCGCTTTGTGGAAGAAGTGGAACAAGTGCGCAAGGCCCTCGGGCTGAATAAAGACAACTTTTACTTGCTCGGCCATTCCTGGGGCGGCATCCTCGCCGCGGAATATGCCCTGAAATACCAGGAAAATTTAAAAGGTCTGATTATCAGCAATATGATGATGAGCATTCCGGAGTACAATGAATACGCCAACAATGTGCTGGCCAAACAGCTTCCACCTGCTGTGCTGGATACCATCAAGTCCATTGAAGCGGCGGGCGATTATGCCAACCCCAAATACATGGAACTGCTCATGCCCTACCATTACGCCTCCCATATCCTGCGCATGCCCATCGCTGACTGGCCAGATCCGGTCAATCGCGGCCTCAACCACGTAAACCCTGATATTTACGTGCTCATGCAAGGCCCCAGCGAATTCGGTGCCTCGGGTCGATTGCTCCATTGGGATCGCAAGGCCGATATGCACAAAATAAGCGTTCCCACGCTCAGCATTGCCGGCACCCACGACACCATGGATCCGGCGCACATGGAATGGATTGCCAAATCGGTGCAAAAAGGCACTTTCCTGCTGTGCCCCAACGGCAGTCACATGAGTATGTGGGACGATCAGGCGAATTATATGAAGGGGTTGGTTGGGTTCTTAAAAACGGTAGACGGTGGACGGTAGACGGTAGACGGGCACAGCATTTGAAGTTGCTCGAAGGTTTGTTTTTTCAGCACTCAAGATGTAACTAGAAGTTGCATCCGTTTATCATTATTCTGGGTTGAGTTAAAAGCCCACTAGGAAATATGGCTGGATTTATTGCAGCAAGTGATTATTGGATTGAGCGGAGTGAGTATTTGTCAACTCCTGCTAAACACAATTACTAAATTTCTGAAACATGAAACTACTTACCGCTAGTATCGCAACATTGGCCCTTTGTGGGCTTATTTTTACAGCTTGTAAAAAAGACCCGCTGCCCGTGCCAGCAGATACTGCACCACACATTAGATTTGATGCCTTGGCTGTGGGCCAAACAAGCCGCTACCTTGGGTTAACGGGGGAAACTGTCCAGGATATCTTTGTGTACACCGATGACACTTTGGTGCTGCAAGTTATCAGCCAAAATGGCAATGGGTTTTTGGTATCTGAATCATTGCATTACAAAGGAGACGTACATCCTTGGTATGAGCTCAGAAAAGACGAGGAGTTTCGATTCTATATCAAGGGGGAAGGCGATTCCATTCATTTCATTCCTTCGAGCACTAGTTACTTGCAATCGCGGATTATTGGCTACCAAACTGGACGAATTGGGTTGCCAAGCACTCCGTATATAAACCAGAGCGTGGCCATAAATGGATGGAAAACCAGCTTCCCATTTTGTAGCTGCCTCAATACAGGATATGCTGAAAATTACACGCTATTTGGGACACAGTATCCATTGTTGAACGTACTGGTCGATAATTCACCGATGTCGTATGATGTTAATGGCGAGACCTATATTTATGCTGCAGAATCCGGAATTGTTCGGTTTTCAACTTATGGGGGCTGGACTTCGGGTGTTGGCTGGGATTTGTTGCCGGCGGAGTAGGGAGGAAGGCGTTTGTAAAACATTCAGTATGTGTAGTGAACTATTTTCACCACAATTCGTTTATCTTTGCATCAGTTCTTTGAGAAAGCACGTATTGCTTTCACCCGCCGAAGCCTTGGCGTAGTCGGGTCGCACAATCAAGTTACATACACTACAATAAAATGGGGCTGCCTGGTATTGACGGGAAAGTGTAGTCGTTTCGTAAGCATGCAGGGGCATAGTTGGTTACCCCTTAAAAAATAACGACTGAACAACAACTGGCAACAACCAGTATGC
>JBBRWA010000387.1:0-4628 GCA_038246345.1 Chitinophagales bacterium
CAGAAGTCTTGAAAGATTGTTCGCCACCGTACACCACCGCGCATTGCTCAGGTTTTGTGTAAATCCGCAATCGAATTGCGGATTTACACAAAAAAACTAAAATGGATCAATAAAATAGCCTCTGATATTGTTGTCCTTTAGAATACATCAATGCAGCACCACCACCTTCAAACAAACCCCATCCACCAACATAAAATGCAGCCCTGAAACAAGATCAAGCGCGTTGATTTCCAGCGCAGTGTTCCCTCGTTCTAAATCGCTGGCTTTGATTTCCCGCCCATACAGAGCAGCGGAATGCACAGCGCGCACATCTACTTGAAAAAACAGTTACTTTGTAACGGATTTTCTCGCCGGATCAAAAACTTACCTAAGATGATAAAAGTATTGCCCCTTTTTCTTTTCCTCTTCTTGCAGATGGCATCGAGCATACATGCCCAAACGCTAACGGGCACCATTACTGGCCCAACCAACGCACCCATCCCGAACGCACGCGTCACCCTTTTCAATGTCGATACTTCCTATTTTAGGGAAACGCGCACCGACGCTGCGGGCATCTATCTAATCGAAAACCTGCCTGGAGGCGGGCCCGGCCTGTTTTTTGGTGTAGCCAAGCCCGGCTTTGAGTATTTCCAAAACGCTACCGCGGGTATTATTGACACCATAACGCACAACGCACAACTCGCGCCAGAAACCCATACGGGCCAATGGGCGATCATCATGGATTCGCCAGAACCGCTCGGCGGCACCGACCTCGGCATACTGCTGCCCGATGGCCGCATATACTATTGCCATAATACCAAAGACCCCTTTCTATTCGACCCCGTGGTCAATGATACCGTGTCGTCTCCTGGGGACACTAAGGTACAAGGATGTGCCGCTAGCAAATTGCTGTGGAACAACAACATCATCATGGCAGGCGGCACGGAAATGGAGGTTTATGGCCCCGGCACACAAAAACTCAAACAGTTCAACCTCAGCACGCAGACATGGCAGCAGATGCCCAATATGCTGGATTACCGCTGGTATCCCTCCATGACGCAGTTGGCGGATGGGCGACTGCTCCTGGTGGGCGGAGGGGGGCTGAACAACCCTGTCAGGGTGAAAACTTCCGAATTGTACGACCCCATCACTGGCACCACCACTTGGGCCGACATGGTTGCTATTGGCATGGAACAATCGCCCATCTTAGTGCTCTACAGTGGCAAAGTACTGATGACATTCCGCCCGCCGCAACTCTTTAACCCTGCAGTCGAGCAGTGGGATTTGGCCGCTGATTTTGTGCAAGGCAACCGGATGCCCAACGGCGACCATGTAGACCACGAACTGGTGCATTTGCCTGAAGGCCATGTGATTGCCATAGGATTTAAACCTTTCCCATCCGGCAGTGGCGGCAACCTCGTGGAACGATACGACCCGATAGCCAACACCTGGGCCCTGCGTTCCAGCTTCGCCCCACTACGTTCTCGTCCCAAGACGGTGCTGACGCCCGATCGCCGCATACTCGTCATGGCCGGTGCCAAGGAAAGCCCAGCCGACCCGGCACCCGTAAACCAATGGGGCTACATGAACCTCAACGATCAATACGATCCCTATGCAGACACCTGGCGACGGCTTGCGCCGATGCCCCGCAATCGGGAATACCACGCGCTGGCCGTGCTTGTGCCCGACGGTCGTGTGATCGTGGTTGGCGGCGAAGGCGAACCCGGCAACGAACCGCCCAAGAGCATCATTGATGCATTCAAGCCGCCATACCTGTTCCGGGGCGTGCGCCCGCAAATGCTGAATGTAGCAAAAACGGATTACCAGCGCGGTGAGGTCATAACGTTTGATGTGGCCCGCACCAACGCACCTACGTCGGTGGTACTTCAAAGTACCCAAGCCGTCACACACATGCTCAACTCTGGCGAAAACCGTTTTCTCGAATTGGACTTTTCTATTGAAAACCAATCTGTTGAGGCACAAATCCCAAATGACTCGCTAAAGGCGCTGCCGGGCTGGTATATGCTGTGGACGATGGTGGACGATATTCCTTCGGTAGCACACATGGTGCGCATTCTTCCTGGGCAGGCACCTGCCGTTGTAACCCCACCAAATGCAGCCTTTTCTGCTGCCATAACGACTGGCTGTGCTCCACTGACAGTCCAGTTTAACAATACTTCCAGTTCAAACGCCACAAATTTCGATTGGAGCTTTCCAGGCGGCATCCCTGCCAACTCGACAGATCAAAACCCTCTTGTCTTGTACAATGCCCCTGGAGTTTACACCGTAGTGTTGACAGCAACCAACGCTGCCGGGAGCAGCACCGCGACACAGGCAGACTATATCAGCGTTGCAGACAGCCCAACCGCAAGTTTCACTGCTATGGTTTCCGGCAAAACGGCCACCTACATAAATACCACCACGAACGGAACGAGTTACACCTGGGATTTTGGCGATGGAAGCAGCAGCACCGAGGCCAACCCTGTTCATACTTACACGAACGATGGCAGCTATGTAGTTGTTTTGACAGCCACCAACGACTGCGGTACGAGCACGGAGCAACAAGTTGTAAGCATCATGACCGTCGGCTCGACCGAAGCCGAAGGGCCAAACGCGTTTCGCTTATATCCTAACCCCGTGCTAGAAAGCTTGGTGTGGGAGGCGAGCAGCCCATTACTCCTGCCTGAAAGCATCCAACTGCTCGATGCAAATGGACGGATTTGCCGCAATTGGACGAGCGACCCGATTCCGAAAACACTTTCCACAGCGGGTTTGCCTTCGGGTGTATATTTCTTAAAAATAAAGACTTCGAAGCAGGTGTTCAGTCGGCAAGTAGTTTTGGAAGATTGAGTCTTGAAAACCGCGCCGCACCTGTGCTTTTTTATATGAGTCATCCCCTATTTTCATGAATCCTTGGTATTTTTAGATGGAAGGGCTAAGTGAATCGGTTGCATTCGGGCGCAGAATAAATAGGACGGGTTGTTAGAAGTTTTTTTATCCATTACCTTAGCCCCCTCGTTATGCAAACCAACCGCACCCCCATCTACATTGCCGTGTTCGCCGTCCTGCTCCTGGGCGCTGCATTCTATTTTTTGTACGAAGACGGAAAACCCAAATACGATTGGTCGGAGCACTCCTGGCAGAAAAAGGATGGCTATTCTGAAAAGAACGTGCAGCCTTACGGTACCAACATTGCGCACCGGCTGCTGACAAGTTATTTCCCCGGAAAAAAACTCGTCGACCTGCAGGAAGACTTGGCTTCCGAGCTGCCCAACGACTCCATTGGAAACGGCGACAACTACGTGTTTATCGGCGAAGCATTGTTCCTTGATTCGCTGGGCACCGATCGGCTGCTGAAATTTGTAGAAGCAGGCAATACCGCATTCATATCGAGCAAAACCATCCCCTTCGACCTGATGAACTACGTCTACTTTGATGAGTGTGATGAAGCGCCCTGGAGTGATTATGGTTCTTATCAAGATTCCAGCGGGTGGCTTTCTTTGCGCACGCCCGCGTTGCCCGACACGGCAACGCGCTACTTTTTCGCCGTACAAAACAAACCCCAATCCTACAAATGGAACTATATAGAACGCTATACATTTTGCGATCCACTGCAGCATTTCCCGCTGGGGTACATCAACAACAAAGAGATTAATTTTGCATCATACCCGTACGGCAAAGGCCGATTTTTACTGCATACCACCCCACTTGCTTTCAGCAATTTCAGCCTCGTGCGCACAGAAACGCGGCCTTACGCGGAAGGCGTTTGGGCGCATCTTTCGGAAGGCAACATATACTGGGATGCCGTAAGCCGGGTGTCGGAATCCGTTGGCCGCCGCCGAAACGGGAGCAATAGAGTGAACAGCACGCCCGACGAGCATCCGCTGACGTATATCCTGCAACAGAAAGCCCTTGCCTGGGCCTGGTACCTGTTGGCGGGCATCACGGGCCTGTGGATACTCTTTCGCGCCAAACGCCGACATGCCATCATCCCCGTGTTGAAAAAAAATGAAAACTCTTCCTACGAGTTTATCGGCACCATCGCACACCTGCATTTCCGGGAAAAGAACTACCAAAGCCTGAGCACACAGGGCATGAAGTTGTTCCTGGCCCAGCTCCGCGAGCGCTACGGCCTCGTAGCGCCCATCGATCCCCAAACACAAATGCCCCGCACCGACGACGAATTTTTCAGAAAATTAGCGGCCGTGTCGGAAATCCCGGAAGCAACGGCCCGCAAAATATTCGAGCGCTATTCCGCCAATGTTCGATACCAGCCGACGGAGGAAATGATGGTGGATTTGCATTTGGCGATGGAGGGGTTTTTGAAGGAGGCGAAGTAGTTATGAGATATGAGTTGTGAGATATGAGTTATGAGATATGAGTTATGAGATATGAGTTATGAGTTATGAGTTATGAGTTATGAGTTATGAGTTATGCTCGGCCTAATTCCAGGCTAGATGATTGCTATCGTTCCGGCCAAACCGATGAATACACGCCAGATATTATCTGTCACACCAAACCAACGTGTCAATGTCATGCTCGAGTTATTGGATGACATAGTATCTGGCGTGGGGTCGGAACAAACCATAGAAATGTTACTTGAACTGGCGGATACCATATCTGAAACATCACTTTGCGGTTTGGGAAAA
>JBBRWA010000388.1:0-4610 GCA_038246345.1 Chitinophagales bacterium
CGCAACAAGGACGGCACATGCGGATAAGCCAAAAGCCCGACCAAACCCAATCCCAGCAATATCCACGGTATGGCCGGAACCTTGTCCTCCCAGGGCTGCGAGGGCTTGTCATCCCAGCGAAGCGTGGGAACCCGCATTCCGCGTCCCGCATTCCGCATTCCACATTCCACATTCCGCATTCGAATCCCCGCTACAAATGCCAGCACCATCGGAATCACCACAGGGAAATACACCGTAGCAGGTACGGCCATGTTGTTGTTCGGGTCCAACGTCCAGCCCATAGCCTCGAGGTGGTAACGGATGGCCGGCACCACCCAAAGTTGCAACACAGCGAACAACCCCATAAGGTCGAGCAACAACCACTGATGTTGCACCCGACGCAGGATGAACACGTTGTACGCCAGCAAAAACAACAGCCCGAGCGGCAGGGCAGCGCGGGCTGTGAAGGTGGCGATGAGGTGGGAAAGGTCCATGTTGGAAGACAGTCGACTGTCGGCATTGGTTTGTTTTCCGCGTTTACCAAACCTTTTCGGGTTTGGTAAACGTAGCCCGGCTTATGTGGTGACCTTACATTTACCAAAGCCCAATGCCGGCAACCTAAGAATTCTGGTTTTTTTTGGACCAAATGCACTTCGCTCCCGGGCAGTCACCCGGCGACTGACCGGGCATGAAATGAGCATGGGCTTTGGCAACTTTTCACGAAAACCTAAGCGCTGTAAATGTATGCTGGACTTTCAGTCTGGCGGGCGTCTCGCGCGAGCACTGTAGCAACGGAGCTCCAGCTCCGTTGTTGCCGCCCGCGAATTTCAACGGAGCTGGAGCTTCGTTGCTACGGCTTACCGCCCATGAATTTCAACGGAGCTGGAGATTTTTCCACTGGCAACCGCTCCACCACACAATTCTCCAACACCAACATATCCATGCTCGTGCGCAGGTAACAGGCCAGGGCTTCCTCTGGCGAATTCACAATGGGCTCATTTTCATTGAAAGAGGTATTCAAAAGTATGGGAACGCCCGTTTTTTGCCGAAACGTTTCAATCAGTCTGTGGTAACGCGGGGCTTCTGATTGCAGTACCGATTGCAGTCTGCCAGAACCATCCGCATGCGTAACTGCCGGGATAGAGGCGCGTTTTTCCTCTCGAATGGGAAATACCCGCTCCATGAAAGGCGTCAACTCATCCAATTCAAAATATTCCGATACGTATTCGGATAAGATGGAAGGCGCAAACGGCCGAAAACTTTCCCGCCGCTTTATTTTAGCATTCAATAAGTCTTTGGCATCGTTGCGGCGTGGATCGGCCAGGATGGAGCGCGCACCCAATGCCCGCGGACCAAATTCGGCCCGACCGCTGAACCAGCCCACCACCCCGGCATTTACGAGGCGATTGGCCACATGCTCGTACAATTGATCATCCTCCATGCGCTGGTAAGCAATTCCCTGCGATTTCAAATAGGCTTCAATGGTTTCATTGCTGTATCGACTGCCCGTGTAGGCGCTCCAAATAGCCGGTTTTCGGTCTTGCTTCAAGGTATGGTTGTAGGTGTACAAGGCTGCGCCCATGGAAATGCCCGCATCATGACCGGCAGAAGGAATATACACCTCGGTAAAACCCGTATTGCGCGTAATTTTTCCATTGGCCACCGAGTTTTGGGCCACACCACCAGCAATACACACCTTTTTCAGTCCAGTACGTTGCTGTAAATGATTTAACAGGTGGAAAATCAGTTCCTCTGTAATGCGCTGTACAGAAGCCGCCAGGTCCTTGTGCGCTTGCGTGAGCGGATCGTCTTTTTGGCGCACCGGACCAAACTCCCTGGCCATTTTATCCGAAAACAAGGTAGCCACTTGCGGTACGTGATCCGAATCATAAGTAACCACGCCGCTTTTGGTAGCCCGGAAATAATCCAGGTTGAGTTCAAACAAACCATTGGGTTTGAATACCAGCACTTTGCGCAAATCCTCCACGCGCGTAGGCTTCCCATAAGGCGCGAGGCCCATCACCTTGTATTCATCGCCGTAATGAGGAAAACCAAGCAATTGCGTAAAAGCCGTGTAAAAAATACCAACGGAATGTGGAAAATCAACAGAATCCAGCACCGTAATTTGATTGCCTTTACCTACGCCCAGCATGGTGGTGGTAAAATCGCCGGAACCATCAATCGAAAGCACGGCTGCTTCCTCAAAGGGCGAGGCAAAAAAGGCAGATGCCAGGTGACTGCGGTGGTGCTCCACCTGGTGTATTTTGCGCCTTATCTCAGCCTCGGGCACGGTGCCATCCATGTTGGCAAATTCCCGCTCCAAGGCGCTCACCTGCTGCGCATTTTTGAGCCGCGAAAGCACCGTATCCAGGCCCACAGTAGGGTAGCGCAGCAAAAAGCCTATCTTTTTCCAAAATTTCGCCTTCGGATCGCGCCCAATGGCAATGTGATCCACTTCCGCCAGGGTAATACCGGCTTCCCGCAGACAAAACTGAATGGCCTCCGAGGGAAAACCCGCCCAGTGCTTGACCCGACGGAAGCGCTCCTCTTCTGTAGCAGCAATCAAAATACCATCTTTGAAAATGGCCGCGGAGGAATCGGCGTGGTATGCGTTTAGGCCAAGGATGTACATTATATGCGATTAGGAAGATTCGATAGCAAATAATTCCAGATAGGATTTCTTCCAATCTGATTGATCTACAAAGTTTTGAGCACAAACATGAGCGGCGGCGGACCATTCCTGATAGGTGCGGTTATCCATCTGAGCGGCCATATTCAAAACTCTTGTCAGGCATTCTCCGTCGTCCAAAGGAATATCCCACCCCGCTTTGATCTTTTCTAAGCCGCGCCACGGCGTTTGATCGGAGATTAGGACGGGTTTTCCGAGCGCCAAGGCTTCAAAAATAGCGTGACCAAAATTTTCTCCCTGAGTGAGCAGGTAAAAGAAATCGGCCTTCTGTAAAATCGGGATGATCTCATGTTGGGGTAAGGCACCGTGAAATACTACCCGAATACCAGAGGGAAGGCCAGCCACAACGGCTTCACACGTTTCATAATAATTTCGGTCCTCCAATGGCCCGATTACATCTACTTGGACATCGGAACCAGACACGTGAGCCAACGCCTGTAAGGCTTTACGTATGTTTTTGATCGGATGAATGCGGCCTACAATACAAAGCCGCAGGCTCGCCGCCGCTTTCTGATGCGGCGCGCGTTGTTTTAACAAAGCGAGTTCCGGAACAATAGCGCAATTCCGCACGTCCGCAGCGGCGAAAACCCGCCGGATATCTTTTGCTTCTTCTTCGCTGGTAGCATGAAATATAAGTCCTTTATGCCAGCCTAAAAACCTAAACAAAACAAGAAACACTTTTTTTTTGAGCGGTTTGAATTGCAGGGCACTGGATTTCAGCATACCCCTGGGCGCCAACACCACCCGTCCTTTGATCCATCCCAACCAGTGAAACAACAAAGGGTATATGGTAAAGGGAACGGAAAACATGCTATTCAGGTAAAATACGCTACCATCGCTTTGCCGGAGTTTTCGAAACATGGCTCGGATGCCCTGCTCTTTCGGTGAACAGTAATAAACCTTGGCTTTTCCGGCTTCAGGGACCCAGGTGTCCGGCTGAATATCGGGATAAGGCGTTTGCTCACCAAAATCGTTACCCAACGTAATGACCCTAATCGAGACCTCGACGGACAAGCCAAGCGCCAGCTTGTAACAGGAACGCGCTGGCCCGCCGGAACGGTAGCCAGGAGGGAAGAAGTCGGTGAGGATGAGGCATTTAACCTGCATATTATTTGCTCATTACAGGTTAGGATAAGCGATCAGTTCAAGGGAACCTGTCAATTGAGGTGAAGTGATTTTTGTTTTATTTTCTCTGTCTAAATTATCAAAATCATAGAGTGAATATCCGCAGTTCAACATGAATTTCTGGGCATCACCAGACTTAAATATATTACTTAAGTTTTCTGCCCAATCAACAAATTCAAATATTACAACAGGCCTTTTTACTGACGTTTTGAGGTACTTACCCAGACTTTCAAAGATGAGCGCTTCGAATCCTTCTACGTCTACTTTAATTATATCCGGTTTAATGCCATAGCGTTCGAAGTAAGATTCTAGCCTTATTGTACTAACTTGTTCAGATGTACGTGTAAATACGGAGGAAAACGAGCCTTTGCCAAATTGATCCTCCGGGGAGAAAAAATCGAGCACAATATCATCCTCTGTGTGTACTGCTTTATTGATCGCTATGATATTCTTGAGTTTATTATGCACTATATTACGAGTTAGAAAGCCAAAAACTCGTGGTGATGCCTCAAATGCATAAATTGTAACATCTGGTCTCAACTTTGCTAATAAAACCGAGATAGCGCCAATGTTAGCCCCTACATCTATGAATGTGCCATTGGATGGAATATTTTTTGATAAATAGGACACGAGTGGCTTTTCATAGATACCCTCAAAGAATAAATCGAATGCAATGTTTTCTTTTAGATTTGGCACCGAAAATATC
The DNA here is from genome assembly GCA_038246345.1 of Chitinophagales bacterium. Lineage (GTDB taxonomy): Bacteria > Bacteroidota > Bacteroidia > Chitinophagales > Saprospiraceae > M3007. The sequence goes on from JBBRWA010000388.1 coordinate 4,500, forward strand.
AAATCATTTTTTAATTTAAACGTTACATCTTTTGATAAGTTGATTTTATTTTTATGTAAAAACCGTATAAGCCTTTTTTTCCCTTTAAAAACAGGAAGATATTTCCAATAA
>JBBRWA010000389.1:0-4608 GCA_038246345.1 Chitinophagales bacterium
TATCATTTTATCCCCTTTCAGATAAGGGCGATCCGGTTTAGAACCATCATGGCATGAGACACAGTATTTATCCAAAACTGGTTGAACCTCATGCCGATAGCTGAAGCCGCGTTCCTTGCCATACCATTCTTTGATGACCTGTGGTTTTTTCCTCGATGCCATGCTTGGTTTTGGTACAGGAATACTATTGCGCGACTCATGGCAACCGATACAGGAGACCGTCTCGCCGGGCATCCCCGTGAACCAGCTACGCATAACCTGGAGCGCTTTACCTTCGCTGTCAAGCGGCTGCACGAAAACGGGGGTATTGGCAGGTATCGTGAACATGGCAGAACCGTCAGTTTCAACATCAACAGTCCCCATAATCCGTTTGACATCCCAGGGACCATCCATTCCGACTGTGCCCAAAAGTCCACCCTGTCCCAGCGGACTGAAGCTATAAGTTCCTACCCGCAAACGTTTTACGGTACCGCGAGGAATACCTTTCAGGCCGCCGCCCATGTAAACATCCTGGATGAAGACATTTGCCTTATCACTATTAAGATCCACGCGATCAGGAATAATTGGTGGCGATTTCTGTTTTTCAAGCAATACCGGTTCAACAAAAGCACAATGCTCTTCTTCGGCAAGTAGCGTTATATTATCGAATATATCAACAAGATACAAACCCCAAAGCGATTTTTCGGTGGCCCTCATTGAAACAAGAAAATATTTATCACTCAGCGGGTAAGGTTGTAAAAATTGCGGGAATATACCATCAGGCAAGCGGTCTCTGACGATTGCTTCGACCTTAAGGCCATAATGAGGAATCTCAGCGGTGACCCCTTCGGCTTCCCTTTCACCTACCATTGGATCGATAATCAAAAGCCTGCCAGCACGGGCAATGCTGTGATGCCCCCCGGCAGTACCAATGATTGCACTATTATGGTTCGGTATCGGGCGTGCATTAAAGAAAGCCGTCGGGAAATAAGAGTTTGATCCGTAGTAGGCACGTTGTGTAGTTCCGTCAGGATTCATGGTAAACATTAACCGGGAATTGGAATGGGGAAGGTCGGCATATTCCCAACGCTGATAGAGTATTTGACCGTTGTTCATCACCGTGGGACCCCAGTTGCTGTCCTGGTCGAAGGTCAACTGCCTCGTCTTACTGCTCTTTGGATCATACATAAAGAGACCTGACATTTTATTTCCTCCATCGGTACAGGGCAATCCTAAGAAAGTACCGGTTGAACAGAAAATATAACGCCCGTCGGGTGTATAACAACCATCGAAGCTATCGAAATCTTTATAGGCTTCAGGGGTTACCTGGGTAGACTTCCCTGTTTTTACGTCGAGTTCAAACAAGTGCCATCGGTCATTTGTACCAATTGACGAGAAAAGGACCCGTTCCCCGTCGGAGTTCGGTTCCGGATCTGAAAAAAGCACATCGGCAGATGGCGTGTAAAGCGTTTTCTGCTCCTTTTTACTGCCATCGACTACGATCGTAACGAACTGGTTGGTCCACCCATGCCTGGCCAGCTCTGAATTATTCTGGTAATTCGAGGGGCCAACTCCCAGGGTACCACCAGTGGCATTCCTGGCTTTATCGCCCAGTTCGCGCCGTACGCCGGCAATTCTCTTCCCCTTAATCAGCGGGTTTTCGTTAAAAATTCCATCAATTAATACAAGTAACTTTTCTGCTTCCTTCAATGCCTGCTGATCACCCGATTTGATCCGGCTAATTATAGCGGCACCGTTCGTCTCCAGTGCATCAAGAGTCTTTTCCCAATCTTTGGCTGGTGTGTAGGCAGAGGGAAAATCTTTCTTGAGCTGCTCAATAGACATCCGGCATTGCTTTACAGAATAAAAGCCAAGCCGGTTAATGATGTCATTATCGTAGTTTTGCGCCGAAACCTGGCCGATAATCATGACTGCAAATAAAACAGAAAAAACCCGTTGTAATATTTTCATTGGAAATTTCTAATGCATTTAATTTTGAACAGGTGTTATGAGTTGATTACATTTGTTGATCAGGGCGGGAGTATCTTCATATTGATATTTTTCAGCATCAAATTCCCTGACTAAAGCTTTAATTTGAGTTCCAAATCCCTCCCGTTTCAAAACTGTAAAGATCTTTCTGCAACTGACATTGAAATATTCCTTCGTGACAGGATACCACTCCTCACTATAGCGAACCAGGTAACGTGCTTTTTCAGCCTCAACCTGTTCAATACCATCCATGACCAGTTTCTTTTCGATAAAATAATACAGCGTCAATTTTCCCTCCAAGATCCTGGGAACAAAATAATGATCCGGGTTGCGCGGCTGAAAAACCACTTTGGTCAGGTCGTGCCTGCTTTCGAAGATCATAATTTCTGAAGGATAAATCAAGCTGAATCCTTTTGCTTCCGAAGGTTTTAGTACATGTTCGACACCCATGGTATCGACGTACTGAATACCATTTTGCATATTGTACAAAGTTTCGACCTTGATATAAACATTAACGGTATCATTATTCAGTAGAAACACTTTTCCGGTCGCGTATTTATCCTTTGGCTTCAGATCGTTGGCAACCAGGCAAAATGGAACAATTACCAGCAAAAGAAATAACAAATTTGTTTTCATATGTTTGAATATTTGATTTTTAATCACTTACAAGATTTGCCTTGTTAATATCTGAAAATATTATTAATCCTTTTTTCCTATTGACTAACATCTATTTTCCATAGACATAAAACCTAAAATTCAATGCCTAAATGTACCAATAAATATCTGGATACTTTAACTGGCTACTTCAGTGTTGGTTCGCCCGTGAGCCAGCCGAGCGAGGACAGGAACTTGTCCACCTCAATCAGGGTAAGGGTGTAGAAAGGTTCGTGATTAAAAAATCCGTGAGCTGCTTGCGGATAGATATGCGCATCGCAGCGCACACCGGATCTCTTCATATCCCCCTCGAAGTCCTTGACTACACTCACGGGGATTAGCTTGTCAGAATCACCGAGAAAGACAATGGTTGGCGACGCTTCCTTCGCAACATGATGTGCCGGTGAAAATTTTATAAACCCTTCGCCCATGCGCTCATTTCCATATTGACCAGGGCCGTTGTTGAACACGGGATTGAAAAGTACCATCGCATCCGGTTTACACGAAACCGCGAGGTCATCCTTTGGATCGTCCAATCCTGGCACCAAACCAGTAAACGCCGCAAGATGTCCACCAGCTGAACCGCCTGCCGCCGCGATGCGATGCGGATCGACGCCCAACTCGGCAGCATGAGCGCGTACATATCGCAGCGCGGATTTGGCATCAGCGCAACAAACGGCCGGCGGCCCTTTGTCTCCTTTCGGAAGGACGCGGTATTGCACCCGCAAGCCGACCATCCCGCGCGTGGCCAGGTATTTACTCTGGTTCTCAAACTGCGATACTTTTCCGCCAACCCAACCTCCACCGAAAAAGAAAACGATGGCTGGGCGATGATCCGATGCTTTCCAATCGGCAGGCTTATCAATGAACAGCTTCAAATCATTACCGCCAACCTTTTTGTAAACCACCGTCTCCTCTGCACGCGTTATTATGGCGGCGGTGAGTAGCAAGGAGATGATGAGTGTGAGTGTCTTCATAAGTATTACCTTGATTATTGTTGTTCCTTCTGTTTTGGCTTCTCCGGCTGATCTTGTTCGACCAAGCCGCCATCCGGATTCATGCGCTCTAGCAGTTTTGCGTCAGGGCCGCCGCCGAATTGTTTCCAATAAAGTTCCTTCATCGGGTTTATCTTCGGTACATTGGTAACGTTCTCGTTAACGAGGAGTGATTGTACATCGGACCACCATTGATCGTAGACGGTTCGCAAGTTGACGACTACATCGGGATGATCAGCAATAATGTTTTTCGTTTCTCCCGGGTCAGTCTTAAGATCGTATAGCTCTTTGTTGTTCACCAGCGTGAAGCTCGAATTCTGAATAGCGCACTTGCTGTATTTGGATTCCTCGCTTTTGCCCTTTTCCCAGCGGCCAACGTGATGCACGAGCGTGCGGTCGGCCCAGTCGGCCATTGGATTTTTCAGCAGCGGCAACAGGCTGCGGCCCTCGACTTGTTGCTGCACTTCGGCGGACAATTTCGCGCCGGTGATTTCGGCAAGCGTGGGAAAAATGTCCAGGTGAGCGCTCAACGCGGCACATTCCGTGCCGCCATGAATGCCGCCCGCCGGCCAGCGAAAGAATGCCGGAGAACGCGTGCCACCCTGATAAGGCGTGCCCTTGCCACCGCGCATACCCGCATTGAAAATCTTCACACCGGCCGTGCCACCATTGTCGGTGCCGATGTAGATGACCAAAGTGTTGTTTTCGATGCCCCAGTCTTTGAGCTTCTTCAAGAGTGCACCAAAGTTAGTATCGACGTTTTCGTTCATGCCGAAGAACTTTGCGACTTCCTCGCTAACGCCGGGTTTGCCAAGATACTGCTGGTAATATTCCTTGGGCACCACAAGTGGGCCGTGCGAGGAATTGAGCGGGATGTAGGCGAAGAACGGTTGCTTCGCTCCGCGTTTGCCATCCATCCATTTGATCGCCTGGGCAAAGAAAAGGTCGGTGCAATAGCCCTCGGTCTTCTCCCACTTGCCGTTATGCCAGA
>JBBRWA010000390.1:0-4538 GCA_038246345.1 Chitinophagales bacterium
ACATACAATCCTTTCAAGATTGGCATCAGAACACCTCCTGACGGCTATAAACATATAATCCATTCGGGATTGGCAGCTTATATCGCTTAACCTTTTTACTTCCCTGGGCTCGAATCTATCGGAACTTTATCTTCGTAGCAATGCTCGAATATATCCATTCCTGCGTACATTGGCCCCACATCGAATTCAGATTGAAAAAAGAAGTCAAGATATATCCGCGCATTATTGAGCGCATTGAGGAATGGCCGATCTACCTCCTAAGTAAGGATCGCCCGGAATTTGTCAGGCAAATCGACGAAAGCACCCATAAGCGTATTGCTGGCAAGCACCGCAAGGATTTACCCGATTTATTGGTCAAAACCATTTACCAGGAACGTATCCGTATCAAAGAATCTCCCTGGAAAGTTGACCCGCCCAATGAGCGCTCCTTTTGGAACCGGATCAGCAAGCGACTGATCAAAAAATCGCTCGACCGCGACGACCCCGAAGCCAAAGCTGTCAATGAAGAAATCCTGCAAAAGATCATCCACCGCTATTCAGAGGAGATTGTTGGCACTTTCCAAATTTCAACCTTTCGTTTTGCCCAGCGCTTTCTCACGGCTTTTTTCAATCGCCTTTTTAATGCCTTGGTTGGGCGAAGCATCCGCGCGATGTTCCGTGGACGCAGAAACCTGTACGAGCGCCTGAATGTCGAAGGCGATGTGGATACCGTCAGGGAACTGTTCAAGCATGGCACCGTTGTGGTACTCCCAACCCACAGCAGCAACCTGGATTCGATATTGGTTGGTTACGCCATGGATCAAATTATGGGAATGCCGTCCTTCTCTTACGGCGCGGGCCTCAATTTGTACAACTTCGGACCTGCGGCTTACTACATGAACCGTCTGGGCGCTTACCGGGTCGACAGAAGAAAAAAGAACCCCATTTATCTGGAAACCCTCAAAACGATGAGCCGATTGAGCATCCACCGAGGGGTCAACAGCTTGTTTTTCCCTGGTGGCACACGTTCCCGTTCCGGCGAATTGGAAAGTGACCTCAAACTGGGTTTATTGGGCACCGCAGTAGAGGCACAGCGAGCTATGGCCTTCGAAAATAAAGGAAAAAAGGTGTTTATGGTACCGATGGTGATCTGCTATAATTCTGTATTAGAAGCGCCCTTCCTCATCGAACAGCACCTGAAAATGACGGGAAAAGAAAACTACATACGCCTGAAAGACGAAGGCACCAGCGTACGCGCCTGGCTGCGATTTGTCTGGCGTTTTTTCTCTACTTCCAGCGACATTACCCTCAGCCTCGGAAAACCCATGGATGTGCTCGGTAATTTCGTAGACGCACAAGGCCGCAGTTTTGATATGCACAACAATGAAATAGATGTCCGGGAATATTTCTTATCAAAAAATGAGGTCAATGAAGATCGGCAGCGGGAGGAAGAGTACACCAAAATCTTGGCAGATCGAATTGTAGAACGCTATCAGGCAGAGAATGTGGTATTTAGCAGCCACCTTGTCGCTTATGCGGTGTTTAAAATGCTGCTCCGGGAAAACCCTAAACTAGACATCTTTGGCATCCTGCGATTGCCGCATGAGGAATATGTGTTTCCCCGAAAAGCCATCATAGATATTATTGCACAAATTCAAGTGCGTTTGTTTTCCCTGGAAAAACAAGATAAGATTCGCCTTGATCCCGAAATACACCTCAGTGCCGAAGAAATCGTGAAAAGTGGCGTGTGGAACCTGGGTATTTTCCATACTGTAAAGCCCATAAAATTGACCAAAGAAGGCGACCTTTTTTCCACCAATTTTCGGGTCCTGTATTTTTACCACAACCGCCTGGACAGCTACAACCTCACCAAAAATGTGCATTGGAAAGCGGAGGAGATAGAAAAGCTGATTGTAGATTAAAGAAGGGGTTTCAGGTTTCAAGGTTAAAGGGTTTCATGGTTGTTGATACTTTTGGGATTCCGGTTGAATTGACCAATACCCCTTTGAAATTATTAACATTTCGCCTACCTTCCTTACCAATTAACGACTAGAGCAACGCCAACCTTTTAACCATGAAACCTTGAAACCATGAAACCTTTTAACCTTGAAACCATGTAACCTTTTAACCATGTAACCTTTCAAAGCCTGAAATCCATTTTTTATGAAATACGAAATCTTGCATATTGAAGTATCCGATGGCATTGCCCTCGTGACCATAAGCCGCGAAAAAGCGCTGAACGCCTTGAACAGCCAAACCATGTCGGAGCTGGCTTATTTTTTTGGCGAAGAAGCCATGTCCATTCCTGATTTAAAGGGGTGGTATTGACCGGGGCTGGAGAAAAAGCATTTGTTGCTGGTGCTGACATCACCGAATTTCAGGGACTTAATCCGCTGCAAGGCAAGGAACTCGCACAGCGGGGCCAGGATATTTTCTTCCTTATCGAGCACTTTAAAAAGCCCGTCATTGCTGCAGTCAACGGTTTTGCCCTCGGCGGCGGATGCGAACTTGCCATGGCTTGTCACTTGCGCATTGCGGGAGAAAAGGCGCGTTTTGGCCAACCAGAAGTCAACCTTGGGCTGATACCAGGCTATGGCGGCACCCAGCGACTGATCCAGTATATCGGTAAAACCAAAGCCACGGAACTGCTAATGACTGCCGACATGATTGGTGCAGACGAAGCACTTCGGCTTGGGCTGGTGAATTATGTCGTGCCAGCAGGGGAAGAAGTAGCGAAGGCTACAGAATTGCTGGAAAAAATTGGAACCAAAGCGCCATTTGCCATTTCTAAAATCATCAAAACGGTGAATGCCTATTTTGCCGAAGAAACAGATGGATTCTCCGCAGAGGTAAGCGCTTTTGGAGAATGCTGTGCTACCGAAGATTTTAAGGAAGGGGCTGCTGCTTTTGTGGAGAAAAGGAAGGCGGCGTTTAAGGGTCGCTAGTTACTAAAACAAAGTACCTTCTTTTCTCGGCGGTACCGCACCAATGTGCTTGTACGCCTTTTCCGTGGCAGTTCTGCCCCTTGGCGTGCGCTGAATAAAACCCTCCATAATCAAAAAAGGTTCGTGCACCTCTTCAATGGTGCCTGCTTCTTCGCCAACCGCCGTAGCAATGGTGGTCAAGCCCACAGGGCCGCCCTTGAATTTATGAATAATGGATGTTAATATCCGAATGTCCATTTCATCCAGGCCAGATTCGTCCACGTCCAAAGCTGCCAATCCGTAACGCGCAATTTCCTGATTAACAGAGCCATCGCCCTTGATTTGGGCAAAATCGCGAATGCGGCGCAGCAAAGCATTGGCAATGCGCGGCGTACCGCGACTGCGCCGGGCGATTTCATTGGCCCCAGATTCGGAGATGGGAATATTAAGAATGGCCGCAGAGCGGTTCAGAATGCCCTCCAAAGTGGGCACATCGTAATAATCGAGGTGGCAATTGATGCCAAAACGTGCCCGCAGCGGCGCCGTGAGCAAGCCCATACGGGTCGTCGCGCCAATAAGTGTAAATGGATTGAGCGTAATCTGAATACTGCGTGCATTCGGCCCCGAATCGATCATAATGTCGATGCGGTAATCTTCCATGGCAGAGTACAGGTATTCTTCGATCACCGTGTTCAAGCGGTGAATTTCATCGATAAACAGCACATCGCCCGGCTCCAGATTGGTGAGCAAGCCCGCCAAATCGCCGGGTTTTTCCAGCACGGGGCCGCTGGTCATTTTCAGTCCAGAACCAAGTTCATTGGCTACAATATGCGACAGCGTCGTTTTCCCAAGTCCAGGCGGGCCATGCAGCAACACATGGTCCAATGCTTCCCCACGTTGTTTTGCGGCCTGAATAAAGATCGTCAGGTTGTCCACAATCTTGTTCTGGCCACTGAATTCGCCAAGCATTTTAGGGCGGAGGGCTTTCTCCACCAATACTTCTTCGCCTGTGGCGGGTTCGGTTGCGTGTGTTTTTGACAATTTAACGGTAGACGGTTGACGGTGGACGGTGGACAGGTTACTTGCCGAAGCCTTGGCGTAGGTGGGTAGACGATAGACGGTTCACCCGCCGAAGCCTTGGCGTAGGAGGGTAGACGATAGACGGTTCACCCGCCGAAGCCTTGGCGTAGGAGGGTTGCTGTGATAATTCTCGATGCCTGTTGATCTTCTTTATTTTGGAATCATTCTGTAAGGCCGTTAATTTTATCCGCAAATTTCAAATATTTTGTTTTGAAATCAAAATATTTTTGGATAAATGTGCATTGGTGGGGGTGCTTGCTACCCATCCCCAAGCTTGTCGTGCTGTAAGCATCCGTCCACGTATAGTGCGCTGACTGCACCAGTGCCAGCAGCATCGCAGTATCCTTTTCCCGAATGACGTGGACGGATGCTTACAGCACGACAAGGAGGGGTGAGCGGCGAAACGCAGATATTGTTATAGGGAAGCAAGACGGCCTGCGTACAACACGGCAAGGTGGCGAGGGAGCGATACGAGGGCTCCGCAGGAAGGGAAGCAGGACGGCCAACTACACGAAACGAACGCGCAAATGGCTCCATCCCCTCCTTGTCGTGGTG
>JBBRWA010000391.1:0-4502 GCA_038246345.1 Chitinophagales bacterium
ACTAGATTAAATATTTTTTTTCTAAATATACAATTAAAACAAATTAATTATATTAAAGATCGCCCCTATATACTTTATACTCAATGATATCTTGATAATTTGTTAAAGGGAACTACTCTTAATGAGATGCACATCCACAGCATTCTATGGATTATACTCCAATCTGGTGGATTTCTAATGGTTTGCTTCATTTCTGAGGAAAAATTATCCATCAGAATTTCTGACCACAGAACTAACATGCTTATGTATATTAAAGCTATGGTTGTTATGCTTTTTATTAAATGCTCAGTCCATAAGGATTGAACCTCATGTTTTTTCAGTCAAATATTTTTTACTTTTTAGCACTGAACTACACGAATTTTTTTTTTTCGGATATTTTGATCTTATTTTTTACCTAAAATTTTGGGTGGTTGGGCGCAAAAATTTTGGCCTTATTGGGGTATTTTATTCTCACACCGTTCCAAGTCAGGGCTGAAAAGAAGATGAATGTTCTCTAAAAATTAAACGCTTTGGTTGGCATCACCGGGTTTCGATCAAACTTTATTATGTTTGCGAATCAAAACAGACCACATACTACAATTATGATCCACCCGAAGGCAACGATTTTTTATGTAGAGGACGATGAGAGCCTCAGCTTTGTAACCCGCGACAACTTGGAGTTGAGCGGCTACGTCGTGACACATTCCGAAGACGGGCAAAAAGCGCTTAACATTATCAAAAGCGGGCAAAAATTTGACCTCTGCATTCTGGATGTCATGTTGCCTGAAGTGGATGGTTTTACGCTGGCGCAGGAAATCAGGAAGCGCGATGAACAAGTGCCCATCATCTTCCTGACGGCCAAAAGCATGAAGCAGGATAAGATTCACGGACTTACCATTGGTGCCGATGACTACATCACCAAGCCCTTTAGCATTGAGGAATTGCTGTTGAAAATCGATATTTTCCTGCGGCGTACCAAGTACTCCACCATGCTGAAACCGGGCGTTCCCGTCGCCATCGGCAGTTACGCATTCGATTATAAAAACCTGAGCCTCAGCGCTGAAGGCTATTCTGAAACGCTTACGTTGAAAGAAGCCGACTTGCTCAAGTTGCTCAACGAAAACAAAAACCAGGTAGTGAAGCGCTCTTACATCCTCGAAACCATCTGGGGCAAAGACGACTACTTCCTGGGCCGCAGCCTTGATGTTTTTATCTCCCGATTGCGCAAATATTTGAGCATGGACGATCGCATCAAAGTGGAGAATATCCACGGGGTTGGGTTTAAATTTCGGGTTGACGATTAATGTTGCAAGGTTTCAGGTTTCAAGGGTTTCTGGTTTCAGGTTGGGATTGACACTTCGTAAATCGCCAATCAAAAAAACAGCCAATAAGTTGTAAAGAAAACGCTGGCTACCATGCTGCATAGATGCTTTTGACTTTTGTGCGCATGATAGGGCTAGGGACTTTTTTGCAAACATCATGCAAACTATTCCTTTTGCCTAACTGTTAGGTGTTTGTAGTAGGTATCTTTGCGCCACGGCATTCAAAAAAAATGATTTCTCGCACAACAATATCTGTCGCTTGGCTTTGGATAGCCTCCCTCTTTATCGCCACCGTTGGCGTGAGTGGGACACAGATTTATTGTTATTGTGTCGGTAAAACGACCATCTCCCTTTTTACCGATGACGATGCTTGTCGGGAAAAGCAGGAAAGTAATCCAACAACATGCTGCTCTAAAACGGAGGACAAATCACACAAATCTTGCTGTGAAAACCCCGCTGAAGACAATGATTCAAATGGTTGCACGAAAAAGACCACCAAGGTTTTTCAGTTGAAAACCGAGTTCACTGTCCAGGAAAAGCTTTTTGAAAAGCTTCCACTGCTCCTTTTCGAACTTCCCCCTGCCATTTCTCCCTACCTTGTATCTAATGCTTTGATGCACAGCCCCAAAACTGGCTTTCCATCTTATGCACAACCACCACCGCTGCCCGGGCGCATGATCTGTGTGCGCTATGGGGTATTCCGTTGCTAGACTTGTCGGATGTGTTTACCATTGACGAAGGCTTATGCTCATTTGAAGGATAAGCACACTTTGATCTGTTCATCTCGACAATTTTTTACCATGAAATATACATGTAGCCTGATACTAGGGCTTGTTTTTACCCTGTCCACCCTTCACGCCCAGGAACCAACCACCATGCTTTCCGGCATGGTCACCAATGAAAAAGAAGAGTTGCTTATCGGCGCTTCGGTATTTTGGAAAGACACCCAAAAGGGCGTCGTGACCGATATTGATGGCCGATTCAAAATTCCAATACGTACAATGGAAGCCACGCTGGTGGTCAATTATGTGGGGTATACTTCTGCTGAAGTGCAGGTATCGCCCGGTGAAAACAACCTCTGGATTGAAGTTACAGGCGTCGCTCAGTTGCAAGAGGTTACCGTAAAAGGCAAAGGTTTCGACACCCATATTTCGACCATTGAAACCAGAAATGTGGAGCGTATCACCAGCAAGGAATTGCGCAAAGCTCCTTGCTGCAACCTTTCAGAAAGTTTTCAAACCAATGGTGCCATTGATGTGGCTTATCCCAACGCGCTTACGGGTGTAAAGGAGATACAGTTGCTAGGCTTGCGCGGCATTTACAGCCAGTTTTTAATTGAAAACCGCCCAACCATGACAGGTATCGCCACGCCTTTCGCCTTTGAATATATCCCTGGCACTTGGTTGACGGGCATTGTACTGGCCAAAGGCGCCAGCACGGTGAAAACGGGCAACAACGGCATCACCGGCCAGGTAAACGCTGATTTGGTGAAGCCACAGTCCGACAGCCCAGTGTTCGTCAACCTTTTCACGTCCACGGAAGGGCGCGGGGAAGTGAACCTACACCTCAATAAAAAAGGCGAAACTACTTCCAACGGCTTGTACGTCCACGGCAGTTTTGTGGACAACAATTGGGACATGAACCGCGACAATTTCAAGGACTCGCCCAATCGCCAGCAGCTGAACGCCATGTACCGCCTGATTCACGACAGCTCGAAAGGGTGTGCTCAGTTTAACATCCAAGCCCTGACCGACCGTCGGCAGAGTGGGCAAATACGGGAAAATGCCGCTGGGAAATCGTTTACCATCGACCAGCAGAACGACCGCGTAGAAGCCTGGGGCAAATACGGCAAGGAAGCTTTATTTGGCCGCCGCTTCCTGGAACTTGGTAATATTGGAAGTGTTTCCTGGCACCGCACGGAGTCGCTTTTTGGCCGTAATGTATATGCTGCTGAGCAAAAATCGCTTTATTGGCAGACTCTGGTGCAAAATATCATCGGCACCACCGACCATAAAATTGTAGTAGCGCCTTCGCTGCAATACGATGATATTATAGAGAAAGTGAATGAAGGTGACTTGAGCCGCCGTGAAACGGTGGTGGGCATCATGGGCGAGTACACGTATAGTCGCCCAAACCTGAAAATGGACATCCCCGATTTTGTGTTGGTACTGAGTGGTCGTGTGGATTGGAACAGCCGTTTTGGTTGGTTGGTAACGCCGCGTATGAGTGCCAAGTACAATTTTACCCAAAACAGCATCGTGCGCGTGTCGGCAGGTCGCGGGTTCCGCACGCCCAACCTGATGGCCGAGAATATCAGCTTGTTGGCGAGCAACCGTATCTTCAAATTTGACCCGAATATCGGGGTGGAAGAAGCCTGGAATTACGGGGCAAATTTCACGCAGAATTTCAAAATTGCGCAGCGGGAAGCCAGCTTCAGCGTCGATCTGTACCGTACAGATTTTGTGAAACAAGTGCTGGTGGATGTGGAACAAGCTCCTTTGATCACGGGGCAAGACTCTACGTTTTTTATTGCTTTTTACAACAATCCAGGGCAGTCGTTCAGCACAAGTTTGTTGCTGAATTTCCAGTACAATATCTTGCCTGGGCTTGATATAAAATTTGCCTATAAATGGAATGATGTGCGCTCGGAATTTGCCGATGGCAAACTGAAAGCCCAACCTCTGGTGGCACGGCAGCGCGGCCTGGTGTCCATAGACTATGTTACGCCGACTAAAAAATGGTTGTTCAATACATACGTTCAAATCATTGGTAGCCAGCGCCTGCCCGACAACTCCTACTTACCGCATGAGTACACCCACGATTTTCCGCCCAATACGCCCACATTCGCGCTTTGGAATGCGCAGGTGACACGAAAACTGAACAAAAAATGGGAACTGTATGCCGGTTGTGAAAACATTACGGGCTACCAGCAGCACCATGCCATCATTGCGGCCAATGAACCTGACAGTCCGTTTTTCAACGGCGCGCAAGTGTGGGCACCGATGATGCGGCAGATAGGATACCTGGGGGTACGTTTTGCGCCGGGTGGTTTGCAGGAATAGCGGCACAACGTAAAACGGTAGACGGTAGACGGTAGACGGTTTGCTCATCATCTATTCAATTGTTTAGAATTTGTTTTCAGCACTTTAAATCCAAAAACAATACAGATAATATCAGCGTAGGTGCTGAAAATCAATGCCA
>JBBRWA010000392.1:0-4484 GCA_038246345.1 Chitinophagales bacterium
GGTCGCTTCATCGATGGCTTTTTGGTAGTCTTTTTGGTACAGGTACACGCGGGCGAGCAGTGCATGGGCGGCATAGCGCGAGGCGCGGATTTTGCTCCCGCCGGCAGGCAGGTTCTGGGCTGCGAAGTTCAGGTCGTCTATGATTGCCCGATACACGGTGCTGACGTCATCACGGGGCACATTGACGTTCTCCACCCCAATGGTCGGCGTGATTTTTACCGGAATGGGGCCAAAATAATTGAGCAGGTTAAAATGGTTGAGTGCGCGGATGAAATAGAGCTCGCCGAGTGCAGCGTTTTTCTCTACCTGGCTCATATCGGAGATGCCGGGTACTTGTGCAATGACGTTATTGGCTACATTGATACCGTCGTAAATGGCAGACCAAATACCATCAACGGAGCCATTTTCAGGCAGTATGCTGTTGTTGTCCACTTCGGCATAACTGACTGAGGTGGCATTGGCAGGATGGGTCAGGTTGTCCGCTGCCAGGTCTGAGAAAATGTTGTACGTACGCCCGTAATAACTGAGCGACTGTAGGCCCGAATACGCGCCGTTGATGCCCCGTTGGATACCAGCTTTGTTTTTAAACGCTTCGGCGGCAGGAATGGAACTTTGTGGGGTCACATCCAGCACTTCACAAGCGGGCAAGAGCAAGAAAAGAATTCCTATGATAAGTATATGTCTCATGCTTAAAACGTCAGGTTGAATCCCAGGGTGTAGGCACGTGCCTGGGGATAAGTGAAGAAATCGGTTCCAATGACGGCATTTTCGTTGCCGCTGTAATTCACCTCGGGATCCAGCCCGGAATAATTGGTGAACGTGAGCAGGTTTTGTCCGCTGAAATAGACCCTGAAAGCAGCGATTCTCTTGCTTTCCAACCACTGTTTGTTGATCGAATAGCCCAAGGTAAGGTTTTTCAAGCGCAAATAAGAACCATCTTCAATAAATCGGGACGATACTCTTTTATTGGAAGCTGCCCTGACCGGGTCGCTGGTCGCATCGGGGATCGGGGTGATATCGCCTGGTTTTTGCCAGCGCCTGTTTACGATCGCCAACTGGTTGTCGCCGCCCTGCAAAGATTCGAGGAAAAGCCGGGAGCCGTTGAACATATCGTTGCCATAAGAACCTTGAAAGAAAATGCTCAGGTCAATGCCTTTGTAGCCGAAAGTATTGGTGATGCCGCCGATGAATTTGGGGTGGGGGTTGCCCACTTTCGTGCGGTCGGCAGTGGTGATTTGGCCGTCGAAATTTTTGTCGGCATACACGACATCGCCCGTGGAAGGGTCTACGCCCAGCCATTCATAGCTGTAAAAAATACCAATCGGTTCGCCTTCTTCGATGCGGTTGCTGCCGCGGCCAAGGTCGTCGATGGGCTGTTTGTTGTACAGCTTGAGCACTTTGTTGCGGTTGGCCGAGAGATTGAGGCGCGTATTCCATGTAAATTCGCTGCCCGCCAGGTTATCGGTTGTCAAGGCGAGTTCGATGCCTTTGTTTTCCACTTCGCCCACATTTTCTGTGATCACGGAGAAGCCGGAACTGGTCGGCAGGGGTCGGCTTAAGAGCAGGTCTTTGGTCTGTTTGTTGTAGACATCCAAGGTAATGGACACGCGGTTGTTGAACAATCCGAGGTCAATGCCCAGGTTGAGTTGGGCGCTGGTTTCCCATTTCAAATTTGGATTCGGGATGCTGCTGGGGTAAACGCCCGGCTGGCCTCCATACGCGGTGATGCCGTAAAGGGCAGCGTACAGGAACTGTGGAATATCGTCGTTGCCCGTAAGGCCGTAACTGGCCCTGATTTTCAACTCGGATACCTGATTTACCTTAAAAAAATCCTCTTCCCCGATGCGCCACGCGATGGAAGCGGCCGGGAAGAAACCGTTTCGGTTGTTTTCGCCAAAGCGGGAGGAGCCATCGAGCCTGCCCGACAAAGTCAGCAGGTATTTGTTGTCGTAGTTGTAATTGGCGCGGCCGAAGAAAGACCGGATCCCGTTTTCAAAGCCGGAAGTGCTGGCAGAAACAATGGTAGAGGCCGCGTCGATGTATTGCAAACCCGGATCGGCATAATCTTGCGCGCGGATAAAAGAGGAGCGGTTTTGGTATTTTTCAAAACTGTAGCCACCCATGACTTCCACATTTTGCTTGCCAAAGGACTTTTGGTATTTTAGGAAATTGTTCGATACAATATTCAGCACATTGGTATAAGTCTCAAAACCGAGGCCGTTGAATTTAGCGCCTTGCACGGTTTTGATGGATTCGTAGGCGTGCTCCCGAAAATTCAGAAAGTCGATGCCCCATTTTGTAGAGAAACTCAACCCGGGCAGTATTTTGTAGTCGGCGTAAATATTCGAAATCGTGCGGTAAGAAAAATTCTGGTTGATGGCTTCGTTGGCAATGGAAACGGCATTGGAGTAAGGGCCTTCCTGGTTGTAGGATCCGTCGTCGTTGTAAATCGGAAATATGGCTGGGGTAGAAATGCCATTGGGCAGCGGGCCGTGCAGGGATTGGTCGCTTTCTACCCGGTTTGTTTTGGCGTAGGAAAGGCCGATACTGGCACCAACAGTCAACTTCTGGGTCATTTTATGATCCACATTGACGCGCCCGTTGAGCCTTTGGTAGTCGGTGCCGATCAGAATGCCTTCTTGTTTGAAAAAATTGCCACTCATAAAAATTGCCGTTCTGTCATTGCCGCTAGAGGAGGACAATTCGTAGTTCGACATGGGTGCTGTTTGGAAAATCACGTCCTGCCAGTCCGTATTTGTTTTGATGTTGTTGATTTGATCGGGCGAAAAAACCTCCGCGCCAGCCAGGTCGTTGCGGTACAGCATCCAGTCGCGGGCATTGAGCATGTCCAGCGTTTTCCAGGCTTGCTGTACGCCGTAATAGGCGTTGAAATTGATGCGGGATTTTTGGTTCCCCCCCCGTTTGGTGGTGATGATGACCACGCCATTGGAAGCCCGGGCCCCATAAATGGCGGCAGCAGCGGCATCTTTGAGGATTGTGATGGTTTCGATATCATTGGGGTTGATGTCGGTCAAGGCATTGATACCCTGGCCTTCATAGCCGATTTGGGCAAAATCGCCAGTGGTGACGGGGATGCCATCAATCACGTAGAGCGGTTGACTGGAGCCGCCGATGGAACTGACACCGCGAATGCGCACCGACATTGCGCCACCAGGGGTGCCGGAGTTCTGGGACACTTGTACGCCCGCTGCCTGGCCTTGCATGAGGCCGTCGAGCCCCGGAACAGGGATGTCTTTTAACACCGCGGATTTTATTTCAGAAACGGAACCTGTGAGCAGCACTTTTTTCTCGGTGCTGTAACCCACCACCACGACTTCTGACAAAGCTTTGACATCAGGATCCAGCACGACATCTATAACCGTTTTGTTCCCGATGCTCACAACCTGCCGGACAAAGCCGAAGTAGCTGAACTCAAGCGCCTCTGCTGCATCACTCGCCCGGATGCTATAATTCCCATTCATATCTGTAACGGCGCCGTTGCTTCCGCCACTTTCTTTGATGGTTACCCCAATGAGGGATTCTCCGGCAGCGGAGCGCACATGGCCCGTGATTACTTTTTCATCTATGGCGTATTTACTGTTCCATACTGGCTTTGCAGCGACAAAGCTTGAAAGCAGTAATAGGAAAACGGCGAAAGGAATGGGCCTGAAAAAGGGCTTATGGTAATGTAGGTACTTGTCGATCATGCTTTTATCAATAATTAATTCAGGAAAACAGGGTGTGTAACGGCATTTAAGGTCTTGTGTCAAAAGGCTTAGCATTGAATACAGGTTAAAATCTTGTTCTTTTTACTTGGCGAAAACCTCGTAGGTTGAAAAAAACCTACGAGGTTGAAGGCTCGAACAGAATAAAAGATTGTACCTTTTTTGGTGCCCATCCTTTAGACCCATCTCCTGGGTGCGTATTCTGTTGTAAAAGTAAAAATTGTTTTGACAGTTCACAGCAACCGCGATTGTTCTTTCCGCAAGTTTTTATCATTGGTCAATTGGGTTCACCCTGCATTCCTAAAAAAAGGGGTTTCATGGTTTCATGGTTAAAAGTTTCAAGGTTAAGGGTTCTCACGCTTTCTCTAAGTTATTAGCAGGAGCCAAAGGAAGGAACCATTAACCTTGAAACCTGAAACCTGAAACCTGAAACCTTGAAACCATGAAACCCTGAAACCCCCTTTATTACGCATATCTACGTAGTGCATTTACGCAGATTTGCGCGTGATCCCCAGCCTCTGAGAGGGCCACCTTTGTGTCATCAAAGTATCAGACACTCAGAGCCCGTATCGCGCACACGCGGGATGGGCTTTTGTATTTCCTTATTTCAAGGAGTTTATCCAGGCCGCAATTTTTTCCACATCTTTTTTTGGCACGTGAAGCATGGGTGCCATGGGCGTATAGTCGGGCCAGTTTTCCGGCTTTGGCGCATACACTAAGTTGACCATCTGCGACACAGAGTATTTGCGTTTTGCCACC
>JBBRWA010000393.1:0-4483 GCA_038246345.1 Chitinophagales bacterium
GTGTAATATACGCTCCGGTCTTTGAAAAAATTCTGTTTGGCCTTTTGCATTTCCACAATAAAGCGTTCGCCATTTTCTCCGATGCAATACAGGTCAAAAATGGCCCCTCGGTCTGTTTCCGTGTTGCCGAGTTTCTCTGTGCTGGCGTAAGTGAGGTCTTTGATTTGATGTTTTCCGGGCAAAACCTGGTTCAAAAAGTCGATCAACAAGTCTTTGTTCGGCTCTGAGCCGAACAATTTCTTAAATCCGAAATCCGTAAAAGGGTTGATATATTTGTCCTGAAGCGCCATGGATGGTCATTTTAAAGCAAAAATACGAAATTCGGAGTTGATTTACCCGAGTTTCCCGTAATTCGTTAAAACAAACACATGATGGACAACAGGAAGTTCCCTTTTTGTTTCATAGGTGCTTTTATTGGGAGTGCCGGCCACATTTTTTACGGGGTCTTATTTGCTGCCAGATTTATTATGTTATTTCTCCATTTGCCACTTTCGGTGGGCATGGACGAAGGTTGCGCGTTTAGCACAACTTTTCGACCATGCATTGTTAGTGCCATTATTAATTTTGGAGCTATCGCGCTGACTTGATAATTTTTCCAACCGTTGCCCTGCCGGCCCCTCCTACGACTTCCCAGAAGTACATCCCCGGCGGCAAAGCACCGGTGTCAATATCAGTCACGCCAAAGGCCAACGGCTTTTCGCACACGAGCCTGCCCATTTGGTCATAGAGTCGAAACTCCCCACCGTCTTGTTGCGGGCTGCTGACATACAAGTATCCCTGAAATGGATTTGGCGAGACCGTGACCTGGCTTTGCAGCAGTAGGTTGTGGGTTGCCGAAACCCCCAATTGTACCACCCGACAGAGCGTATCGCTACTGTACTGGTTGTTCACCACGAGGCACACTTGATAAGTCCCTTCTGCTGAGAAGGTATGCACCGGACTGGTATCCTGGCTGCTTGTGCCGTCCCCGAAATCCCAATGCCATGTGGCGGGTTCGTAAGAACTCAGATCGGTAAAGGTCACCTGAAGCGGCACGAGCGTATCTTCTCGCTCCCAGCGCCAATTGCAAAGCGGGTGGTTATCCATGCCCAGGGTATCACAAATTGAGCCGTCTATGGGGCCGAGGCGGAAGTTGGGAAAGTTGGGGATGGAGTAGTCGTTGTAGTTAGGCAGGTGTATGGCCCTTTGGTGAACCTGACATGCAACTCCTTTGCGGTCAGGATATTCAATTACGTGGAGCAGCGGTGTGCTGAATGCTGTGCAAATGTATATTTTGCCGTCTGGAGCAAGTTGAGCGGTAGCGAAGGTGGTAGCAAAACTGACTTCGTGAACATATCCGTCCCATTCGGCAACAAGGGTTTTTGAAGCTGCAATGTCTATGGCTTGCAGGTCGTACTGGAAAATATAACTAGCATTGACGGCATACAAGAAACGTGAGTTTGGTGAAATAGCACAACCAGTGCCTAAGCCCCAGTGTTCATATTCTATATGCAAAGGGTTAGAAAGCTTTCCTGTGCATCGGTCGAAGTCATAAATATAAAGCTGGGTAGGGGTAGTTGTTGTTATTCCGACGGCTCTTGCATATTTCAAGCCATTTGGTGAAAACACAGCCTGTCCTAAGCCATCTCTTACAGCCACTCCACAGGCTTGGGTATCTACAATTGAAAGCCCACTCGAATCCAATAGCAAGGTATAGTATTGGCTGGTGTACGCAGCAGGCACTAATATCCACCAATCTAAACCATTAGCGTGTTTAGTTGCTGTTAACTGCCCGTATTCAAGTGTATCATTTATTATCTCTATTTTTTTTTCAATTACATTGGATTGCGCCCCTGTTACACCAATCTCAATAATATTCTTATAGATTTTATACCCAGCATAACCAACTGGTGGTGAAAAATTTTTTATTTCTGAAATTAACAATAAACCCTTGTTCATTTTTTGGGGGTAAGGCAATGAAAGTGAGCCTTGAGGTTGATAGACACCATTTTGGTTTGTCGCGTTTAAGTTGTTCCCATTATTCATCAAAGCATAGTTGTTAGAATAGACTTTTTCCCCATTTGAAAAAAAAAGTAGATTACCGAATGGGTCGCACAAACTTGAATTTCCGCCCCTGATGTTTAAATTACAACTTTGATTATTTGTTACAGACAAATGATTTCCATTGTCAAACGTCAGAATTGACAACCCGAATGAATCGTTTGCTGGCGTTTGATTGCCTCCTCCATAGCCCAACAACCATACATAATCGGGTTTTTGAGCGAAGGAATTCTTACAAAAGATAATTGCAAGCGAGAATAAAAAGTATTTCATGATGCCAAAAAAAGAGCAGGGGACACTGTTTTTCGTGGTGCCCCCTGTATTGTGAACCTTTAGTGTAGCACAACGATCTTGCCTACAGAAATAGGTTGATTTGGAGTGTTTGATCTATAAAGGTAAAGGCCGTCCCTTAGCCCTGCAATATTGATGTCAATCGAGGTTTGGTTAGCTTTGACGATGGCTTGTACTACTTTTTGACCAGTTGTGGTGTAAATTTCAAAGGTTTTTTCAAGTTCATTTGGAACAAACCCGCTAACAGTTATTAGCTGACTTGCTGGATTTGGATAAACGGAAAGCCTTGATACCATTGGTTTTTCACCACCCTTATAGGACCTGTTATCTACTGGAGCACATGGATTGACACTTTCCCAGTTTTGGGCACTTCCCAATATCTTAAGGACACCTCTTGCCTGATAAACCGCAAAGCCTCCAGAGAGCGGGCATTGCATAGCAATCAGGTGCAAAGCATTCGTATCGGCTGCGACAATTGACCCTCCTTCCCAAAAGGAATTTTCCAATATTATCCGGTTCGAAGTCTTTTCATTTGCTTGCGCTACTGTACTGACGCTTAGGCCAGCATTTGCATCTAGCAATGTTCCAATTTCATGGGCTTGTTGCTGCTCCACCGCTTTTAGATAAGACTTGTACCGCTCTGTCTCTTGGTAAAGTTGATGCGCTTTGATGCGTTGTTGCAGTTCGGTGGAGGCAGGGTCTATGCGCAAAAGTCGCAATTCCTCTGATAGGTTGTTGAGCAGTTCAATGGATTGGCCGATCACTTCGCGCGAAAAGTCATCCCTGCCAATCAAGTCCCGAATGCCTTGCCTAACAGCGTCGAATTGCCCGATCGCAGTACTCTCGGCGGCCTGGTAAAAGGCTGCGATTTGGGTGCTTGTGTTGGCTAATTGCGGGGCTTGGCGCAGCCGCTCGTACAACCTTTGCCGAGCCATCCAATTATAGGAATCGGTATATTGTCCAACCTGATAGCCACTGATGGCTGCAAGGGAGTCACCATCCGGCGTTACACGTGGTAAGTCGCCCCCAGGCCCTTGTGGATAAGCGCAGTTGCAAAGTGGTTGGACTGGCCCGGGAGGAAGTGCCTGCGGCGCAAACCATTGCAATCCAGGCATGTTGGGTATATCTGCTGCCGTTGCAAAAGGTGGGATAAGCGCAGGTTCACTGATGAACTTTGATTGAAAAATAAATTGATCGTCATCGGAAGCATGAAACGCTCCTCCATTCCCCGCAAACCACCTGTTCTTTCCGTGTGTCTGCGGGCTGATGTCTGCGCTTTCTGTCAGCAGAAGCCCCAAAGGCTGGCCGTGTATCTGCGAATACTTGAAAGAAGTGCCGGTGCTTGGCCCATCGAAAGTAAAACCTATGCTTGAAAGACCGTCCACGGAATTGCAGCAGTAGGGGTTGTCACTGAAGGCATTGATAAAGCCCAGAACTGCTGTACCCTTAAGGCTGCCGTTGCTTATGTCGCTTTTGGCGGTGTTCCCCAAGAAGTAGCAGCCTATATTGTTCTCGCCGGACTCGCCTTTGAAAAGGTCATAAAAAGTGTTTCCGTTGACAAAGATATCGTGGGAATTGCTCAGCGACAGGCCCTTTCCATTGGAGGGTGTCAGGGGCTTGACAGTGTTTGCCGAAACCTCACCCCTTGTACAAAACCCCATGGAAATCCCGGCTGAGTTAAATGATATATTGCAAGTAGAAAGCGTTATGTCGTTGTAGGATACCAAAAGCTTGGATGCTGGCTGCCATTGGTTTAGGTCAATTCCAGCGCCACAGGACCTAAGGATATTGCCCGTTATGGTCGCGGACCTGTTTGTGCCGAAGTCCGCTTTTATTGCCGTTGGAATCGTGCTGGCTGGCTCGGATGGGCTGAATGGCAAATCAGCATCTATAATATTGTCATTGCTTACCGTTAAGGTGCTTCGGACAGCTTGTATGCCTTTATGTACTCCACTTATATTGCAATTTGTCACCTTGATAAAGGGGCAATCGGCTGCGCGCACCCCATAAAGGTAGGCTGTGTAATCTGATTACCTTTCACCCCGGCGTTTTTAGTTGATAAAAGAGTGCCCACGCTTCCGTAATTTTGAGATGTGAAACCAAAAACGACCTCCACGTGGGCACCGCTCAAAGCTACGATATTTCGGCTATA
>JBBRWA010000394.1:0-4421 GCA_038246345.1 Chitinophagales bacterium
ATAATGCTCCAATACATGAAACTAAAATGAAGTGATTTATAATTGTTGATAGGTCGTTTAATCAGAATTGGTATAAGTCCGCAAACAAGTGTCAAACTGCTTATTACTGCTGTCCAATGAAATATTCCCCAAGTTCCAAAAAGTCTGTAAGTCATAAAGGCTGTAATCAAAACCACCAACATTGTCAAAGCATAAAGTCTGCCAATAATTTTATGTTTTGTTGTCCCTTTGTTTAACACGAGAATAAATGTCCCGAGTAAAACAGCAAAAATAGAAGCTATAAAGTGTATTAGCCCCGTATCGCTTGTTATAAAATTTCCAAAATTCATAGTCGATTTTTATTGTCCTAATATTTGAATATTAAGGTTTTGTGTCGTCAGTTACAATGACCGCTAACTCTAAGGAAAGTTGTCGCCCTTGGGCGCCAACTTTTCGGGTTTACCCAGCTGAAAGCATATGACGAGGGGCCTGTCCCGTTTTAGCGGGATTGGACAAACCCGGGATGATACCATAGGGAAACGCGTCTCGCTCTAATCATCTTCTTTATAAGCTTTAGGTCTATAAAACTAATACTTTTTAGTTAGAAAGGACAAATCTACACCAGAGGAATCAGGATTCCAGAGGGAAAGTTTTGATTTTTCAGGATGAATAGGCCTAGTTTTTATCAGAAAAGACAGATCAATCGTAGGTACAAACATTTCCGCCGGGGGGTCAAACATCCGGAATGGTGTTTTACGTTAGTGCATCAGGGGATAAAACCTCCGGACTGTTTGCCACATCAGGGGGTCAAACTTCTGGAACGTTATCCACATTTGGCGGGTCAAAGCTCCGAAATAGGGGGCTCAGATGAACCCGAAACAGGGGGGTCAGATAGACCGGAATATACACGCTGGTAGATCTTAGGTAATCAGTATTCCAATATTAGTTGTTGTATAAGCATTGATTACCAAGCACTTTTGAGTGCATACCGTAGGTCAAAAGACCCAAGCGCGGCGGGGGGAAACACCACGCAGGGCGGAAGTGCTCGCAAATCGCCTCTTTGCCACTTACGCAACCAATCCTGCCAATTCCTCATTTTTCACTTTTGAAACCGTCAGGGTTGCTTGATATTTGGCGCGACCGCGAACGGGGTGTGCCGCACTATAACCAGTACTGCAGACGCTTCCACATGAAGCCGGCCATGACCTTCAAAGACCTTTGTGGCGGCGATGCCCAATCCGTAAATCAAATTTTCCTACGCCACAAATCCACAAAATCACGAAATTGCCCTCCTTAAACCGCACTACAACATGGCAGAGACCAAGACACAGCACCCTTCCCCTGCATTTGCGCAAAGCCAACAGGCTTCCTTGTTAGAAGAGGAAATCATCCGGTACATTTCGCAGTTCATGCCCCTTAGCGACGATGTGGCCAAGGCGGTCGCCCAAAACATGAAACTCAAGACTTTTGAAAAAGGAGCGTTTTTGCTGAAAGAAGGTCAGGTGGAAAAACTGTGCTACTTCGTGCTAAAAGGTTGCATCCGGCAGTATTATCTGGTAGATGGCGAGGAGAAAACCACTCATTTTTATACCGAGGGGCAGCCCGTTGTCCCTTACGAGGGTACATTCAAACATAAGCCCTCAAAATATTACCTCTCTGCCCTCGAGGATACCACGGTGACGGTCAGCACTCCAGAGGATCAGGAATTGTTTTTTGAAAAATTCCCCCATCTCGAACCTGCGAGAGTCATGGCGATGGAAGAGGAAATGGGGAAGAGTCACGACCGCTTGTCATCCTACATCCTTAGTAGCCCGGAAGAGCGCTATCTCGATTTATTGAAAACCCGGCCTGAATTGTTGGAGCGCGTACCGCAGTATCAGTTGGCGAGTTATTTGGGAGTCACGCCGGAGTCCTTGAGCCGAATTCGGAAGCGGATTATGTTTCGAGATTGAAGGAGCACTTCTTACCCAAAGTCAATGAACGCCGATTGAATCTCCCAGACCTTTGCCGCTCAATTTTAAAAAAGCATAAACATGACTTTAGAAATGAAAGCGGCCATTTACGCTCAATATGGTGCTCCAGAGGTTCTCCAAATCAAAAAAACCGCAAAACCTACTCCGACGGACAACGAAATCCTCATCAAAATCCATGCAACGGCGGTCAACTCCGGAGATTGTCGGCTGCGGAAAGCCAACCCTTTTGCTGTGCGGTTTTTCTTTGGTCTGTTCAAGCCGAAAAAGAACATTTTGGGCGGCGTATTGTCCGGCGAAATTGAAGCCGTGGGGAAAAACGTGCAGAAATTCAAGGTAGGCGATGCCGTTTTCGGTATGACCATGCTGCAATTCGGCACATACGCTGAATATATCTGCCTGCCCGAAATGGGGGCCTTGGCCATCAAACCTGCTAACATTAGCCATGATGAAGCCGCCGCCCTGCCTTTTGGCGCAAATACGGCGTTGTTTTACCTCCAAAAGGCCAATGTCCAACCCGGTCAAAAAGTGCTGATCTATGGGGCATCCGGGGCGGTGGGGTCTGCGGCAGTGCAGATTGCCAAATCATTCGGCGCAGTGGTCACGGGTGTATGCAGTACCGCAAATCTGGAGATGGTGAAATCCATCGGTGCAGACCACATGGTTGATTACACCCAAACTGATTTTGCAAAAACTGGCGAGCAGTACGATGTAGTGTATGAAACGGTAGACAAAGCCCCTTATTCGTCGTGCATCGCGGCGGTTAAAAATGGTGGAACACTTTTGATGGGAGCGTCCATGCTCGGTGGGATGCTCCAGGGGGCCTGGATCAATGCTACCAGCAACAAAAAAGTGATTTTTGGAGTAGCGCAAGAAACCCTGGAGTCGGTTGAACGCTTACAAAAGATGGCAGAATCAGGCCAATTGAAGGCTGTGATTGGGAATACATATCCTTTGGAACAAATCGCCGAGGCGCATGCCTATGTTGACAAGGGCCATAAAAAGGGGAATGTGGTGATTCGGTTGGTTTGAGACAATCGAATCACCGATATCATTTGTTCACCACAAAGAACGCAAGTCATGGACTTCCATCGAAGTGGCGCTGGGTCAAGTCCTGTCACGGCTCTAGTCAGAAAAAACCCAAGCACAGCAGGGATACAACCAAGCAGGACAGAATTAACCTCTAAAACTATTTAGGCCCAGACCAACATTCAAATGCCCTACTCATTCCACGACTAGTGGCAGGGGTGTTGTGGCATACCCAATCAGGAAGAATTGCCAGTTGCGTGTTTTTCGACCAGTTTTATCGTACAGAGCGGGCCAAAAAAAATCGCCCTAAATATCTTCTTCCGCTAGCATCATTTATACAAACCTGATAGTATCCGGAGGGCATCCCGGTGGTTGGTATAGTCAAGCTGCTTTGCGCAGGCTGACTGGCACGCTCATAGACCAGCTTGCCCGTGATGTCAGTAATTTTGATCTGAATAGGGCTGCTTATGAAAGGTAAATCTATTGAAATGTGGTCCGTGGCAGGATTGGGATATACTTGCAGGGTCCGCTCAAGGTTCAGATCATTCGTCTCTGTGGCAACCGGGCAGGTAACTTCATTTTCAGAAACCGAACACACCGCAACCTCCTCTTGGGCCAAAGCCCGGTCAAACACCTTGAGATAGTCCATCCTTCCATTGAAAAAGCCTGGAAACAAGGGGCTGAAGCGGTTGTTTCGTCCAATCATGGGGTATTGGCCACTGCAATGCCAGGGAGTGTTCAGTTTATGTTCAATGCGATCTTGTAAATGCCCGTTGACATACAAAAAGGTGGAATCCTTCCCTGTATCGTACACCGCTATAATGGTGTACCATTGGTCAAATTTGAAGCACTTGGATTTGATACCTTCTATTGGCGTGAAAAAT
This sequence comes from Chitinophagales bacterium, assembly GCA_038246345.1. Taxonomy (GTDB): domain Bacteria; phylum Bacteroidota; class Bacteroidia; order Chitinophagales; family Saprospiraceae; genus M3007. Next base: position 3,863 of record JBBRWA010000394.1, read on the forward strand.
GTGCTGTTATCTTTTCCGTAGGAGAACGTGAAGTAGAAAACACTATCGCCGCCCACTTGCCCATCAAACAAGCCCAGGTTGTTTATTTCCAAATGAATCAGGTCTCTGGTGTCGGGTGCATCGCCATCAAGGTTGTCCTTATCGTCATACGCCCAAATAGTCGAATTAGTCACCCAACGCGGGAAGATCCTGGCCACAAGGGTGAAAGAACGGTCGTGCCTAAACCGCAGGGGATTGGCATCAGGAGCAATTAAGTATGCGGGAGCATTGGGCTGAAAATCCAGGGCTGAATCAGGCATTCCGTCCTGTCCGGAGGCAGCGGTGGCATTGGTATTCAGGAGATTATAGTTATTTCCACTTTCATCGTTCCCATTACCTGAAAAGGCATAAGAAGCGACCAGATCAGGGTCGGGTTCAGATGCCTCCTGACACGCGATGTCTGTGCCACAGGCGGTTTGACATTGGTGCAGTTGCGCATACTTTGGCTTGAAAGTCAGAAGGTTGTATTTATGCAATGCATCCAAGATGGTCGTATCCGAAAATTCTTCAAGGGTTATGC
>JBBRWA010000395.1:0-4346 GCA_038246345.1 Chitinophagales bacterium
ACGTATCCCCATTTTTGTCTTCCAGTGAAATGACATAATTGCCCACTGGCAGATTTTGAAGCGAATAAACGTTGTTGCTGGACCGGGCATCAAAGCGCGTCATGATGCGGCCATCCAAGGCGAAAACGCGGATTGCTGCGACGTTTTCGCCATTTTCCAAGGAGAAAAAATCCGTGACAGGGTTCGGGTACAGCTTTACGTTGGCAGCTGGAAGGTCTTTTACGCTGGAGCTCTGGTTGAACAAGTAGACACCGACCAGAGTATCTGAAGGGTTGCCCATATTGGTCAGCTTTACGTGAACGATGCCCGCACATGGCGCGCCATTGTTGTAATAATGCACCAGCATCGCGCCACTTGTGTTTGGGTCCATGCCAAAGTCCAAGCTATCGACAAAACGCGCCCAGCATACATTTGGATCACAAACAGCCGTTTCACAGCCTGGCGTGATTTCAATGACCCTGCGAACCCATTTGATGTTCAGGGTACTGTTGGTAAGATTTGTGATATGCGCATCTACGGGCACATCACCTTCTTGAACCGCTCCTGTAGCGCTAGCTGGCACCGGATAAAGAGAGAACGCGGATTGAGCGTCTACCAAGGCACTTATTCCGATAAAAAGTAAAAATGTGAGTAAAAGATTTTTCATGTTTGAAATGTCTTTGATTAGCAGGTTTGTTTATTTTCAACAAAGATAGCACGAAGCACCGATTCCCCTACCTAAATTTGTTGGTCAGGCCGTATTTATAGCCGAACTGACAATAATAGCAAAAACTGATGATGAAAAAACTAGGGGCCACCATTTTATTTCTCTGTGCAGCAAGCTTGCTTGTACACGCGCAATTGCCGTCCGGCGCAACCGCCCCCAACTTTATTGCAACCGATATCAATGGCCAAACCCATAACTTGTACGATGTCCTGGAATCCAATAAAATCGTGCTATTGGAGATTAGTGCAACATGGTGCCCTCCGTGCTGGGCCTACCACCAAAGCAAGGCTATGCAAAATTTTTATACCGCCCATGGCCCCGCAGGTGACGACAAGGCTAGGGTGTTTTGGGTAGAAGGTGATCCGAGCACCAACCTGGCCTGTTTATATGGCCAGGCAGGCTGCAACAACAACTCGGCCGGGAACTATGTCGATGGCACCCCCTACCCTATTTTGAACAGTTCGGCCATTGCTACTGCCTTCCAAGTCTCGTACTATCCTACCATTTTTGTCATTTGCCCGAATAAAAAGGTGTACGAAGTTGATCCTGTTTCTGCCACCGATTTGTGGGCAAAAGCACAGGTATGCCCGGTAGCTTTGGGCACCAACAATGCTGGAATTTTTGCCCATGACCCCGGGTACGACTTCCCCGAAATTTGCGGCGCTGTGGCTTTGGAGCCATCCTTTGTCCTGACAAACCTAGGATCTGCTCCGTTGACCTCTGCCAGTATTTTATTGAAGTGGAATGGAACAGTGATTGAAACCATAGATTGGCAAGGCAATTTGCCCACTTATGGTGAAGCTCCCATACAATTTGACAGCTACCCTGTAAACGCAGAAGGTGTTTTGAATACCATCGTCAATAGTATTAACAACAATACAGGCGATGATGACTTCACCAATAATTACAAAAACAACAACTTTACTACTGCCAAACATTTTGACAGCACAAAAATTGTCCTAAAAATTAGGACCGACGATTACGGCAAGGAAACATATTGGGAACTTCGGGACGATGCGGGTACTGTCCTGGATCACGGTGGCAATCAGCTGGTTGGGCCCAACGGCGGTGGCGCTTTCCCACTTGGCGTAAGCGCTGGCCCGGGTTCCTACTCCAAAAATACCCTGATCAAAGACACCCTGAATTTGCCCTCCGCAGGCTGCTACTCCATCCATTTCGTAGATGCTTTTGGCGATGGTATGTGCTGCAACTACGGCAATGGCTACTACAAACTGTACAACATCGACAACCCGGCGACACCGCTCCTTGTTTCCGGGCAGTTTGAAGCTTACGACCGACATGCTTTTGAAGCTGGAATGGTATCTACCGGTACTGAAACACAAGTTCAAAACCTCGATTTGCTGGTGTTCCCGAATCCCGCTGCTGACATGCTGTATCTGGAGTTGGAATCAGATAATGCTGAAACGCTGAACATTCAATTACTAAATTCCTTGGGGCAAACAGTACTGGAACGCCGAATGGTGGCACTTTCAATCGGCAGCAACACCCTTGAGATGTCATTGAATGGGATTCCAGACGGGCTTTACTTTTTAGCGCTGGCAAGGGAGCAGGATACTGGCCGGGCGACGGTGCGGAAACTCGTGGTACGGCGGTAAGGTTTCAGGTTTCAAGGTTTCAGGTTTCAGGTTTACGCTATTGGTTGTCAAATTTGAAATACTTTTTCAAAACCACCTACGGATCGCGTAAACCAGAAACCGGAAACCTTGAAACCTGAAACCTCATTTCTCCATAAACGCTAAATTCCGTTTCAGGCCAGCGAATTTCGTTCGTTTCACCGCCGATTTTTTAAAAACCCTGCCAAAGACCTCCTCTGTCAATTCCTGCCATTCCCGTTTGCTCATACCCAGCAATTCCGGGTGCGGCTCAAAAGCTGGCTCATGATGTTGTTCCGAAAACCTGTTCCATGGACACACTTCCTGGCAAACATCGCAACCGAACATCCAGCCGTCCATTTGTTGCTTGAATTCGCTTGGGATTTCATCGCGCAACTCAATTGTGAGGTAAGAAATACACTTGGTGGCATCCAAAAAATAGCCTTCGGGCGCTATAGCCTGGGTGGGGCAAGCATCGATGCAACGCCGACAAGTGCCGCAATGGTCGCGGATGGGATCGTCGTAGAGCATTGGCAGGTCGCAAATTATTTCGGCGAGGAAAAAAAAGGAGCCGCGTTTTGGGTTGATGGTTAAGGTGTTGCGACCATTCCAGCCGAGGCCAGCCCGCTGTGCCCATTCGCGTTCCATGACAGGTGCGGAATCAACGAAGCAGCGTCCGTTTACCTCGCCGATTTCAGCTTGCATGTAGGCCAGTAGTGATTTCAAACGCTCTTTTACCACAAAATGATAGTCCTCCCCGTAGGCGTAGCGGGCGATTTTAGGCGCTTCCGGGTCTGCTTGTTTTTTATCGGTGAAGTAATTGAATGTCAAGCAAATAAGCGTCTTTGCGCCCGGCACCAGCAAGGTCGGATCCACCCGCATATCGAAATGATTTGCCATGTAGCCCATGCTGCCGTGGGCACCTTTGGAAAGCCAGGATTCCAGGCGCTTTGCTTCCACATCCAGGCGCTCGGCGCGGGCGAAGCCGACAAATTCAAAGCCCAGACGATGGGCTTCGGCGCGGATGAGGGTGGTGTGGTGTTGGGTGCTTTTCACGGGTGCAAGATACCGTGAAACATAGTTTGCTTTGACATTTGGCAGCTGGTCAAAAAAAATTTACGATTCTGTGCCATTTTTCGACGAGTATTTGTAAAAAAAACATGACATGGTACTTCCAGCTACTACCTTTCCTGTTCGGATCAATACCGATAGTTTTGATCCGAGGACATTTTTTTCACAAAAACTACTATACAAAATTATGTCAACTACATTCAAAATGCTCGCTATTGCGCTGTTGTTCGCTTCCTGTACGCCAACGCCTGAAATTTGCCTTACCAATGGCACCAATTATGACATTGTTTTTTCGGCCAATGACGGTGGCCGTTACCGACAAGTCGGCACCAATTATTGCACCGAACAAGATGCTGGTAATTTTTCCTGGATAGCCGATTATCCCACTAAGGACAACAGTTCAGATTTATTCGCCAGTTGGAGCGGAAGTTTTGAAACCGGGTCAAAGGATTTTAAATTCGTTTTCACAGAAGTATCGGGAACCCAAGACTTCGATTTTCGGGACGCAAAGATCGGCTCCTATAATTTTTTGTGTCAAACCTTAACTATGATGGGTAGTGATACGATTAACATTCAACAAGAAACTATAACAGGGACACTATCAAAGAGTAATACATTGACCCAATTGGCAGTTAAAATCACTGCTTTTTACGACGGTGAAATTGCTTTCAGCAATGATGTGTACAATTTTGTCGGAATAGGCGGCGGGTTTGGTCAGATAAGCCCCGTGCATCAATTCGGGTTTTCTATTGACCAAAGTGGCGCAGGTGGGGCAACCATAAAAAAATCTTGTGTCGGAACAAAAATGTAAATGACCACCTGGCACGTATGCTGTCCACTTCGCCAGGCCACAAACCCCGAATACGACAACGTAACGGTTTCACAAGGCCATGCCCTGTATTGGGGCCATCGGGCTGTAATTAGCTTTGTGCAAGCGGAGTGTATTGACTTTTATA
>JBBRWA010000396.1:0-4291 GCA_038246345.1 Chitinophagales bacterium
AATAGCGCGATTGCAGACCAGGTGAAAGTGCTAGATCACCTTTTGAACGGTGTTTATCATCCGCTTACCGTGGAACCAAATACTGCATTTCGGCCTGGGGAGAGGTCTACTAGCAACGAAGTTCCGATCTTGATTTCTTCCGGGCTCTCGGCGTTCCCGAATCCCTTCACCGATGCAGTCGGTTTCGAAGCCCCAGATGGTCTTTTTATTAAGAGGCTGACGGTATTGGATATTGCCGGGAAAATTATTTTTGACCGAAAGTACGGAGAAAGTGAGGCATCAATTCTTTGCCCTGTCAATAGCGCTTCCGAAGGGATTTTGCTCTACCGCTGTACACTTTCAAACGGAGAAATTGTCCACGGCAAGCTTCTTCACAGCAAAAAACAATGATCGTGCGATTGTTATTGACACTGGCGCTGCTCACCCAGGTTTGGGTGGGCAGCGCCCAAGTCTATTTTAACACGCAAATAGACTGGGAGCATGAGTATGAATACTTTGGCGGCGTAGTGGTTTTCGGTGATTCGAACAATTTCCTTGTTGCAGGGGGAAATAATGACCTGACAACAACTTACATTGATCACTATCTTATCTCCAAAATGAGTGAAAAGGGAGATGTTTTATGGAAAAAGTCTTTCCTGCCTCGTCCAAATTCTTCTGGAAATACTGTAAGTTTGTTAAAGTTGGATGACGATTATTCCCTGATTTATGGCAATGCAGACTTATTAGATGCGGCTCCAGAAAATTATCAATACTTCCTGATAAAAATTCGGAACGAAACTGGAGATACCGTTTGGGTCAGAGAATTGGGAAGTAATAGTGTTCAAGATGGTGGTTATAAATGTATCCAGACCTCGGATGCTGGATTCGCTATCTGCGGGTTCAGCTTTCTCACAAATATCTCCCAACGCCCCAATCTTGTGCTCCTCAAAACCGACAGCCTTGGCAACCAAGAATTCCGAAAAGAATTCACTACCGATCCCACTAAAGACCATTATGCTTATTCATTGGTACAAACCCAGGATGGCGGCTATTTGATATTTGGCCTGCGCGCTTACTTTGGCAACTACCCCGGCGGTTTGCTCACCGCCCACAAGAACGACATGGTGCTGCTCAAAACCGACGCACAAGGGAACCAGGAATGGGTTAAAGTTTATGCGCCTTGGGAGTGGAAGCAAAACCTTTTTTATGGCAGAGATATCCTAATGCTTCCTGATGGAGAATTTCTAATCGGTGGATTAAAAGGTTATGTAATTGGCCTTCCGGGCATAACCTTCGCAGGAAAATATTTTTTAGCCCGCCTAAATCAGTCTGGAGAGTTTATTGACTCAATAACGCTGTCAGGGATGTACCAGCTCACGCGCATCAACCGCCTCAAACCCTCCTCCGACGGCAATTTCTGGGCCATCGGCGCCGAAAAAGACTCCTCCAATACCGGCCAAACCGGCCTTATCATGAAAATCACCCCCGACCTGGAAGTCTTGTGGAAGCGCGAATACCGGGTCAGCCCGCCGGAATCCATGCTCCATGAAATCTTCTATGAAGGGGTGGAAATGCCCGATCACGGCTTTGTGCTTTGCGGCGGGGCCTTCGGGCCGCTGGAAGACAGCACCAACGCCAATGGCTGGGTCATCCGCGTGGACTCCCTAGGATGCCTCGAGCCGGGCTGCAACGGCAGCAGCGCTGCCCCGGAACCTCCCGGCGAAGCGCCCGACATCGGCATCACGCTCTCGCCCAACCCTACTAGCGGCATCCTGCGCCTGGCGCTCACGCTTGCGGGCGATGTGCTACTCGGCGCAAGGGTGCTCGACATGCAGGGGCGGGTGGTCAGTGACGTGCAATACCTGCGCAGCGCGGGCTGGCGGGAATGCGTTTTGGATTTGTCGGGGCAGGCGGCAGGGGCGTATGTGGTGCAGGTGCGGACGAGCGCGGGCTGGGCGGTGGTTAAGGTGATAATTATTTAATTTGATAATGTGATAATTGTGGGGGCACTTGATCATTCGAGTGAAGCCTTGACCTTTCTAACTGGTCTTCTGTGCCGGATATATGCATCTTCCCCAAAACGACCCTGGATTTGCAAAATGACGTAAGCGCTATGACAACCCCGCCGCTTTGCGCCATCGAAATTACTTCACCATCGCAGTCGGTCACTGATATGGTGGCCAAAGCTCGCGCGTATTTAAGTCACGGGGTTAGCTCATGTTGGATCGTAATGCTGCCTTTAGGCAATGTCTATGTTTTCAGCGCCCCCGACGAATATGAAATTTACCGATCCAACCAGACGCTGGTGGACGCTGTGTTGGATATTTCAATTCCGTTGAAGGAGGTGTTTGAGTAGCATAATAGTGGGCCGTCAAGTCAGTTTCGACGGGTGAATTACCATCAATCTGAGCAAAGGATCTGAACATGCGCCCAAATTTGTCAACATGAAAAAAATGTTGACAAATTCTCACTCCGCCGCCAGGCCAAGCCACCGAACAGCTTTGACAACTTTTTTTTGAAGTCGTCAAAGCTCGCCCAGGGCCCGAGTAAAACAGTAGACAACCAATTCCCACGACACATTTTTTGTAGAAAACAACACTTGCCCAGTAAGCATTCACCCCTCGAAACTGACTTGCAGGACCACTAGAAGAAATTTCGAATTTCATGCAAACATGTGTTTTCTCAAGGGAGCGTGTCATTCCGAGCGAAGCGAGGAACCTGAGGAATAGCAATACCCACTATCAGGTTCCTCGCTTCGCTCGGAATGACACGCTCTCTTGGAGTAACACGTATTTGCTTGGTATTTACGCATTTGCTTGGAAGGAACGATGCCCATTCCCTAGGCTAATGCCCCAACATTTGAAGCCCCCGCTCCACACAGCAACAACCCCACAATCACCCCCATTGTCGCCCAGCCAGCAAAATTCATTTTTGTGTAAATATTGAACACTTTTGCCCCAAATCCCTTAAATTAGCATAGTTCCTCCGATCTTTACCCCATACAAGCACAAACACCTATGCGCAAACTCTGGATACCCGTTTTCCTTTTCTCTATCTTCCTTATCCCGATCCTGTGGTCTTTTGAGCCAACACAGGAAGTAGAAGCCCTGCTTGAAACGCCGCCCGATGGGGATGTGGTTGAAGCGAATGTAGTGCAACCAGATGATGCGGTGTCGGAGCTGTTTGACCAGTACCCAAAAGATTATTTTATGCCACCGGTGGCGGGCCCCTTGCACATGACAGGCACTTGCGGGGAGCTGCGTTCCAACCATTTCCACGCTGGCACTGACCTGGATGGGCAGGTTGGCAACCCTGTTTTTGCTGCCGCTGATGGCTTTATTGACCGCATCAAGGTGCTGGAAAGCGGCTACGGCAATGTGTTGTACGTGAAGCATCCCAATGGCTACACCACGGTTTATGCGCATTTGGATCGTTTCAGTTCGGAAGTGCAGCGCTATGTGAAAGAAAACCAATACCGCCGGGAGCATTTTCAAATTGAGCTGACACCGCCCGATGGCAAGTTTAAGGTGAAAAAGGGGCAAGAAATCGCGAAATTGGGCAATAGCGGCAGTTCTTCTGGCGCCCATTTGCACTTTGAAATCCGAAACGCCGCTTCGAAAACCCTGAACCCGCAGTTGTTTGGGCTGCCTATCGTGGACAATATCCCGCCCGACCTGCGCGATATGAAGGTTTATTTTTTGAACGAAAACAGGTCAGTACTCGGCAGCAAGGCATTTTCCTTGCTGAAGGATAAAAAGGCCAGTGGTAGCACCTCGGAAGATACGGTGCTGGTTGGTGGCTGGCGCATTGGTTTTGGCATCAAAACGTACGACCAAAGCACGGGATTTAAAAACGAAAACGGGGTGTTTTCTATCGCGCTTTGGGCCGATGATCAGTTGGCCTACGAATGGAAAGCCGAATCTTTTGATTTTGGCGAAACCCGCTACTTGAACGCGCACATCGACTACTCCGCCAAAAAGCGCTATGGGGCGTGGTTCAACCGCTGCTTTGTGCTTCCGGGCAATAAACTGAGCAATTATACCCAGACCCCAAGCATGGGCGCTATTACCATTTACAAGGAAAAGCCTGTAAAAATCGGCATCAAGGTCACGGATGCTAAGGGGAATTCCAGCCTTTTTGTTTTTTGGGTGAAACGCGACGATTCGGCGATGGAATCCTTTATCAGTGAACCGTATCAAATCGAGCTGCCTTATGATGCCGACAGCCGTTATGATGTTGATGGGTTTTCAATGGTCATGCCAAAAGGCGCTTTATATGAAAACTTGTTTTTCCAATACAGCACCACGCCCGA
>JBBRWA010000397.1:0-4270 GCA_038246345.1 Chitinophagales bacterium
CAAAGCACGCACTTTCATCAGCAGGGTATTAGAACGTGAATCGTCAACAGACAACAAATCACCGGAGCTGAACAAAGTGGAGATGTCGCTGGGTCGCTTGCAAACCATGCTTGACGACCTGCTAACGTACACCAATCTTCTACAACATCAAGAAAATAAAGAACTCGTTGACTTAAACAAAGTTATTAAGGCCGTAAGTGCCGAATTTGAAGATGAGATTACCGAACATGGACTAAGCATCAACACAGCATTGCTACCAACGGTGAACGGTTATTCGCCACAAATAGCTTTGGTGTTCCGGCATTTGTTTTCCAATTCGATAAAGTACCGAAAAGATCAAACGAACCCTGTTATTACGATTACGACGAATTTTGATGTGGCAGATGTCACCCAAGTCATTGTTTTTTCCGACAATGGAATAGGGTTTGACACCAAATACATGCAAAAGATATTTGAAGTTTTTGGCCGGCTGCACTCCAAAGACGCATACGAAGGCAACGGGATCGGCCTGGCAATTTGTCGACGCGCTATGCTCAACCACGGTGGGTCAATTTCAGCGGATTCGAAGCCAGGCGTTGGCAGCTGCTTTTACTTATACTTTCCTTGTTGAGCGGCTGCCATCAGTGTAACGTAATGCTGCCAACACCAAATTGCTTCAGGTTGGCAGACGAGTACGATATACACCAATGTCTTATATTTCAATTTTTTGAGCACATCAAAAGAATGCAATTCCAGTCACCAAAAGATCCATGTCCAAGCTGGCTTTGGCGGCAACATTCAAGCTTAAAAGGTTTAAGGTGCCGCTGAGCACATTTAACTGGAGCTCGCCCTTTGCCTGTAAATTGCCATTCGCGTCAACTTTATACGAGATGAAATGCAATTCGTAGTTACCCGTTTCCAGAAAGGACAGGTTGAACGTACCGTTGGTAGCCAACACTGAACTCGTTACGGCGTTTTTGAACTGAATTTGTGAAGCGCCTTGTGGGAATTTTTCCATGCTCACATCATAACTGCCTTTTTTATAGGCATAGACGATGACCTTGTCACTGCCCGACACCCCGTCGGTGCAATCGCCGGAAACAGTCCCGGTTTGGGTTTTGTCCACTACCCTGACGGCTGCTTGTAATTCCGGGTCGGTGACAAACTTGAACTCCGTGCTGGAGCCAGACTGGTATACGATCGATTTGCGCAAGTCCATATCGATCACGACTTGCGCCGTTTCATTTCTTCTGGTTGTAAAGTTACCTTTCCCTTTGATGGTCATTTGGCTGCCACCTTCCAGTTTTCTTTTAACATTTTGATTGTCTTTCACGTAACAGCCTGGACTGTCGCCGTTGACATCGGTTTCGGTATCGAGCACCAAAACGATCTCAGTGTATGATTTCGCATCAATTTCGCCTTCTCCGAGCAGTTTGGTCAGGCCTTTTTGGAAAGAAAGCAGATCAAAGGTGGTTTTTCCGTCAAAACCTGTCCAGGAAACTCCATCAATTTTAATGTCGGCCACGGTCACGAACACGCCTTGTACATTGGGGTCGTCAATGGGTGCATCGGTGATTTCCACCCTGGCGCGTGCCACGGTGTTGTCGATTGGAGGGTTGATGGGGTCTTTGAGGCAAGCGCTTATTGCCAACATGGCAGTACTGCAAAGCAACAATGCTTTCAGACTATTGATTGATCGGTGTATCATGGAATACTTTTTTAGGTGATCGAGTGAATGGGAGCTCATAAGACAGGGTTCCGTCTTATTGATTGATATTATTACGGGTATTATTCTGCCCCCTGGTAAAATAGAAATGCATGCCAACAACAAAATCCCAAGCCGTGGTGAGTGTACGGGTAGATTGGCGCGTACCGTCCAAGCTGAAAATGTTGCGGCTAATGCCATAGTTGTACTTTACCTGAGCTTCCAGCGATACGCGGTCGTTAGAAAAAATAGCGTAGCCTGGGCCGGCACCCAAGGTCATCAGTGTTGTATTTACCTTTTGGGCCACACCATCATCCGTTATTTCCGTATCAGATTTTCCATACCCGTACACAGCTCCCAGGAAAAAAGCCTGGTCGCCGGCGAAAGGGAAAAAGATGCGGGTATAAGGGCCAAATAGCAGTTTGGTATCCGAGGTTTTTTGTGTTCCAGTTGTACTATTATTGCCTTTGTTCTGTGAGGAACTAATGAGGTAATCCATTCCCAGGCCAACAACAAAATAGTTTCCAACAAAATAGCCGATGGAGGGGGTCAGGTGTAGCTGGTACGCTGTGTTTCCACCTTCTGTGATGGCTCCTGAGCTTTCGATCCTAACATTGGTGGCGGCGTTGGAATAGCCGATGCCGGAACCGAAGGAGAAATTTCCAGCCTGTAGGGCCTGGTTTTGTGCATTTATGGTAAAACAGCTCAATATTAATAGTGTCATCAATGGTAAAAATATCCGAAGTGGGCTTTTCATACGTTGAAATTGAGTAATTGATGATAAAATAAGAATGGTTGTATGCAGATGGAAAAAAGTTGTGCCAATGCTGTGCACTATAGAAAGCATTAGATAATTGTGCATTTAATTGCCCAACAAAGACTTTTCGGGGAATAATATCCCCATTTCAAACGAAAAACCAAACACAAGTCCCCATTTGCGCGCAAAATCTCCTGTAGGCTCCAAGCTCAAAAAAAGGTTGCTGATCCTTTGATCAGCAACCAATTTGTGTGGAGCAGTGTCGAAGCTTCTTCACATACTCATTATCGCCTTAAATATCCTTACAGATAATTTAAGTGCATCAATTACAATACCAACCCTTTTTGGGTGCAACGTGTACAATTATGTAGACATTATTCCACACTTTTTTAGAAAAAGCGGAAAAGCCAGCGCAGAAATAGTGGGAATCAATTTTGTGGGGCATAGTATTCAAACCTACCTACACGATGATTAAGTTATCTGATTCGGCAAGACTGTTTTTTAGTATAGGATCCATCATACTGATCATTATCAGCATGTACTATCTGAAGCCTTTTTTGGTTCCGCTCAGCTTTTCCTTTATTTTGGCTGTGGTATTGTTGCCACCAACAGCCTTTCTGGAGCGTCGCGGGCTTTCGCCTGTTCTTTCAGCCTTTTTGACCGTGTTGTTTGCCACGGCTTTGGTCAGTGGGTTGATTATAGCAGCGACTTGGGAGGTTTCTGTATTGAGCGACAATTCAACAAAGCTTATATCAAAAGTAGAAACAAGGATCAATGACTGTATTTCAAGTATTACCGATGCGTACCCGCAACTGAAAGAGCAAAAAATAATCAACTACAGGTTGCGCACGGGGGATATTTTGAAAAAGGTGGGAGAAAAAATAGGAAACTCCGCCTCCGGGCTTGTGGATTTTATTACCTCAGCGCTACTGATGCCCTTGTTCATTTTTTTCTTGCTGTGTTACCGACAGTTCTTTCGGAAGTTCCTGCACCGGGTCATCAATAGTGAGAACAAACACGTGGATCAGGTGCTACAGAAAATACACCATGTGACCAGGAATTATTTGATGGGCATGATAACGGTCATGATCATTGTTGGTATACTGAACACGATTGGGCTTGTGATTATCGGTGTGCCTTATGGTGCATTTTTTGCCATCCTGGCTTCCCTGCTTATGGTTGTGCCCTACTTTGGGGTATTTGTGGGCTCACTTTTGCCTGCTATGATGGCATTGGTCACATTTGATTCGCCCTTGCCCGCAATAGCTGTTTTAGTATGGATGGGCACCGTTCAGATTTTGGAAGGGAATTTCATAACACCCTACCTGATGGGTTCAAAGGTCAGCATCAATCCTTTCGCAGCAATAATATCCTTGATTTTGATGGGCCAGCTTTGGAACATCGCCGGTCTGGCGCTGGCCATACCTTTTGTCGCCATCTTAAAAATCATCTTGGATGCTATTCCAGCCACACAACCCTACGGGATGCTGTTGGGTGAAGTGCAGCATGAAAGCATCCGCAAGCAAAATAAAAAAGTGAAAGAGCCCAAGGTGGCGCTGTAAAGAACAGCTGAACATTTCCCCGGCTTGGGGAATTTGATGCACGACTCCACGCTGGAACAACAATTTTACCGCAGTCTTATTACGACACATTATTTCCCACACTTAACATCAACATGCGGCAATATAAACCGCTACAAAATCCATTCTATTATGAAGAAGTCACTTTTAGTATTAACATTCGGCATGCTTGTGGCCGTGACATCCTTTGCTCAATTTGGCATTAAGGCAGGTGCAAACTTTGCAACGATGGCAGAAGAAGGCGAAGGC
>JBBRWA010000398.1:0-4268 GCA_038246345.1 Chitinophagales bacterium
AGATTAAGGTAGGCTGCAAACAGGTGTGGCTGTGTTGAAATCGTAGGATTGCTTGGGCTGTTTTTGAAACTGGATGGTTTCATTGATTTAAGGTTTATGGTTTAGAAATTATTGGTATTGAATATGTATTGATTTTGATTTTGTTGCAATTTTGATAATTTTTATTGGATAATTCAGAGGGAATTATGCTGAGGCAAAATTTAATATCTGAAAGTAGTAATTATTTAGAATCGCGCACCCAAAATTTGGGGACAGGCGCTGTGAAGAGAATGGGAAAAGCAAAAATGTTTTAAAATTGATAAAAAGTGTTTATTTTTTGAATACTTAAAAAAATAAGTATCGAAAAGCAATGCCTTTCGTAAAAAACCACTCTTTTGAAGAGCGCAAACCCATTCTGCCCAAGAAACAGCGGATAGGAAAAAGACTTCCCCCATGTTTGCCCTGCGAAACGGATCGACCAAGATAAATTTCGCTGAGCCGAAGCACCTGTTTCAGTGCGCTTCGGTTTTTTTATTCCTCCCGGAGGATGTCATTTTTCAGTTCATCCAATACCGCTTGTGGCAATCGGGTGTTCATGCATAGCTTTTCAAGCATTTCCAGAATAGGCGCCTTGCTTGATAAGCCCGCCGTCCAGATTTCCCGAATGACCCACAGCGAACCACGCACTTCTAACCCTGCACGCTTTCCTTCTTTTCGCAAGTCACCATCTCCTGTCAGCAAAACAGCCTTTAACTCAATGGCTTTCAATAATATGGACTTGTCCGTGATGCGTTTCAAATTGCATTCAGTTTTCAACTCCATCGCGGCCCTGATTTCTATATCGCTCAACTCAAACACCTTCAAGCGGTTATCAGCGATGTAGCGGTTCATTTTTGTGCGTTGGTCGGGGATGAGTTCTTCCAGCACCAAATCGGTTGTGCAAACCTCGAATGAGCACTGCAAGAAAGCATCCAGTGCATCCGATTTTATCAGGTCAATAAACACGTTTGTATCTGTAACGACTATAGTCATGCCAACGGGTCCAATTCATTCCGCAGCTCCCCCACCGTCTTTTGGCTGAGGGTGGCTGCTTGGTTGATGGAGAGTATTTCTTCCGCCAAGCCACGATAAAGCAATTGCCGGAAACGCAGGGCTTTTTCGTCGCCCCCAAAAGTTCCCGGTTCTCCATCGCGGTATTTTCGGGCGTTGTAACCTATCATCAGTTTGGTGTGCACGTGTTCGCTGATGATGCCTAGGTTTTTAGCGCGGGCAAAAATCGCCGCAATCGAAATGCCCCAGTATTCTTTGAGTATGACCAATTCGGGTAGGTAAAAATGAAAGCGCTCGTGGTGCATGGCTTCCAACGCCTGCGCTTGGGGGTACAAAACTGCTCCGGCGAAACAATTGCAAAGTCTTTCTTTTTCGCGCTTGGGCATTTCCGGCGGAAAAAGCAGAACGTGGTGGGCCAGTTCGTGCAAAGCGGTAAAGCGTTTGCGGCAAGTATCGTTTATGTTTTTGTTCAATCCGATGACACGCGCCGCGCCTGCGTATGCCTTCAATCCGTCAAACTTGGCATCGGTTTCCAGTTCAATGACCTTGTAGCCCTTGTCTTCAAGCATGGCCACCACGTTTGGAATAGGATTGTCGCCCAGGTCCCAATCGCGGCGGAGTTGATCGGCGGCTTCGTCGGCATCCTCCGGTGTACGCACAGTTTTCTCAAACATAAAATCTTCGACCGCTTTTTGATCCTGCATGGCAAGTTCGAGGGTGAGGTAGCGGTTTAGCGCTTCGGTGCATTGCTCCTCGATAGCCGTCTGATGGGTTTTGGACATCGCGGATTTTTTTCGGTAATCCACATGTTCCAAAACGACGCTTACTTCTGGCTCGGTAAAGAAAAAATCCACGGGAACATTCAAAGCCTTCGAAAGGGCAATCAAAACCCGGCTATTGGGCAGTGCAGCGTTTTGCTCGTACTTGTGCAGTGCCTGCCTGCCAATGGCTCCGTCCAACCTGTCAGCAAGACCTTGCAAGGACAAACCCGCCATTTTGCGGGCCACCACGAGACGATTTCCAAAGACAGTCATCATTATTGTGCTTAAAGTTTACAATTTAAAGTGCAAAAATAGAATTGTCTACATTAAGAAGCAAATTTTTGATTAAAAATTGTTTCTGTTTTTTGCAACCTCAACTATACTTCGCTCACTTCTCATTAAAGTAGACACACAGACAAGTTTGAAAAGCGGTACCCCACAGCACCCATTTTCCACCACTACCTGCCAATCAACCGTCATCACTTTTTGTACTGCCCACCCCCCACCAATAACACATGGTTAATCAAAAGGGCTTACAGCGTATGGGAGGTAAGGCGCTACTTATGCAGTTGATCTTTTGGGCACGCCTCACATCAGCGGCATACCGATCAATACCACCGAAAAAACGACGCTCGGTGTACACCCTGTCATGAAAATTCTAATACGGTCTCTTTTTGTCCTGGTTCTCGCTGGTATTTCCTGCTTCATTATCGCTGCATGCCTTGATGGCCACATTCGGCTGATCAGCCATATGGACGAAATTAAGGTGGCCATTGGTCAGGAGGACGAATCGCCTGAAGATTCCGACGGTTTGCGTGAAGGATTCAACACCGACGGTGGTTGCAACCGGGCACCGTTGCCCTTCCCTTTTGAAGCACTTTTTTACCGTGAGCAGACGCACACCGCGACGCTTTGCCAAGCTGTTACCATCAGGCAATTTCAGGTCAATCTGCTCAATTCGTTCCGGGCACCTGCCATATTTATCCTCTTCCATACGTAGCAGGGCTACCTTTCCTAAGACGTTCCCCCAATGATTTTCTGAGGGTCCAGACTCCTGTGGACCAACCCCATTTGCCGGTGAATTGCGTTGCAACTCGCCGAGCGGCAGCTTTTTGTTTCCCTTCATTTTCAATTAAAAACTCGATGAAATACTTAAGGTTCATCCTACCCATATTGGTATTGTACGCTACTGCTTGCAAACACGAGCAAGAGACCAAACAAGAGCAAACTACCTTCATCGTCACCCATCCTATGGTAAAAGACACGGTAATGCAACACGAATACGTCTGTCAGATCCGGTCTTATCAACATATTGAGCTGCGCGCCCTCGAAAAAGGGTACCTGCAGGACATTTATGTAGACGAAGGCCAAATGGTAAAAAAAGGCCAAATGCTCTTTCAGATCATGCCTTTGGTGTACCAAGCCGAGGCACAAAAGGTGCTGGCCGAGCTGTACATCTCCGAGTTTGAATACCAAAGCCCTCGCCGACAGCAACATTGTGTCCAAAAATGAGCTGGCGCTAGCGCTGGCCAAGATGCAAAAAGTCAAATCTGAGTACGAACTGGCCAAAGTACAACTGGGATTTACCGAAATCCGGGCACCTTTTGCGGGTATTGTCGGGCGTTTCAACGACGTGTGGAAAGGAAGTCTTCTGGACGAAGGCGAATTGCTCAATACCCTTTCCGACAACAGCAAACTATGGGTCTACTTCAACGTACCCGAGGCGGAATACATCACCTGTTCGAAACAGGCGAAGTCCGGTCGGCAGGTTAAAGTCCAACTGATGATGGCCAACAATGAGCTGTTCGATGGTGAAGGCGTAATCGAAACTATTAAGGGCGATTTTAACAATGAAACCGGCAACATCGCCTTCAGAGCAACATTTTCCAATCCCGATGGCTTGTTGCGGCATGGACAAACAGGTAACATCCTTTTGTCGGTAACGGTCAAAAACGCGATCCTGATTCCGTAATCGGCTACGTCGTATTACAAGTTGTTGAGTTGTCAAGTGATTCTTGACAACTCAACAACTTGTAATGTCCACTGAATCGGAATGACAATGCCCGAATACTGGGTTTCTTTGTTGTAATTGTACAACATGTCAGCTTGGCCGGGAGCCAGGTTGACCGTAAGGTTCAAATTGAATGCAGCGACGCCTCCGACGAGTACAGACGCAACCGGGAAGCAGCCACCCACCACAAAAATCCAACCTACAATTGTGGCTCACAACAACCCAACATAAAGCTCAAAAATCATATATTTTAAGCTTTGTTTCGCAGCTTTCTGTGCTTTAAACAGCAGCTTTCCTCGGTCGTCAAGTCGATCGAGGTCCCGTCGAATAATCTCCCTTCCCCAACTTTCCCTACCTTTATCGCCCACCCTACCCTTACCACCATGAACAAAATACACCAGGCCCAACTTCGCGACGACCTGTTCCGCCACCTCGATGGGCTCGTGACCGCACCCACAGCCTTCGCC
>JBBRWA010000399.1:0-4253 GCA_038246345.1 Chitinophagales bacterium
CTGTTGACGGGGAAACCTTCGCCAAGCGTGGAGCAAGTATCGACAGAAAACATCCTGAACGCCCGGAAAAACCAACTGGGCAAAAACCTGAGTATTTCCTATCAAAAGCCCCTCACCATGCTGCGCGGCTGGCGGCAATACTTGTTCGACGACACAGGCAGGCGCTACCTGGACACGGTGAACAACGTCGCGCATGTGGGCCATGAGCACCCGCGCGTGGTGCGCGCCGGACAACGGCAAATGGCCGTGCTGAATACCAATACCCGCTACCTCCACCAAAATATCATACAGTTTTCAGAAGCGCTGCTGGAAACATTTCCGCCCGAATTAAAAGTCGCTTTTTTCGTCAACAGCGGTAGCGAAGCCAATGAACTGGCCATGCGCCTGGCAAAAACATACACCCAACAACAGGACATGATCGTCGTGGAAGTCGGCTACCACGGCAATACCCAGGGCTGTGTGGACATCAGCTCTTACAAATTCAACGGGCCAGGCGGGCGCGGGGTGCCGCCGAAAGTGCATGTAACGCCCATCCCGGATACCTACCGAGGAATGTACAGGGGAAATACTACTGAACCAGGTCAACAATACGCCGCCCATGTAGCCACCGCGGTAGCCAAAATCCAATCTGAAGGCCGAAACCCCGCTGCGTTTATTTGCGAATCAGTCATCAGTTGCGGTGGGCAAGTGCCACTCCCGCCCGGCTATTTGAAAGCCGCAGCAGCCCATGTGCGCGCAGCGGGAGGCCTGTTCATCGCCGATGAAGTACAAACTGGCTGCGGTCGCCACGGCCAGTATTTTTGGGCTTTTGAGGAGCATGGTGTGGTTCCAGATATTGTCACCATCGGCAAGCCCATCGGAAACGGGCACCCGCTGGGAGCTGTTGTGACTACCCGCGCCATCGCCGATGCATTTGCCAACGGCATGGAGTATTTTAATACATTTGGTGGAAATCCGGTATCCTGTGCCATTGGCCTAGAAGTGTTGCGGGTAATAAAAGATGAAGGGTTACAGCAAAATGCGTTAGAAATAGGCGCTTATTTGAGCGCCCATCTAAAGTCATTGGCTACAAAATTCCGCATCATCGGTGATGTGCGTGGCCCTGGACTTTTCCTCGGGTTTGAATTGGTAAAAGACCCCGAAACCCTGGAGCCTGCTGCCGCCCAAACAGCCTGCCTGGCCAACCGCATGCGGGAATTGGGCATCCTGATGGGTACCGACGGGCCTTTCCACAACGTTTTAAAAATCAAGCCACCGATGGTTTTTGGGAAAAAGGACGCGGATTTTTTGTTGGAAATGCTGGAGAAGGTGCTGGGGGAGGATTGTATGCGGGTAGGGTAGTTGAGGCTGAAATCCAGAATGTATCCAGAATTAGACTGGATATTTGCGCAAAAAGTAATGTCCAATGTCCAACAAGGAACGCCCAATTTCCAAGTACTAAGCGTACACCTCATTCACTCGGTAAACGTAGCGTAATGTTATATTTGGCTTGTCCCATGATATGACCAAGCGTTCCACCCACTTGGAAATTGGGCGTTACTTGTTGGAAATTGGACATTTTTTGATTTGACAACTTTCTACATGAAACTCCTACTCATAGAAGACGAGCCTTCCCTCGCCCAAAGCATCGCCGCCTACCTCCGCGACGATGGCTACCTGGTGGAACACTGTGCTGACTATGCCTCGGCACTGGATAAAATCCAAGTCTACCAATACGATTGCGTGTTGGTTGACATTATGTTGCCCGGTGGCAATGGCATGGACTTGGTGGCACAACTGAAAAAGCAGGAATCACCCGCAGGCATCCTCATTATTTCAGCCAAAAACGCCCTCGACGACCGACTTAACGGACTGGAACTCGGCGCCGACGACTACCTGACCAAGCCTTTTCACCTGGCGGAGCTCAATGCCCGCATCAAGGCCATTCTGCGGCGGCGGCAGTTTGGCGGCAATGCTGAAATTGTTTTTGCTGAAATAAAGGTGCAAACTGCTGAAAGGCAAGTGCTTGTGTGCGATGTGCCTATAGATTTGACGCGCAAAGAATACGATTTATTGCTGTTTTTCCTGGCCAATAAAAACCGTGTGCTCACCCGCGAAACCATTGCCGAGCACCTTTGGGGCGATGATGCCGACCAGATGGACAGCTTCGATTTTATCTATTCCCATATCAAAAACCTGCGCAAAAAACTCACGGAAAAGGGCGCCGATGACTACCTCAAAGCCGTTTATGGTGTGGGCTACAAATTCTCGACCAGCAAATGAAACTACTCGCACAAACCAACCAACGATATCTGCTGATCTCCTTGGTGGCCCTTATGGTCAGCAGCGTAGCCTTGTTCCTGGGAGTGCGGTCGCTTTTTAATACATACGCCGACGAGCGATTGGAGGAACTGGAGGCAGAAATTGTCGCGTATGCGCAGACACACGACACACTACCCGTATTTTTCCAAAGCACCAGCGCGAAGCTTTTGGCACATCGAGTGGAAATATTACCCTCCCGCAGCCTCCAGGATACCATGCTTTTGAACGAATTGGAACAAGAAGAAGAACCTTTCCGGCAACTGCGCTTTGGCCTGAGTGTGCACGGCCAACCATATCAAGTCGATATTTTGCAGTCAGCTGTGGAGACGGAAGATATTGCGGAAACCGTACTGTTGCTCAATCTTGCACTTTTGGCAGCCATGTTCCTCGCTTTGTTTTGGGCCCAAAAACGGATGTCAGCGCAGCTTTGGAAGCCATTTTACGAAACCCTTGATCGCTTGCGCGGCTTCCAGCTAAATCAACAGGATCCGATGGTGCTTCCCGAAACGAACACGGATGAATTTGCTGAACTAAACACCACCCTAGAACGATGGAGCGAGAAAACCCGGCAGGATTACCGCGCCCTCAAACGTTTCACGGAAAATGCCAGCCATGAAATACAAACCCCACTGGCCGTGATTCGCGCCAAGCTCGACACGTTGCTCCAATCCGAAGGACTAACCAAGGAACAACTGGGCCATCTGCACCAAACACAGCAAGCCGCCGCCCGGCTTTCCCGTTTGCAACAAAACCTGCTACTGCTGGTTAAAATCGAAAACTACCAGTTTCAAGCCCTGGAAATGGTAGATGTTCCCGGGCTCATTACCCGTAAATTGGAACAGCTCGAAGATTTTATCGAGGCTAAAAACCTACGCGTTCAGACGGAACTCAAGCCGCTCAACCTTCCGCTCAATCCCTTTCTCGCCGAAACGCTGATTGGAAACCTGATTGGCAATGCGGTGAAGCACAATATTGCTGCCGATGGCTGGATTTCTATTCAGCTCAACGAAAAATCCCTGATACTCCGAAACAGCGGCCTGACCCCTGAAGTGCCCCCAACTGAATTGCTGGAACGGTTTCGGCGCAGCAATATACAATCAGAAGGACTGGGCTTGGGCTTGGCGATTGTCAAGGAAATTTGTGAGCAATATGAGTGGGGGCTAGAAATAGGTTTTGAGGACGGGGCTTGGGAAACCAAGGTTTGTTTTTAGGATAATGGTCTGTCCTTGAAGTATTAGAACACGGATTGAAGGGAAGTACAAAAAAACATTCCAACACTAAAAGCACATCATCCATGAATATTTCAACTCAGCATTGAAATATTCATGGATGATGTAACGCTTGTTTACAAGTATGCGTGATCGATTTTACTGAAAAATTTTGGTCGTAGTGCAGGATAGTTCCCGCTAAGCCCGCCAAAACCTGCCCCCATGCAGCACCCTTAACCCCGCCGGCAATACCACCAACAACAAAGGCAAGGCCGCCAAGAAACCGCCGATCACCGCAATGGCCAAGGGTTGGTGCAATTGCGCCCCCGTCCCAATGCCCAATGCCAGCGGCATGAGCGCGATGATAGCGCCCAAAGCCGTCATCAATTTGGGCCGCAAGCGTGTTGAAATGGCGAACCCAAGCGCATCGTCTATCCCGCGGCTGCTCAGGTTGTCCCGAAATTGCAACACCGTGAATATGGCGTTCTCCCCAATGATGCCCACAATCATAATCAAGCCCGTATAACTGCCCACGTTCAATGCCGTATGGCTGATGTACAGCGCGGCATAACTACCCGAAATACCCAGCACCGCCACCACAATGATGAGCAGCGCAATGCCAATTTCCCGAAACAAAAACAACATCACGCCAAATACGAGCAAGCTGGCTGCCAACAAAATCATCAACAACTCCCGGAACGACTGCTGCTGCTCCGCATAAGCGCCACCGTACTGTAAATGGTA
>JBBRWA010000400.1:0-4250 GCA_038246345.1 Chitinophagales bacterium
CAACAAGGGCGGAACAACGCTTATCTTCTGGGCGATGGCTGTGCCGAACAACTTTTCGTAAGCTTTGATGGTAGCAGGCGTGGTAACGGTAACCGCATCTGCCATTGCCAAAACCTTGCGTTCGAGTTGGAGGTTTTTCTTTTTGTACAGCCAGGAGTTATTCGGTGCTTTTGCCTGAATGGAGAAAGGGTCGCCGATATCGGCCAGCCAAAAAAGCGTGGGGTGCTTTTTTTTGGCACCCAAGCCCAGCAAATGATCTGTAAAAGGCAATGAAACCGTTATTATGGCATCAAATTGGTCTTTTTCAAGCAGTTGCAACATTTTTCGTTTGGCGGGAAAATACCAGATGCAGGCATCGTCTGGGAAGAAGATGTTTTTCCAAATGGATTTGTAGGCCCATTCCAGGAGGCGCAAGAGGTATCCGCTTTGTTGGGGTGGCGCCCCTACCCTGCCCCGTCCATTTTTAACTTGTAATATATGGTACAGCCATTCTTTCAAGGAATCGAAGCCGACACGATGTACCTGTACACCATCTGTCATTGCCGACTTCGGCGCGTCGCCGACCCTTGCCGTTAATACGTGAATGTCATGCCCGGAAGCCGCCCAATGCTTCGCCAGCGCGGTCCAGCGGTGGGCACGGGGGTGGATGAAGGGGTGGTACCAGGCGGTTACGATTAGAAATTTCATTTCTTGGTTTCAGGTTTCAAGGTTTCAGGTTTCAGGTTGTTATTCAGTTTGGCGGCCTGTTGTATTGAGCATAAGATATTTTCCATCTCGCTTGGGAATTTAAGTTGATTTATGGTAGTTTTTCGAGGTTCTGAAACCTGACCCAATTTTGCTATTATTGTGCTTAGAGCTTATTATTGACAATTTTTAAAGTAATTCTTTAAATTAGAATCCTGACTTTAGCAAAAAAGTGTCCAGTCAATAGAGCATAAATGGGTCTATCTTGGAGCTGGTAAACCGGTTACCGCTTCATTCTATTTAATTTTCACCAAAAGAACTTCTTCAAAATTATGAAAAATCCTTTGTTCCATCATTTACCCACATCGAACATCGAACATCGAACATCGAACATCGAACATCGAACATCGAACAAAATTAAAATTCAATTACATCTTTGCCCTTAGTATTTTTTTCTTCTCAAATACAAATATTGTTCATGCGCAAACAGGGTGCATGTTTGGTTGGGCGGTACTTGATATCCCCACCCAAATTACACCCGGAGTTTGTGATTGGACGATACCGATCCCAGTAAATATTTTTCATAGCTATCCAACAGATCATGAATTTATCGTGGAAATATTAATTCATACATATATCCTTTCATTAAGCGACCCAGGGAATCTTACAAATATTACCAAAGTTGTCGACCCGGCAAATAACACTACCCTTATCACTGGCAACTTTACGGCACCATTTGACCCTACTGGAGCAGGCACGACACTTCAATATGACTGGAGCGCCGTTTCGGGCAACGATCAACAGTTTTGCGAACAATAATTTTTTCAGCGATGCCCCGCTGAAAGACCCCTTCCCAGGGATGACAGAAGTTATTGAAGAACGTGGCTATTGCGGGTTAAAGGCGCACAATTATAGGGACTTCAACATTTGGGGCGGCAACAATTTTAGTGCGTTGGCGAACGGCATCATCATTACCAACACGACAGGGAACTTGGGTAATATGACCTTTAACGACATGAATTCTATCGGGATAAAACGTTATAAAACAGAAGGCATTGGTATTTATGCCAACTCAAAAGCAGGCCCGAATTATTTGAATATCAACGAATTCTGGACCTCAATGACCTTCAATAATTGCAAAACAGGCATAGAAGGCCATTATTGTGGTGCTAATGTGGAGAACGTATCCATGACGAACGTTGATAAGGGAATAGACTGGGAGAGAAGCCCCACCCGTGATTTAGTATTTACTGGAAATTCGATTTTCGCAAAAAAATATGGGGTAAAGTCATTTCTGAATGAACCGCTTGCCATTGAAAGTTCAATGTACTTAAATACAATTGCTATTAGCGGTTTTGGTTCAGGCATTACACCCGCTACAGGAATATTAGCGAATGAACTGGGCTTGGGCAGCGGAAGCACTCCCGGATTTGGCTGGAAGATTGATGAAAATAATGTAACAATGGATCATGGAGGCAGGGGAATCCACTACAGAAATGGTGTAAACGGCCGAATTCTACGAAACTCAGTGACCAACCTTTCCCAAGCAAACGACTACAACGGTATTTGGGCAGAGGGGGACATGTTTACCGCCATAAGTGCCAATACGGTGAACCAAAGCGGCAGCGCCGGACTCGGTAATTCAAATGCCATTCGCTCAAGCGCAGGTTTCAGCAACAGCGTGGTGTTCAATTGTGTTGACAATACCAATGTCGGCATACAGTTTTACGATATGGCTGATTTCACCAACCGCGTCTCGGGCAACTCCATGAATACCCATGTTACTGGATTGCAACTCGGCGATCAAGGTATTGGAAACGTATTTATTGGCAACCAGGAGCATACGGGGAATGTCTGGGATTTGGCGGCCATTCCTACTGGGGGTTTTGGTGGAATACATTGGGGAACAAACTCAATCATAGTTGGCTCCTCAAGATTCTTTGTTGATGAGCTTGAAAATCCGGCACTAAACCCGGATGTGGATCCAGGTAGTGGATGGTTCATTGACCAATCAACACCTGGACTAAGTCCAGCAGCGATTACCTGCATGTTCCCTCCAAATCCAATTCCTAACCCAGCAGGAGAAGACGGCAATCCCACAGACTTGGATATTGCCATCGCCGGAGGCAACTTGCCAACCGATGTTTTCGAGTCTGAAACCCGCTGGAAAGGCGCGTACCGCTTGTACCGTAAAATGCTACGCCACCCTGGCCTTGAAAGCCAAACGCCGCTCATGGCCAATTTTAAAGCCGCCAATGACAATATTTCAACGGGAAAACTAGCGTACATCGCCGAAGAGCGTGGCAAATTATTTCAACTCAGCAGCACCGAACAGACAACGCTCAGCAATTTAAAAAATACCTGGTATCAAAAAATTGAGGCATTAAGCAGCCTGGACAGCATACGCCAAGCTGGAACCTTGGTAACAGCCAATCAGTACAACACAGCCCTCCAAGAGCGCAGCGATGCCCAAATAGGGATGGAGCAATTTTATACCAGTTATACGACAAGTACATTGCAAAGAATCCAGAATTTGTTGGCACTCAATGCCAGTGTAAACGCTTCAACAACCCCTGCGCTCACGCACAAAACCGTCAACACTATTTTGTTAAATATGCTGGCAACAGATACCATTTCAAGCACAGATTTGGCAGTATTGGCTGGCATAGCGAACCAATGTCCATTGGAATACGGCGATGCGGTGTACGAGGCGCGAGCCATAGTTTCTCATTACTTAGAGCAAGAGTTTGAGGATAAGGATTTATGCCTTGCCGCAGCATACCGGGATCAAAAAGCAATAACGTCAATAAAAGAGAACGCTTCAACAATCACATTCTACCCCAACCCGGCGCACGATGCTATATACTGGACTGGGACAAGCTCGGAGCTTGTGTTTTTCAGGCTGTTCAACCAACTGGGACAGTTGCAAAAGTCTTTTGAAACTAAGGCTGGTTTTGCAACAATACCTGCTTTGCCATTGGGTATCTATACGGTTCAACTGTCATCTCTTGACGGTGCTCTGTTAAAAACCCAGCGCATCATATTACAATAAGTCTTTTGTTTAATTATACGGTGCTGTGCGCTTTCCGGTGCGCGCAGCACTGTTTTAATAACCAACCATGAAAAAGCTATTTTTTCTTTCTTATCTTTTTTTCCAAGTAATTCAGCTGACCGCACAAAAGGAGGACAATGTTTGGGTATTTGGATATGATTCAAATACCTACCCCGAACATCCTGGAACAGAACGAATCAGCTTCCAATTTATTGATTCATTAAAAATCATATACTCCCAAGAAGAGATTACCTTTTTTGCCACAAATGCAACAATTTGTGACACTTCTGGCAATTTATTGCTACTTTCAAATGGTTGTTATGTTGAAACTGCCAGTGGGGCTTTTGTCGAGAACAGCGACGGGCTAAACCCGGGAACCATGGCCGATTTATTCTGCCATCCGGGAGATGGGTATAATATTCCTAACGGTATGATTATGATTAGAGACCCTGGTGCCACAAATTTGATCCATCTTTTTCATTCCCGCGCAACCATTACCCCTCAAAATGCATAC
>JBBRWA010000401.1:0-4249 GCA_038246345.1 Chitinophagales bacterium
CAACCGTTAAAAATAAATTGTCCGCAGTTCCTGGAGTAACATCCGTAAAAATAGACTTGGCAAAGAAGCAAGCAGAAATTACTTCTTCCCAAGCGATTGAAGCGGATACGTTAAAAGAGGCACTGAGAAATTCAGGTTATACCATAGCTGAACTTAAAGCTTAAATAGCCTCATAACATCTCATCCGACATTCACTTAAATCATTAAAAACAACTAAAATGATGCACGATAATTCTTGGAGCTGGGGCATGGGTTGGGGTATGTGGGGTATGTGGCTTATTCCACTTGCCATTATACTCCTCCTTGTATATTTCATTAGAGACAAACGCAAAAAGTGAAATTGCCAACTTGAATCAATTGACCTCGGTTGAAAAGCCTTTTTTCGGTCAAAAAGAAGAACGCTATGAACACCATTCACATTAGAAAATTCGGACTGGCAGTGGGCCTTACATGGGCGCTGCTGTACCTCGGCTGTGCCATCGTGATGATGGCCGTGGGGAGGGAAGGCACGGTGCTGTTTTTCAACAGCCTGCTGCATGGATTTGACACTGCACCCGTCATCCGCATGGGTGTGCCGTTTTACGAATTCTGCATCGGGCTGGTGGAATCTTTCATCCTCGGCTGGCTGGTGGGGGCTTGTATTGCCGGCATTTACAATTTCAGTTTGGTCAAAAAATAAATTCTATTATAAGACTGCGTGATTTTAAAATCAACCCTCGCATTATGAAAACCTGTGTCTTCAGTACGCACCATTTCGAAGAAAAACACCTGTTGCAAGCCAATAACAGCAGGCATGACCTCCATCTGCTCCATGTCAAACTGGACGGGCGGACGGCAGCCCTTGCCAAAGGCTGTGAGGCTGTCAGCCTTTTTGTCACAGACGACGCATCGGCTGCTGCCCTGGGTGTATTGCATGAAAGTGGTGTCAAATACCTGGTGCTGCGCTCCGCTGGTTTCAACCACGTGGATTTGGCGGCGGCAAAGAAATTGGGATTTCGGTTGGCGAGGGTGCCTGCCTACTCGCCTTATGCGGTCGCCGAGCACACCGTTACCTTGATGCTTGCCCTCAACCGGAAAATTATCCGGGCACATAACAGGGTGCGGGAGTTGAATTTTTCTTTGGACGGGCTGACTGGTTTTGATATGCACGGAAAAACCGCCGGGGTTATTGGCACGGGCAAAATTGGTAGCGGCGTCGTGCGCATACTGCGGGGTTTTGGCTGCCGCATCCTTGTCAATGACCGACAGGAAAATGAAACATTGATAAAAGAAGGGGGTGTGACGTATACAGACTGCGCCACGTTGTGCCGGGAATCAGACATCATCACTTTGCACGTGCCGCTCACCAGCGAAACCCGCTACCTGATTGACCAGAACTGCATCGCCAACATGAAGCCCGGGGTGATGCTTATCAACACCAGTCGGGGCGCTTTGGTGGATACAAGGGCCGTAATTGATGCATTAAAAACCCGGCATATCGGCTACTTCGGAATGGATGTTTATGAAGAAGAAGAAGGTTTGTTTTTCGAAGACCATTCAGGGGGCATATTACAGGATGACGTGATAGCCCGGTTGATGACATTCAACAACGTCCTGATTACCAGCCACCAGGCTTTCTTGACGGACACGGCACTGACGAACATTGCGGATACGACGATTTACAACCTGGACTGCTTTGAAAAAGGCGTGAAGAATGAAAACGAAATATTAACCTAAAAAATAAAATCATGGAAAAGATAAAAGTAGCAGTCAATGGATACGGTGTCATCGGCAAACGGGTTGCGGACGCTGTCAGGCTCCAACCCGATATGGAATTGTTGGGCGTTAGTGATGTGGCGTCTGATTGGCGGATAAAAATCGCCAACGTCAAAGAAATTTCGGTATATGGATTCAATAGCGATGCCTGTGAAAAAATGCAGGCGGCGGGCATTGAAACGGTTGGCACCCTGGATGATTTGCTGCATCAAGCCGATGTCGTGGTGGATTGTGCCCCAAAAAAATTCGGGGCGCAAAATGCGGAGCGCTACCGGAAAGCAGGGGTGAAATTCATCGTGCAAGGCGGCGAGAAGCATGAAACGACGGGACATTCTTTTGTTGCAGAGTCGAATTATGAAACTGCGCTGGGCAAAGATGCCACAAGGGTCGTTTCCTGCAACACCACCTCCATCGTCAGAACGCTCACGGCACTCAAAAATGCCGGATTGCTGAAAAATGCCAGGGGCACATTGCTCCGCCGGGCCACCGACCCCTGGGAGAGCCACCTCAACGGCATCATGAACACCCTTGTGCCGGAACAGGATATACCCAGCCATCAAGGTCCCGACGCCAAAAGTGTTGACCCCGAACTTGACGTGGTCACTGCTGCCGTGAAAGTGCCCGAAACCCTCAGCCACCTGCATTACTGGGTAGTGCGCCTGACCCGTGAGGCATCCAAAGCAGAGGTACTGGCTGCCTTTCGAACTTCTACCCGCATTGCTTTTATCCAATATGCCGACGGGCTTTCAGCCAATAATGCCGTGAAAGAACTGATGCTCGACCTGGGCAGGCCGCACGGTGACATGTACGAAGTGGCCATCTGGGAAGACATGCTGAAAGTGGAAGGCGATGAACTGTATTACGCTTACCTGGTGGACAATCAGGCCATTGTCATCCCTGAAACCATTGATGCCATCCGGGCCTTGATGGGGTGGGAGCGAAGTGCGAAAAATTCGATTTCGACCACCAACAAAGCCTTATTCATTCATCCGGAATTCTTTTGACAGCCATATTTGATATGAAAAAAATCTTGTTCGTATTGCCTTGCGTCTTGTTTCTACTTCCACCTACAAGTTTTGCCCAAAAGGATGAAGGCATGTTGATTTCCCAAATTGACGGCAACCGTTATGTCCGTAAAAATTTCCACCACCCAATACAATTATTACGAGGATTTTGAAAAAGACACCGGCATTGTCCGGCAAAAATTCACGGAGGACAACGGCAATTATTTCACAGTCGAAATTAAAAAATGACCAATGATTAGACTTGAAAAAATAAATACCTGCCAAATCTGAAACGCAGTTTTGACCCTCAACGGAAATTAATACATGGACTCCCTCACACAAGCCATATTAGGCGCAGCAGTAGGCGAAGCTGTTTTAGGAAAAAGAATCGGCAATAAAGCGGCAGTCCTTGGCGCTATTGGTGGTACTATTCCCGATCTGGATGTTGTCCTGCTCCCTTTTTTCAATGACCTGGAGCGAATCAGCATTCACCGTGGATACAGCCATTCTATCCTTTGAATCAGCACCTTATATTTATTGCTTACGCTATTGAACAAACAACAAGTTGAGAAGCGGTTCAATGCGGAATTGGCCGGTCAGGGCATTAGCGCCTACAAAATGCTTTCCGTACCGGTTTCTGTTACCAACCTGGTTTGGTACGGGGTAGCCAAAGATGCAAACGGGCTCCATATCGGCAAATATACTATTGGGCAAAAAGGGCATATCCAATTTGAGTTTTTTCCCACCAATGAGCATTTGTTAAAAGAGCTTGACCCTTATTTGGTCGACCGCATGAAATGGTTTTCACAGGATTTTTATACCGTCGCCGAAAATGCTGGTAAAATCAGATTTTACAACATGCAATGTGACATGCAGGGAATCAGGTATTTCGGCGATTACAAAGCTCCTACAGCCTTTTATTTTGAAATAACACCAGCGGCCGACGGTACCTATCGCTTGTCATCCGGCATGCATCCTAAAAATACAACGCAATGACGGGTAATCAACATGAGTCATCCCGAATTTTCAGGATTTGATTGTGTTTTTAGCTTGATAGGGCCAGGTAGGGCTGTATTTGTCCTTACTTATTCGAGACCACGAAAAGTGGTCGGACGAGGGCCATTTGGTCTGACGATTTTTCATCGTCCGACCAATATGTAACCACAAACGCCTGCGTTTATCCCTGTTTTTCCTTCAAAATAAATAAGGGATGCAAAAAGCACTTTCATGTTCGCATGGAGGTGCTTTTTTCTATTTATAAACAAGCCAATGTGTGAATCATGTAACTTATTGCCAGAATTGTGTAAGGCTGTTCACCATCACTGGGCTTACCTTTGAGCACAACAATTTAATTGCAAATCAATCAAAATCGACAATGAAAAATTCAACGATTCTTTCAATCTTCTTCGTAGCGGCACTGGGTATGTTGTTTGCCTGCAATTCCAATAAAACTGCCGACCAAGCTCTTAAAGACGATACCCACCGCAAGG
>JBBRWA010000402.1:0-4241 GCA_038246345.1 Chitinophagales bacterium
CAATAGTTGGTGCTTCTGTATAAATTTGTTGGCTGTTGGCTGTTGGCTGTTGGCTGTTAGCCGTTGGCTGTTGGCTGTTGGCTGTTAGCCTTTTGGGCATACACCGTAACTATTGGATGTTTTTGTATTTTTGGCCCGAACATTTTTGTCATCGTCAAAAGCTATTCCTCAACCTTAGCCCAAGCATTAAAGGTGTATGCCGCCCCGTCCACCGTCCACCGTCTACCGTCCACCGTCAAAATCATGATCCAAGTCCTACATATCTCCGCAGAATGTTACCCCGCCGCCAAAACAGGCGGTTTGGGTGATGTCGTTGGCTCTTTGCCGAAGTACATGAACCAGGCTGGTGTATTATCCGCCGCCATCATCCCTAAATATTCCCTCAAGTGGATAAACGGCCGCGAGTGGGTCACCGTGTACAGCGGTGCCATTCGTTCCGACTGGCGACATATCCCGTTTTCGGTGCAGCAGGAGAAAAGCAATGCGCTCGGTTTTCCTTTTTTTGTGGTAGATATTCCAGGGCTGTACGATCGTCCGGGTATTTACAACGACCCTGCTGGCTGGTCTTATGAAGATGAACTGGAGCGCTACCTGGTGTTCCAGCAAGCGGTATTGCAATGGGTGGTTTCTTTCCCGGAAAGCGAGCGACCACGGGTGCTGCATTGCCACGACCACCATACTGGTCTGATTCCTTTTATGGTGAAACACTCGCCTGATTTTCGGCCGCTCGCCAATACACGAACGGTTTTCACCATTCACAACGGTCAATATCAGGGTGCTTTTAGTTGGAAAAGCCAAGCTTTGCTGCCGTATTATGATGCCTGGGCAAGGGGGTATCTTGATTGGAACAATACCATAAACCCCATGGCTTCCGCGGTGAAATGCGCCTGGGCCGTTACCACGGTTTCGGAAAGTTACCTGTACGAGCTGCATGAAAAAAGCCTTGGTTTGGAGCCATTGTTTAAGTCAGAATGGCAAAAAGAATACGGGATTATCAATGGCATTGACGCGCAGGTATGGGACCCGGAAACGGATTCGGCTTTAGCATATCGGCTGGAGCCTGCCAACGAAAAAATATCGGCAGCAGAACAAATACGCGCCTTTAAGCGAAAAAATAAACAGGTGTTGTGCGAATGGTTTGGCTTGCCGGAGGATAAGCCTTTGATCAGTTTCATCGGGCGCATGGTGAGCGAGAAAGGCAGCGATTTGTTGCCGGATGCTTACAAAAGCTATATCCATGCGGGTGGTTCTGGCAGCTTCCTGGTGCTGGGCACAGGGGAGACCTGGACACAAAATGAGTTCCGGCAAATGTCGCATCAATACATGGGCCGCGTCAGTGCGGTCATCGACTACAACGAATCCCTGGCCCACCAAATTTATGCTGGGTCCGATTTCCTGATCATGCCTTCGCGGGTAGAACCTTGTGGCCTCAACCAGATGTACTCCATGCGCTACGGTACCATCCCGATTGTGCGCAGCATAGGCGGCTTGAAAGATACAGTGCCTGATATCGCCGAGCCAGATGGCAGCGGGCGCGGTATTCGGTTCGACAATTTCAGTTTGAACGACATCGGCTACGCCATTCACCGTGCTGCTTCCATGTGGCACAACGAACCGCGTATCATTGACATCCTGCGCCAACGCATCATGTCCATCGACTTTTCCTGGGAAAAAGCAGTGCAGCAATATTTCAATGCCTATCGGCGGATCGGCGCACACATTCAGGTGGCCAAAGCACAAAAAGAGCTGCCCAAGGAACAGCCTGTCGCGCTAAAAGCTCCGGTGAAGCAGGCTGTTAAAACGGAGCTGCCCGCCCCGGAAAAAGCAGCTACTAAACAAGCCGTTAAAACTGAAAAGCCTGCTGCGCCAAAGGTAGCGGTGAAACAGGTCGTGAAAACCGAACAACCTTCCACGGAAAAAGCAACAGTAAAGCAAGTTGTTACAACTGAAAAACCTGCCGCGAAAAAAGCCAAGCCGCAGCCCGCCTTAAAGGACAAAGCGCCCAAAAAGCCCGCCGTGAAAAAGCCTGTTGCCGATAAAAAGCCTGCGGCGATTAAAGGTACTGGAACCAACCCGCCTGCAACCATCAAACAATCAACACCCGCCCCTGCTCCCAATCGCGCCAAGGCCGTGAAAACGACCCCCGTCAAGCTAAAGACGGAGAAGCCAAAATCTAAGCAGAAATAGTGCCTTCAGCGCACTTTACGTGGACGGATGCTTACAGCAGGACAACTCAGGGTAAGGGAGGCAGTTGGGATTTAGGGTAACTGGATGGTTAGCTTTATCATGCGGGTTGGTCTCGCATTCGGGTTAAATTTTTGACGCGGAAATATGTGAGGTCAAGGAATTTTCCAAATAAATCATAAGATTATTACCTTCACCGCATCCAATTTTACTGCCCACTTTCGAAAAAACAACAGCACCATGATAAAGATGATTTCCATAATTCTTGGAGGTGGCGCAGGCAGCCGCCTTTTCCCCCTCACGGAGAAGCGCTCCAAACCAGCTGTGCCCATCGGCGGCAAGTACCGACTGATTGACATCCCCATTTCGAATTGTATCAATTCTGGGGTAAAAAGGATGTTCGTGCTCACGCAGTACAACTCAGCTTCCCTCAATGCACACATCAAAAACGCCTATAATTTCGACCAGTTTACCCAAGGTTTTGTGGATTTGCTCGCCGCCGAGCAAACGCCCAACAACTCCGGCTGGTTTCAGGGCACCGCCGATGCCGTGCGCCAATGCCGCCAGCACTACGAGCGCCACGATTTTGACTACATCTTGATCCTTTCCGGCGATCAATTGTATCAGATGGATTTTGAAAAGATGGTGCAACACCACATCGCCCAAAATGCAGAGGTTACCATCGCTTGCTTGCCCGTGGATGCCAAAGATGCCACTGGGTTTGGCATTATGAAAGTGGACAGTGATGGCTATATCCCGCGCTTTACCGAAAAACCCGATACAGACCTGTTGCCCGACTGGGAAAGTGAAGTTGGCCAGGCCAATAAAAAGCGGGGCCGCCATTACCTCGCTTCCATGGGTATTTACATTTTCAACCGCAAAGTGCTGAGCGATTTGTTTGATGAACACCCGGAGGCCACTGATTTTGGCAAGGAAATACTGCCCAATGCCATCGCTGAAGGCCGCAAAGTATCGGCATATCAATACGAGGGCTACTGGACTGATATTGGTACCATCCACTCCTTTTTTGAAGCCAATATTGAATTGACCGACCATATACCTTCGTTCAACTTGTTTGACAATCGGCATTCCATTTACACCCGTGGTCGTATGCTGCCACCGGCTAAATTCTACGGCGGCACCCAACTCAACCGCGCCCTTATCGCGGAGGGCTCCATCATACATGCCCGGGTGATCGACGGTTCTATCATCGGCATTCGTTCAAGGATTGGGGAAAATACCGTCATTAAGGATTCTATTGTGATGGGCAACGATGTTTACCAGACCTTGCAGGAAATTGCCAACAGCAACGACGATATTCCGCTCGGCGTCGGGCATTACTGCCATATAGAGCACGCCATACTCGACAAAGATTGCCGCATTGGCAACAATGTCATCATCAAGGGCGGCACACATTTGCCCGATGTTACGAATGATGAATTTGTGATCCGGGATGGGGTTGTTGTCGTGAAAAAGGGAGCGATGATACCAGAAGGCACCAGGATCATGTGATTTTAAACACAACATAAAATGATAATTGTACAAGACAAGCTCGTCAGCGACGACGTAGTGGAAGAGAATTTTATTTGCAACCTGTCGGCTTGCAAAGGGGCTTGTTGCTGGGAGGGCGACTATGGTGCGCCGTTGGAAGATGCGGAATTGGCCATCCTCGACTCGATTTATGAAGATGTGAAACCCTTTTTGAGCCCGGCAGGCATTGCCGTGATTGAAGCAACGGGCAAACACGCCTGGTACAACGGCATGGGCAACGGCACGCCCCTCATCGACGGAGGCCCCTGCGCATACCTTACTTATGATGTGCTGGGCATCGCATCTTGCGGGATCGAGCGGGCCTGGCAGGCAGGCGCTACCCATTTCCGGAAACCCATTTCCTGCCACCTCTACCCCATTCGGATCTCGGTTTTTGACGCTACGGGAACGGAAGCCATTAATTACGATCGCTGGGATATCTGCTCTGCGGCCTGCACCCTGGGCGACAAGGAACAGGTACCAGTGTACCAGTTTTTGAAAGAAGCCTTAATCCGGAAATTTGGGGA
>JBBRWA010000403.1:0-4223 GCA_038246345.1 Chitinophagales bacterium
CTGATCCTGTTGCGCTGAAATTTTTTGCAGTTTTTCTTCATAATATCCTTCCACACAAACCAGTCGCGCCATCAATATCAAGATAACCAGAACAGCTACCATTGGCCAGCCAAAGCGCCGCCAGGCATACCAAACGGGCTTGGGCTCCTCCTCCGGCAATTGCTTTTCAATCCGCTCCCACATATCGGTGGCCGGATCCTCTGCGTAGTCATCGAACGAACCTTTTACATAGTCGTCGAGACGCTCGTCTTGTATATTTTTTTCCATAGCGGTCAGGCAGTTAGGCTTCCTTCGAGCAGGGCACGAAAATGTGCTTTTGCGCGTAGTAGTTGTGATTTGGAGGTACCCACAGAAATGTTGAGTATCTCCGCGATTTCGGGGTGTGAATAGCCTTCCAAAACGTGCAGGTTAAAAACCGTGCGAAATCCGGGCGGCAGTTTTTGCAGGATTCGGATCATGTTTTTGGCCGGGACTTCTTCGCCTAGGTAGGGTTCAGGCTCTGAGGCAAAATCCTGGTCGCTCAGTTCCACCAGGAGTGGGCCTCTGCGCTGTTTCTGTAATTGCTGCAAGGCTGTGTTCACGAATATTTTCCGTACCCAGCCCTCAAAATTGCCTGCACCGGAATATTGTTGCAGGTCGCGGAACACCTTGACGAAGCCTTCTTGCAAAACATCTTCGGCATCCTCCCTGCTGTTGGCATAACGCAGGCAAAGGGCAAACATCTTGCCCTTGAAATGCTCGAAGAACGCTTTTTGCGCTTTTCGCTCGCCGCGAATACAAGCTTGCAGGTTGGGTTCAGTCATGGATTTGAAGGTACGGAGAAATCTGTGTCAATATGGGTAGGTATGTTTAAATGGTTAGGGGTTGCATTTAGTGGAAAATATTTGCTGCTATAAAATATTTTGCTCGAAATGCAACCCCTGGCCTGAAACGCAACCTTCCCCTACAGAACGCTTTCAAACGAAATGGTTTTCCGGAATTTAACCTTGTTCTACAACTTACAACACGATCATTCACACACACAAATTTATCTAACATGAAAAAGACATTGAAATTTTTTCTTTTGCCCCTCATTGCGATGATTGCGATCTTCGTCGCTTGCAACAAAGACAACGCAGCATCCGTCGACGAGGCCGTTGACGAAGCGCTATATTCTTTGCAGGAGCGCGGCGGAATGGGCAGGTTTGGCTGTTACGAGCTTGTTTTCCCGGTCAGCATCACCCTGCCGGATGGCACGGTCGTTGAATTGTATTCTTATGATGACCTGAAAAGTGCCGTTCGCCGCTACTTTAACAACCATGATCGCCCGCGCCCACACCGCCAGCTATTCCAGTTTGTATTCCCGATCTCCGTTGTTTCACAGGATGGAGATTTGATTACCATAGACGATCAGGAAGGTCTGTTGCGCTTGCGTGCCGATTGTGCTGGTACTTTCGGCAACCACGGCCCGCAAGGTCACGGGCAGCATTTGTCTTGCTTCTCTCTCGTGTTCCCAATTACCATTGAGTTCCCGGATGGAACCACCGCCGAGGCAGCAGACCGTATGGCTTTCCACCAATTGATCCGTACCTGGCGCCAGAACAACCCTGGTGCGCAGGAGCGTCCAAAAATCGGGTTTCCACTGACAGTGAAAATGACCGATGATGGCAGCTTGGTTACCGTGAATAGCAAGGAGGAGTTGCGGCAGTTGAAGCAGGATTGTGCGTTATGAGTGATGAGTGATGAGTTATGAGTTATGAGTTATGAGTTATGAGTGATGAGTTATGAGTTATGAGTTATGAGTGATGAGTTATGAGTGATGAGTGTGCACAGCATTCTATTCCAAACTGGAATTTGTTTTTCAGCACGTAAGTTTGAAAATTGATACGCTGGGAAATTTGCCCGGGGTGCTGAAACAGCATGTTAAGCTGAAGGACAACCGAGGTGCATTAGTCACCGTTCAACCAATCGCGCATCACAAAAAAAGCGCGGGACTTTTCCCGCGCTTTTTTTATTTTCAATTCTAGAACAATACTTACACATTGATACATATATATTCTAAAACCATGCCAAAAACATGTAATGTTTAAATCAATTGAGATAATGTATCATCCAGTTAATGTCATACTTATCCGCAAAGCTTCCGAAGTATGCGCCCCAAAACATGTATCGGTCAAGTGAACCAATGGCAAAGCAAGCGGCTGAATAGTTGCGGGATTTAGAATTGTTGGGCAACCATTCAAACCCAAAGGCAGTCTTCTTGTCAAAACTTGCTTAACATGACAAAAACTACCATAATTCTTGCCTGCCTTTGCGCCTCCTTCACGGCCGCCCAAGCCCAACAAAACCACCTTAAACTTCACTTTGGATACGAATTTGCCAACCGTGTAATACTGCAACTGCCAAAGATTGGCGACACGGGTCAAGGATACCAACGCGATTATGAAACACGCCCCCTTATGGCCATCGGTTTTGCCCACGAAAAAGCCAGCGGTAATTTTTGGGAAATAACAGGGCGAACCAACGCATTCATTGGCAGCCAATCTGTTTATGATTACCCAATAGACTCCATTCTAACAGGCCCTCCGTTCGAATTGGGCAAGGAGCGCAACAACCATGCGCAGCTTCAATTCGAATACAACTCGCTGCAATGCACTTCCATTGACAAAGAAATAAGGCCCTATCTGGGGATTTTCATCAGGGCTTCCAGTCAATGGGCTTCTTATAAACCTGCTACAGCGGAGTTCTTTCCGATGGATCGGTGGTTGACATCCTTTTCGCCAGGCATTGTGCCCCGGCTTTTCTTAAAACTAGGCAATCGTTGGCAACTCGACCTGAGCGTCCCGGTCGTATTGGGGAGCATTAGCTTTGATCGCACCACGATGAAAAATCCGGCATTGACGCCCGCGCAGCAGCGAAATTCTATTGTTGATATGGATATACTGAGTACGGAAACACAGATCAGGCTGGGCTTTGCTTATCGATTGAATAAAGTTGCTGCAGTTAAATAGCTTTTACACAAACCTAACTTAATAAACATGACAAAAACTATCGTAATTCTCGCCTGCTTCTGCGCGTCTTTCACGACCGCCACCGCCCAACAAAACTATCTTAAACTGTATCTCGGATTTGAGCTCGCCAACCGGCCGACGCTTAAACTACCTACTAGGGACATTGTTGCTGGCCCTGTTTACCAGGGCGTGTATGAAACGCAACCATTTTATGCAGTTGCATTTGCACGCGAAAAAGCCAATGGCAATTTTTGGGAATTATCGGGACAAACAAATGCCTATTTAGGAAGCCAACCTGTTTATGATTTTTCAAGCATGGATTCTACGCTTACATTCCCATTTAAAGAATTGGGTAAGCATCGGAACAACTATGCGCAACTTCAATTCGAATATAACTGGCTGCAAGGTTCGGATAAAAGCATGAAAGTAATTCCTTACTTGGGACTTTTCCTCCGGGCGTCCAGTCAATGGGCTTCCTTTGAGCCATCCACATCTGAAAACTTTCCCGTGGATACCTGGGTTACGTCGTTGTCGCCAGGCGTTGTTCCCCGGCTACTCCTAAAAACAAACAAGCGCTGGCGCCTCGACCTGAGCATTCCTGTCAAGCTTGGTAGTATTAGCTTTGAACGCAATACCTATGGCGACCCAGCCTTAACCCATGCACAGCAGCGCTCTTCCATTGCTGATATGAGTATGTTCAACCTGGAAACACAGATTAGGCTGGGTTTTGCTTATAGTTTGAACAAAGCTGCTACATCGGCACAATAAATTTGCTAAAACAGGGCATGCCTTATCTTTTTTGTTTATACTTGCGGTGCCAATTTGGCGCAAGTTTGATGCAATTAAAATTATTTTACGAACAGTGTCGCGCCAAAGGCACTGGTACAAACCAACGAAAACAATATGAATATTTCAGCACTCGATGAAAATGGCAAGCCCGTAGACTGGTGGTTTATTTATAAAATTCCAAAGCTCGGACAGGAACCCGGTAAACCAAGTACCACCGGTTATGAATACATTTATTTCGATCCCAATATCAACAAAGTTGTCAATTCCCCCAACCTGCTATCCCAAGATAAAGGTGCCCTTGACCTGACGCTAGATGCCATTTTTACCAAACCAGATGCCAGCACTGGTTGGATACTCTACAACGACGAGGTGCCCGAAAGCGCTAATATGCACGACTCGAGTAGCTTTGGCCACAACAAGGGCGTGCTTGCGTTTGATACAGCC
>JBBRWA010000404.1:0-4211 GCA_038246345.1 Chitinophagales bacterium
GATCACCTTACACGTTAAACCTAAAGTGCATGATATCCCCGTCAGTCACCACGTATTCCTTGCCTTCTACAGCCATTTTACCAGCTTCTTTTACTTTTGCTTCTGAGCCCAAGCCCACAAAGTCATTGTATTTGATCACTTCTGCGCGGATAAATCCTTTTTCGAAATCACTGTGTATCACGCCAGCAGCTTCCGGAGCCTTAGCACCGCGGCGCACCGTCCAGGCACGTACTTCTTTTACACCAGCAGTAAAATAGGTGATGAGGTTGAGCAACACATACGCGGAGCGGATGAGTCGGTTGACACCAGGTTCGGTGAGTCCCATCATTTCCAGGTATTCCTGACGTTCTTCCAAGGTTTCCATTTCCGCGATTTGCGCCTCGATGCCGGCGCAAATCATGATGACTTCGGCACCTTCAGCGGCTACTGATTTTTTAAAATTCTCGGTGTGATGGTTGCCTTTTTCGATGGCAGCTTCATCTACATTGCAGACATACAGCACTGGCTTGGCCGTTAAGAGTGACAGATCACGGGTCACCAGGGTTCGGGCATCTTCGTCCATGTCTTTCAGCAGTTCACGTACCACTCGGCCTGTTTCGAGGTGGGCTTTCACTTGGGTGAGCGTTTCGAGCGCTTTTGCGTCATCTTTGCTCCCCATGCGCGCAGCGCGCGCTACCTTGTCCATGCGCTTTTCCACGGTTTCCAGGTCTTTGAGGCCTAGCTCCAAGTCAATAACTTCTTTGTCGCCAACGGGATCGATTTTGCCGTCCACGTGCACCACATTGTCGTCGTCGAAACAACGCACTACGTGTACGATGGCATCCACTTCACGAATATTGGCCAGGAACTGGTTGCCGAGGCCCTCGCCTTTACTGGCACCTTTAATCAGGCCAGCGATGTCGACGATCTCAACGGTCGTAGGCTGCGTATTTTGCGGATCTACGATCTCTGTGAGTTTGTCGAGGCGCTCGTCAGGCACCGTAATGATGCCTACGTTTGGGTCTTTTGTGGCGAAAGGGTAGTTGGCAGCCAATGCTTTCGCGTTGGTCAGTGCATTAAAGAGGGTGGATTTTCCGACGTTGGGCAAGCCAACAATTCCGCATTGAAGTGGCATTTTTTCTTGTTTGTTTGAAAAGCGGGCGCAAAGGTAGGAAAATGGCGCAGGAAAATTGAGTTTGAATTATTAAAGCCATTGTTGGGGAAAAATTTCAAATTCAAGTTACATTTTTTTCGCCTTCAAATTGGGTAATTCTCTTTAAGAATCGCCAAAACGGGTGGATTGGTTTGTCAATACCGTTTTTCTATGGGGAAACTTACACAGCTGCAACCAAATCTGCACCTCCGCAGAAATTTGAATGGGGTGTTTCGTAAGTATCGTATGGTTAAGGTGTTGAAGCGAACAGGGCTAATTAAGCTATTTTCGTGCTGTTTCTGCAATTTAGGCCATGGACTGAATACTTATGGGACACCCTTCTTATTTTATTGATTTACCTTTCGGGCGTATTACAAAAACCTGGTTGGCGTTGTCTTAGAACGTTTGCAAGATGCCCCAGCTACCACACATACCACGACCGGCACATGAACCACCTCGCCCACTGTTTCCTTTCCCACGACAACGAAGATGTGCTCTTGGGCAATTTTATCGGAGATTTTGTAAAAGGCAGAGATTGGCAAAACTACCCTATAGCCGTTCAAAAGGGCATTATACTGCACAGAACCATTGATTCCTATACCGACAATCACGCTGCCACGGATTTGAGTGTAAAGCGCATCCGGCCCTTCGCCGGGCGTTACGCACCGCCATTTGTGGATATTTTATACGATCATTTGCTGGCCATTCATTGGGACAAATATTCGGAGGAGTCATTTGATGATTTTGCTGAAAAGACCTACGCCAGGCTTGAGCGACGTGCTGCGGAAATGCCGGAGATATTGCAAGTGCGTTTGCCCAAAATGCTGGCAGGCAGGTTTTTGCACGGCTACACCCGGCGTGAAGGCTTGGAATGGGTATTGGGGAAGTTCAGCTTGAGGCTCGCGGGAAACTTTGATGCCGAGGCGCTTTCCACGCACTTTTTTGCAGACATCGATGGATTTTCGGAAGATTTCAATGCCTTTTTTCCCGAATTGCTGAAAAAAGTGAACGAAGCAAAATAGTGGGAAATGTATTTTCAGTAAATATTTTGGCTCGCTAGCCCAACAATCGCCATTTTTGTGCTTTCATATTTACAAAATCGAACCATTTCAAACTCACTTATGCGCCTACTTTCCCTTTTGATTCTGCTCACTGCGAGCATCCTATTTTCCTGTAAAAATGAACCTAAAATTCCGGTGGCGCCTGTTGTCGTCACGATGTCGGAGGCTGTCGGCAAAAAATGTGTCCAGGACACCGTGTGCGCGGAGCTCAAATTATCGTACCCCGTGTTGTCGGGCGGCACGAATCCAGCCGTCACCCAGGCGATTAATGACTCACTGCTTTCTTTTGTGTACATGGTTATTGGCGGCGATCCAGCTATGCCGCTGCCACAGGCATTTGATTCCGCTGTTTGGAACTTGTATTACATGCTGCAAGAGCAAGTTGACATGTCGCCCGATTTCCCCATGGGTTTTTCCAGCGAATTAAACAGTAAGGTTCTTTGGCAAAACAGCAAGCTTGTTTCTGTTGAAATGGCTACCTATTCTTTTACTGGCGGCGCACATGGGAACTATGGCTCTGCGTTGAATAGTTTCCTGCTCTCCAACGGCAAATCGGTGCAACTCACTGATATAGTACAAGATACAGCTGCGTTGCGCCCTTTGTTAGAGAAAGGGTTTGTCGCTGCCAAAGCTGAAGAAGGTGGCGAGACGTACACCTTAGTGGAATTAATATTCCCAGAAAATCTCCCACTCTCCATGCCGATGCAATGGTGCATTGTCAAAGAAGGACTGCGCGTCACTTACAATCCCTATGAAGTGGCCGCTTATGCCGTAGGACAAACGGACATCTTACTGACCTGGGAGCAGCTTGGCAGCTTAGCCGACAGCAAAAAATGGCTTGATTGATCATTGTCTTGCTTTTTAGCCAGCGCATGGTCGGTAGTTTGCGTTCTTTGCATCAAACTACTGACCATGCGCTTTTTACTTATACTGGCTTTATTCTTTGCTGTTCAGTCTCTTTGGGGGCAAAAAATGTTGGTGCTTGAAAAGGCCAACCGCGCTCGAACCACCAAAATGTACATCGGTGAATCCCTGCGCTTCCGAATGGCGGGCAAGGAGAATTATTGGTATAATCGAACCATTACGGGTATGATTCCAGAGACAAACACCATTTTGCTGGATGGTTTTCCGGTCAAGTTGGATAGCATCGCGACGTTAAAAGTGCAACGTCCTCGCGTATGGGGTATCCTTGGCGGTGCCTTTTTTACGCTTGGTGCCTCCCTCACTTTGGCTACCACGGTCGGTAAAGTTTTATACGAGGATAAAAATGTGAACGGCCTTAAATTGTACAGCATCGCTGCGGTTTCCGCTGGGGCGGGCTGGCTTATGCTGCGGTCGAAGAACCTTCGTTTGGGCAAAAAACATCGCTTGAGGTTGATTGAGATCAAGTTTCCGGAGCCCTTAATTCCGCCGCCACCGCCGAATATTCGAAACTAGGAAACTGTGGTTTCAGCAAATTTAGGTTTCAGGTTTCAAAGGTTTCAGGCTTCAGGTTCTGTTTCAAGCTTGTAATTCTAAGGAAACTAGTGCCGCGTCCAGTAAGTAAATGACGTACGCGCTACTCTTGGTCGCCTGGGTTGCCAAAAACAGTACCTCTTCTGGTCATTCAATAAAATAACCCGCCGAAGCTCCTGCATCGGCGGGTCAACTATTTACAAAAGTTTACACGAAACACAACCTGAAACCAGAAACCTTTGAAACCAAAAACCTCTCTTTAACGAACAACTGTTACATCCCCTTTTAGCAGTAACAATCGTCCATCAATAAGTTCTACTTCTGCCCACCAAACAAAAACGGCAGGGTCTACAATTTGACCGCGGTACATGCCGTCCCATCCATTCGATAAGTCGTTGGGGCTGAATGCTCTATTCTCGAACATCAAAGTGCCCCAGCGATCGAATATTTGCAGTTTCCTGATGTTGGCCACGGATTCATCACGGGCAAATATTTGGAAGGTGGTGTTGTCTCC
This sequence comes from Chitinophagales bacterium, assembly GCA_038246345.1. Classification (GTDB taxonomy): domain Bacteria; phylum Bacteroidota; class Bacteroidia; order Chitinophagales; family Saprospiraceae; genus M3007. Next base: position 4,163 of record JBBRWA010000404.1, read on the forward strand.
ATCGGGGTCTTCTGGCCAAATCACGTTCGGAACATAAATATTTACATCC
>JBBRWA010000405.1:0-4203 GCA_038246345.1 Chitinophagales bacterium
AATGTCGATAATGCCAATGCACCTGTGGTTTTTGACCCCATGAACCCTTTGGCAGCGCGTCCGCCGATGTTTCCCGGAAAAGCTAAATCCGTCATTTACGTACACATGGCTGGGGCGCCATCTCAGTTGGAATTGTTTGATTACAAACCGGAATTGGCCAAACTGGACGGTCAAGACTGTCCACCTTCTTTGTTGGAAGGGAAAAAATTTGCTTTCATCCGGGGCATCCCCAAAATGTTGGGTCCTCAAGCTGAATTCAAACAGCACGGCCAATCGGGTACCTGGATGAGCAATTATTTGCCCCACCTTTCAACGGTGGTGGATGATATTGCTTTGTTGAAAGCGGTGCAGACCGACCAGTTCAATCACGCCCCTGCGCAATTGCTCATGCACACGGGTGCGCCGCGCCTGGGTCGCCCCAGCATTGGTGCCTGGGTGACCTACGGCCTAGGCTCCGAAAATGCCAACCTGCCCGGCTTTGTCGTGCTTACCTCCGGGGGCAACAATCCCGACGCGGGCAAAAGTGTATGGGGAAGTGGTTTCTTGCCCTCTGTCTATCAAGGGGTACAATGCCGCAGCGAAGGCGATCCCGTGCTGTTTTTAAAGGACCCGGATGGCATCAATCGGGATCTGCGGAAGGCGAGTATTGAGGCTATAAATGCCATCAACCAACAGACCTATGAGGAGTTCAAAGACCCGGAAACGCTGTCGCGCATGGCCCAATACGAAATGGCGTTTCGGATGCAGGTCACCGCGCCCGAGGTGATGAACATTGAAGATGAGCCTGATTATATCCATGCCTTGTATGGCACAAAACCTGGGAAAGCTTGTTTTGCGAACAATGCCTTGTTGGCCAGGAAATTAGTAGAAAAAGGCGTGCGCTTTGTGCAGTTATTCGATTGGGGCTGGGATACCCACGGCACGGGGGCTGATTTGTCCATCGATATTGGCCTCGTGAACAAGTGCCGCGACACCGATAGACCTGTTACCGCTTTGCTGCTCGACTTGAAACAACGCGGGCTTTTGGATGAAACCCTGGTTGTTTGGGGCGGAGAATTTGGCCGCACACCGATGCTGGAAAACCGCAACGGGGTAAAAATGCCTTTTAAAGGCCGCGACCACCATACTGATGCTTTTACGATTTGGATGGCCGGTGGCGGCATCAAAGGCGGCGTTTCCCATGGCGAAACCGACGAGATCGGGTTCAATGCCATTTCAGGGAAAGTCACCGCCTTTGATGTACAAGCCACCATACTGAATCAACTTGGGTTTGACCACGAAAAATTCACGTATCAATCCCAAGGCCGCCCTTTCCGGCTGACGGATGTGAGCGGGAATGTGATTCGGGAAATACTATAGCTTACCTTCTTTGTCTCCTTCTGGAGCTTCATCTTTGCCACCAACATAATCCTTGGCTTTTTGCCAAAAATCCTTCCCGTCTTCTGCCAGTTCGCTGGCGCTTTCTTGCACATCACCGACGATTTCCTTGGCCTTATCAGCCAGGAACCCAAGCGCACCACCTTCGTGTGCGGCAATTTTATCCTTGGCGGCCCTGGCTTCTGCCATTTTCTCAGCGGCTTCGGCTTTTGCTTCGGCGGCCATTGCTTCGGCTTTTTCGCTCCAGTCTTCTAGTTTTTCGGATGCAGCGTCTTTCAGTTCGTTGAACTTGACAGCGGCTTTTTCAGCGGCTTCTTTGGCTGCATCGGAGGCGTTTTTCAAAAAATCTTCCATGTTGATTGGTTTGTTTTTTATGTGCACTTGAATGGTGCGGGTGATGTAGAGGGTTGTTTGGGCGTGTATTAGTTTAGACGTGAATTTTGGGGAAAGTTACGGGGTTTTCTCAGCTCAGGCAGGCATTGTCTTGACTACCTGATGAAAACCAAGGAGATGATCCTTCGTTAATGTTGAGGGTTGCGCTATTATTAGACATAATGGGTGAAAATAATGAGGGTGTTGAAATTTTTATTTAAGTTTGTACATAATTTATAACCCTACGGGTACACGAAAGCTCGTTTTAATCCACCTTCTAATCGCTTCTCTTTTCTCATAGTATTTGGTATTTCTCAGAAAAGTCGAGTCAAGCTGCAATAAGCTAGACCCTTACATGTATTATTTCACTCTTCTAAATAATTAACTTTATGAAACATCACATCACATCACATCACATCACATCATCCTTTCGCTACTTTTAATCTGTGGACTTATTTTGAAGCCAACGATGCATTATGCTCAAAATTACCCAGAACCTTTTGGTTGCGGCACTCCAGAATCCAATTCTTCTGGAAATTTTAGTACAACTTGCCCACACACATCCCAATACTGGAGCAACAATGGGAACTACCTGCCAACAGGAGGCTACACATCGTTGAAAATTAGAATTAATCTTGTCATTATTCAACGCCAAGACGGTTCTGGGAATTTTCAGGACAACGCAACCGATCGGCAGTTCCTGACCAATATGATAAATGTTACCAACCAAACTTATGAAGCCCTGATAGACCGAAACAACGAGTATTATCCTGGCCAAAATTTGCCTTTTTTACCAAATGTAAAGGTTGAGTTCATCCCAAATTTTATTTTTATTAAAGATGAATATGGGTGGAATAATCGCAACGACAATAATACCAGTGGCGTGCCATACCTTTCAAGTTGGTATTTAAATTATTTAGACAGTCAAATTTACAATGATCCTTCCGTCCCCAAGGCGATAAACCTTTATTTTTCTAATGATGGATTGCTGCACGAACAGATGGTAGTATTGGGAACTACTACCGACTATGAAGGTAATGTTTTCTTTAAGAATCATTCTGCTAGTGAAGAACCGGGCTTAGGTATTATCAACCCCAACGATTTCCATTCAATGCGTTGCCATATTGCAAATGTTTGGCTCAAGCTTTGGTGGTTTAAAAATGTGCTTGGGTATACGGATGCAGCAATGGAATTAGAAGCTGGTAAAAGCATCGCGCACGAACTTGGGCACCTTATGGCGCTTGGCCATACCCCTGTAGCTCATCTCCATTCAGTCATGAATACCAAATTTGGTGGAAACCGGGACTATATGACCACGAATGAAATCGGTAGAATACATCGTGCATTTGGGCTTTATCCCTCTTTATGGCAGTTTGTTGATTGTGATGCCACCTATGTGAGCCCGGCAGCAAACCGTATTGTTTCAACCAACGAAACATGGGATTTGACAATGCGCCTTTATACCAATGTTGTCGTAAAAACAGGAAGTACTTTAACCATAACTTGCGATATTTTGATGCCATACAATGGCACTATTACCGTAGAACGAGGCGCGAGATTGGTTGTTGACGGCGGAATTGTTCGCCGGGCGAACACTTGCACTCCTACCCAATTCTGGCGAGGCGTGATAGCGCAGGGCAACAATGCCTTGCCCCAGCCAAATCCAGCAGGCAGTTCTACCTTCAATCAAGGCTCGGTTATCCTGTTAAAGGGGCAAGGTATGATCGAAGGTGCCGTTATTGGAGTTGCGGCAAAAGGCCACCCAATTTGGGACGTTCCAGAATTTCGCGGAGCGCTCGTTCAGGCTACTGATTTTACATTCAGGAACTGCCGGAAAGGAGTGGAGTTTATGAAATACGATTTTCTCAACAATAGCAAATTTGACAATACGCTGTTTGAACGAACTTCAACGGGTTCCATGCACACAGGTGTCTCTATTTGGGACACGGATGGTCTCTTGTTTGAGCGCTGCACTTTTCAAAATATGTCACTCAATGGTATTATCGGGTTGGATGCCATCTTTAATGTTAAGCAGAAAAACCAATTCAGGGGTTCCGAAATTGCTGTTTTTACAGGGGCAAGCATGCCGCTGTTGGGTCAAATCCAAGTTGGTGTCCTGGGACTACAAGGCACAGATCGGAACAAATTTGAAAATAACACCGTCGGGATCAGGGCTACTGCTAACTCTAAAGTTGAAATATTCAGCAATGATTTTAGTAATTTCGATTTTGATGTTGCCATCAATGGCACGACACAAAGCGCGCTAACGGACAATTTGTTTGCCTCAGAAACGGCTGGCAACCAATTTGAAAATACTGGGGACAATAAAAATGAAAACCTTTGTAATAATTATCAAGGCAATATAGTCGGCACGAATATCGTTGGGAAAAACAATGGCTTTCTATTCCGTGAAGAAGATTTTGCGACCAATATCCACGACCTTTTCATTGAAGG
>JBBRWA010000406.1:0-4184 GCA_038246345.1 Chitinophagales bacterium
AACCTGCCCGATGGGAGCGGTATTGAGGAAATAGCTTTGTTCAAGGATACTTGCCCCGATGCTCAAATCATCATCATCAGCGCTATGACAAACTTACGCGACAGGGCAATGGAAAACGGCGCTTCTGCATTTGTAGAAAAGCCTTTGTCGTTAAAAAAAATACTCGATGCTATTTATCCGTCAATGGCAGAAGCAAAACCTTCCCTAAAATCATAAAGTCATGAAACTATTATCTGGTTTATCGATCTTATTCGTTTTGTTGAGCTTTAATACAGTGACAGAAAATGCATTACTCAGCCTGTCAGAAACTTACTGCAATCCGCGATTTGGCTATTGTTTTACGTATGATGCTGCCATCTTCAATAAAATCCCCGAAGGCATCAATGCCGACGGCATCACGATCACCGACAAAACGGGGCTTGTAACCCTGGAGAGCTATGGGTCATTCAACCCATATAAACTGGACGTTGCAACCTTATTGGAACAAAACCTGGCCTACCTGTTGCGCCATACGCCGTCAACCATACGGTCTATAAACCAATATAAAACCGACAACACCTACTATGTGCGCATAGAAACGAATGATGGCTTTATCAAGCAGGAGATGATGCTGAACGAATATTACTTTAATGTTTTGACCGTTGAGGTTGGCCGGAAAAAAAAGGGTTTGTTGAAGCATATAATGGAATCTACCCACTTCGAACAGAACAATTCTGTCGTGCTATAGACCATGCAGGGGTCTTCCTCGCCATTCTTTCATACCATTCCATATCAATTGGCGCCGAGCTCACATAAGCCCGGCGTTTTTTTTGTCCGTAAACACCCCTGCCTCAACCCACTCAATTGTGGCATACATTCCCCAAAAATAAAGTGGAACACCTTTTTTACCCACAGCATTATTCTTAACCAACAGGATAGAACTATGCGAAACATACTTTCAAGCTGCATTATATTGATATTCACCAGTATAGCTGCCCTTACCAACGTTTTCAACCAATCCATGGAAAGTCTCTCCTACATCAGCCATACGTCGGTTGAAGTTTCTGGCAACGAAAAAACCTTTTTGATCACAAAAGGTGGTTGGATCATGCGTAGCATCGTGTCAGACAAACCTTGTGATACCAATGGGGATGGCATCCTGACAAAAAATATAGCTTCGGAACTGCCCCCTTGTGCCATGGACGACATCATGTACGTCAAACCAAATGGCAAAGTTGTTTTTGAGCGCAACAAACGCTGCGACCCTTCCGAAGGCGCCATAGAAACGTATAACTGGGAATTAACCAGCAATAATGAATTTGTCATCACGAAAGGATCTGTGGTTGCTGGCATGGTGTTCAAATATGTCACCAAGGAAGAACTGGCGCTGGTAATCCCATCTGAGGCCCATGGGGTAATGTACTATTTTACAGTTACTTATAGACACCCTTAACGATACCTAACATACTCTAATTCCGGTTTCAGCAAAATTATACTGCAAACCTTATTTCTTAACCAATCAAACTTTCAAGTCATGTTCAGTAAACTATTAAAATCAATGCTCATACTGGTTGTTTCAGTGATGTTGTTTGCCTGTAATTCAGAACAAAAAGAGGCCGAAAAAAGACAAGCAGCACAAAATACAGCTGATTCTTTGGCTCGCGTTTCTGCCCAGGCCAATGAAAAGGTAGTGCCCCAAGAAAAATATACTTATGTTGAAGCGCGCGACATGACATTGAACCCCAAAGGCTATACCTATAAATATGATGAGACTGGAAATACTGGAAAAGCAAGAGAGGTGAGTTATACCATTTCAGAAGTGGACCGTCCACCGATGTTTTCAGAAAATTGCCTTACAAAAAAGAAGCCGTTTGAATGTTCAAATGAAGCACTACAGGCCTATTTCAGTAAAAATATCGAGTATCCAGATCAGGCGGAGCGCAGTCAAAGTGACGGACTGGAGTACGTGTCCTTTACTGTCGAGCCGGATGGTTCCATTGGACAGAATTTCAGTGTTGTAACAAAGGAAAAAAGTTGCAAATCATGCGCCGCGGCTGCCGTTAAAGCCGTGGCTGCCATGCCGAAATGGGTGCCTGCAATGAAAGACGGAAAACCCGTGCGCACCAACCTTGTATTGCCAGTACGCTTTGATTATGACAAACAATAGTCGGTAATAAGGATAGGAATACGTCTTCTGACATTCAACAAAAATAGCGAAATTAAGGTTTGGCACGTTCTGCGGCGTAAGTCTGTAGTTCGTGTCGATTCTTATACGGTTATTGATTGCAGGTGTAATCGTCTAAGAGCATGATTGGGGAAAAGCCCGAAATCGCCACATCTCCATCATATTTTCGGAATCTTATTACCATCAATTCTTATGATTTCTACCTTAAAAACATACGGACAAATACTCGTAAAATCAGCACATGATTTTATCGCCGATGACGCACTTAAATTCAGTGCGTCATTGTCTTACTATACGGTGTTCTCTATTGCGCCTATCTTGATTATTATCATCGGTATCTCTGGCCTTTTTTTTGGCCGTGAAGCTGTAACCGGTGAAGTATTTAGCCAATTTTCCGGCCTAATGGGGGAGCGATCAGCGGCTTTATTGGAGGAAGCGATTAGCAATGTACAGCTCAATGGGCAAAGTGGTATTGCAACCATATTTGGTGTAGTTATGCTGATTATTGGGTCAACGGGTGTTTTTTCAGAGCTTCAAGATTCGCTCAACAAAATTTGGTCGCTCAAAGCCCAGCCCAGCCGAGGCTGGATACATTATCTTACAAATCGACTGATCTCTTTCTCCATGATCCTCACGTTGGGCTTTTTGTTGATTGTGTCGCTTCTAATAAATGCGGTAATCAATTTGATCAGTGAAAATCTCTTCGCGCAGTATAATTCATGGGCTTGGATGGCACAAACAATCAACATTATCATGATCGTGGGCATTATCACGGTGCTGTTCGCCTTTATCTTCAGGTTTTTACCTGATGTCAGGTTGGCGTGGCGCGATGTCTGGGCAGGAGCTTTATTCACGACGGTGCTTTTTTTAGGCGGGAAATTCGCCATTGGATTCTATTTGTCAAAATCAGCGATTGCGACAACATTTGGTGCGGCTGGCTCGCTGGCGCTCATGTTGGCCTGGGTATATTATTCCTCAGCCATTTTGTTTTTCGGGGCTGAATTTACCAAAAACTACGCCCTGCATTACAGCAAACACATTGTACCCGATGACTACGCATCCTTTGTTGTGACCTCTGAAAAGGAGCTTTCTGCCAATTGTGACGCAAAAAAAATGACCCAAGAAAAAGAAAAGTCAGCCTTGAAAGGTGGCCATTGAGGAGCTGGCACAGGTTTTTTATATCATTGGTAAAATACAAATTATGAGAACGCTCGTAAATTTAATCATCCTGTTTGCGCTGCCTTTTGTGCTCTCCGAAGACAAAAGCCCAGCGGAAATAACACCATCACAAAGGCTACCTGAGCTTCGGCCTGACACAAGTTTTCAAGTAAAAAAAGCAGCCCTTTCTCAGGTTGCCCAAGATGATTTGAAGCGGGATTTTATTTTAGATAATATATCCTTCACCTCCATAAAAATGAAACAGGAATAGCATTTCAATGCATTCCATTGCACAAAACCATTCACTTCACACTTATCATTAAACACAAAATTAAAATGTCAAAGGAATCTAATGTCGCATTGGGTATTGCAGCAGCTGCACTGGCAGGGCTTGCGATCGGAATTTTAGTAGCCCCTTCCTCTGGTGAGGAAACACGCGGTAAAATTCGAAAAGGAACAAATAAGCTCACGAACAGGCTCATTGAAACACTTGAGTCTGGAAGGTCGGCCGTTTCTGAAAATGTGGATGCCGTAACAGAGAAAGCCAAATCAGTCTATAATCAGGCGAAAGGCATGGCCACAAACGCTAAGCACCAAGCAGAAGACTTGGTATAAATACAAAGCTCAAACATTCATAGAGTGCGTCACTTTGGGAAAGCCCGAGGTGACGCTTTTTTTATGGCAAAGGGAATTTACTACAGCACCGTCTTCAAGATCGCTGCGTCAGCGACATTGGCCCTGGAGGAAGGGGAGACGCATGAACGCAGCGTAGCAATGGGCAACACATTCCTGCCAAAGACCAATCCTTTGGTTATGTGCTGCACCGACGGGTGTTGCGGAAGGAATAGCAGTTTTGGGCGGT
>JBBRWA010000407.1:0-4174 GCA_038246345.1 Chitinophagales bacterium
GAAAAACAATTTTCGCCCGAGTTCGAACTGCCCATTAAACCCAATGAACAGCCCTGGCTCCGCGCCACGGCCACTTTCCGCTGCGATCCAAAAGAATGGGATTGGTGGCAAATGACCCAGTTTGTCGTCCGGTTCCGGCAAGGCGATAAAGTAATAAAAGAGCGCATGATACGGCTACAGCGCCACGTGGATGGACAAGAGACAAAGACCATCTTTTTCGATACTAAAATACCGAAGGAACCTTTCGACCGGGCCACGATTTTTTTCTGGAACTGCGGCAGCGGCAAAACGGTGCGGATAGATGACCTGAAAGCGGAGCTTTTTGAGTGATGAGTTATGAGTTATGAGTTATGAGTTATGAGTTTGCACAGCGTCCTAACCCTTATTTGGCTTGAGTTTTTCAGCACTTCTGGTGTCGAAGATATTACTTTGTTAAATTTGAGACTACCTATCCGTATGTTGAACTGTTCTAAAACCCTCCAAGGTTATCGCGACAGCCCTCATTCCACTAATTCCCGGTTTAGGTGCTGAAAAACGCAGCCCAAATTAAATCTAATGCTGTGCAAACTCATAACTCATAACTCATAACTCATAACTCATAACTCATAACTCATCACTCATCACTCATCATTCAACATTCAAATAAATGCGTTTGCCGCTCGAATTCTACACCCGAACAGATGTCGTCCAAATTGCCCGCGACCTGCTGGGCAAAGTCCTAGTCACCGAATTTGACGGCCAGCGCACTGCGGGCATCATCACTGAAACAGAAGCTTACCGCGCGCCCGAAGACCGTGCCTGTCACGCTTATGACAAGCGCAGCACTGCGCGCACGGAAGTCATGTTTCAGGAAGGCGGCAGGGCGTACATCTACATTTGTTATGGCATCCACCACTTGTTCAATGTGGTCACTGGCCATGATGGCATGGCGCATGCGGTGCTGATTAGGGGGATTGAACCCGTTGAGGGTCAGAAATTTATGATAGAAAGACGACAATTGTTGGGTAAGGTGAAAATGCAAACGGTGAAACCGGCGCTTACCACGGGCCCTGGTTCTTTAACCCAGGCTTTGGGGTTGCACAGCAGCATGTCAGGGCAGAGTTTGATTGCAGCGGATGCGCCATTCTGGATTGAAAATCCAGGCAAGGAAGTTCCGGAGCAGGACATTGCTTCGGGAAAACGCATTGGGGTGGAAAGTGCAGGGGATTGTGCGGCAAGGCCTTGGCGTTTTTGGCTAACAACATCCAAATTTTTCAAAAAGCCGCTTCCTTGACATTTATGACCTATGTATGATGCGTCGCATACGCCTGCTCCACTTTATCACTGAACTGTTGATAGCTTTCCGGTGGTATTTTATGGCGCATCGACTGCAAAAACTGTCGCAGTTTCAGGTATTCGCTTTCGGTCAGGACTTCATCTTCCATAAAAGCATTAAAAAGCTCCAGGAAGTTTTCACTTACATTCCGTGCGTATTCGATGCGTTTAACCTTGTCTTCAATAAAAGCTAAAAAGTATAAGCCTTCTGTATAGCCCAAATGCCGCCGGAGTACAAGGTCGTCTACTTCTTCCCTGATTATTTCTAGCCGTTGTCCGGCTTCTTCCGCGGTAATTTGTTGATTTTCAAAGCTTTTGAATATTTGTTTGGCTTTGTCGCCATAACACCGGATCAGTATTTCCCGGCGGCGGAACACCCACCAGCCCAGCAGCGCCGTGAGCAGCGCCGTGGTGCCCACCATCGTGATTTCGACAAAATATCCTGTATCCTTTAGTACCTGAACCTGTCGGGCCCAAAAGCTTGAATTGGGCTCAAGACCGCCATTTTCCAAGGAATATTCTATGTCGTCAAAATCCTTTACGGTCAAAGGTTGGGATGGCCTCAAAGCATTGAGGTGACTGAGCACCGTTTGTTTCAATTTGGTGTGCTCTTCGGGCAGGTAATAGCCCCGAAGATTGGTGCCTTGTCCCATCTGGTAGCCAATGCCATAGCGTTCCCGGAGCAACTGGTTGATTTTCAAGAAGTAAAAGATAAATCCTTGGAGTTTTGTTTTGTCCTTCAGCATGTCTATCCGCTCCGGAGTCAGTTTGCCTTGTCGCTTTTGCAGGTCGAGATAAGCGAGCATTTCCCGTGGGTTTGGCTCCAAAATATACTGTGCGCCAAGCCGTTTGAAGTGCTCTTCGTTGAATTCAACAATGGAGCCAGGCCCTAAATGCGTCACGGATATCATGAAAAAATTGCTGGGCAAGGTGATCGTTTTCCCACCAATAAAAGCCGCTACTTTTTTGCTGCTCAACTCTTCCCAGAGTGTGGGGCCAAAGAATGTTTCCGGATTTATTTTGTCAAAATTGTCGATAACTGCGACAAACTGCTCCTTTGGACGTTGTCGGCAATGCTCCCAAAACTGCAACAAAATGCCGGGCTGAAACTTGCCTTTTTCGTCCTCATTGCAGATGTACTTTTTATAGTATTCTACATCGAATCCAGGTGCGCAGTCAATTTGAAGCACCCTGTCCATACTTCCGGCGATCAAATTGGCGGCCCGTCTGGCTTGTTTGGTGGATCCAGTGCCTGTTACACCTGAAATTACGGTACGCCATTCGGAGGCAGCAAGCAGTGTCAGTTTTTGGAACGAAACCCATTCAATATTGCTCATCGAAGGCTGTGAAGCCAAGTGCAATGCCGTGGTATCACCTGCCTGGAATGGCAAATCATGGAGCTGGCAATAAAGTTGTTGTAAGGAATCCGGCAAGTCTGCAATCAAAATGCAGGGCTGTGCCAAGAGTTTGCCGCTCTCTTCCCAAAGCGGGTCGGGATGGTTTCGGCAGCCAAGCCAAAACAGGAACACCGTGATGGGCAACAACAACGGCAGTAATCGAGTGAGGGAGTAACGGGAGGCCAACAGATTAGAAATTTTCGTGGGACGAAGGTACGAAAAAAGGTTTCAGGTTTCAGGTTTCAAGGTTTCAGGTTTACGCGATTGGTTGGGGGCTTTGAAACAGCATTTCAAAATTTAGAACAAATCGCGTAAACCTGAAACCTTGAAACCTGAAACCTGAAACCTTTTTTCATACATTTGCGCCATTGTGTTTGATCTCGATTTAGCCAAGATATTAGGTCAGTTTGTTTATGACCCTGATGCGAAACTGCTGTTCAACAGCGGTTTTTTTATTTTTCTATTGGTGCCATTTTTGGCGATTTACCGCCTTTTGTTGCCCAACCAGCGGTTGCGCATCATTTGGGTGACCTTGTTCTCCCTTTATTTTTACTACAAATGCGCGGGCCTTTATTGGCTGTTGCACGTGATTCTTGTGGTGGTCGACTACAATTTGGCGCGCTGGATGGGGAATGTGGCATCCCGGAGGAAAAAGACTTGGCTGTTGGTGGCCAGTTTGGTTGTCAATTTGGGCATGCTGGTGTATTTTAAGTACAATGTGTATTCCGAGCTTTGGTGCGAACTTACGGGCGCGACCTTCGATCCAATGAAAGTGTTTTTGCCCGTGGGCATCTCTTTTTTTACTTTCCAATCGCTGAGCTATACCATTGATGTGTATCGGGGCCAATTGAAGGCACTGGACAGCATGCTTGATTATGCCTTTTATGTCACCTACTTCCCGCAAATGGTGGCTGGCCCCATTGTTCGTGCGGCGGATTTTTTGCCGCAAATACACAAGGAACTGCATATTACAAGGGAAGATTTTGGGCGCGGTATTTTCCTGATTTGCACGGGTTTGTTCAAAAAAGCGGTGATTTCCGACTACATAAGTGCCAATTTCGTAGATCGGGTATTTGATTCTCCGTTGCAATACACCGGACTGGAGAACTTGTTTGCGGTGTACGGCTACGCGATGCAGATTTACTGCGATTTCAGCGGGTACTCCGATATGGCCATCGGCCTGGCCTTAATAATGGGCTTTAAATTCCTGGATAATTTTGATTCGCCCTATCAATCGACGAGCATCACAGAGTTTTGGCGGCGCTGGCACATCTCGCTGTCTACCTGGCTGCGCGACTACCTTTATATACCCTTGGGCGGCAACCGCAAAGGAGGCGTTCGCACGTACGTAAACTTGATGCTTACAATGCTACTGGGCGGGCTTTGGCACGGTGCTGCCTTGCGCTACATTATTTGGGGCGGTTTGCATGGCCTAGCTTTGGCTTTTGAGCGATTTGTGAAGC
>JBBRWA010000408.1:0-4149 GCA_038246345.1 Chitinophagales bacterium
ATTGACTTCTGCGCTCAGTACATTCAGAAATATCCAATTTGGCATTCGATTCGAAACTCAGTGGTGGGGTACTTCAATGGTTAATCGATGCCGTTTCGAAGGTGTACTGAACGATGGGATATTCATGGCGCAGGGCAACTTGCGTGTTGAGCGCTGTTTTTTCCTGAATAATGGCTTCAGGGGAGTTGACATTTTGGAAACGCGTGGATTAGTCGCCCAGGATAACAATTTCAATTGCAACGATGATGTGGCTGCACAGGCCAGTGGAGACAATATCTACCGCCACATTCAGGCTGCCGGGTTTGCCCTTAACGCTATTGTTGACATAAACCATAACTTCTTTGGCGGCAATTTTTCTACCCCAGATAAAGCCGAGCACCTTCGAGGCATTGAACTTGTGGGCGGTCCGACGATGGGGGGGGGTACGAACATCAGGGTGGATTGGAACGAATTCAGTTTTTCAATGACCCACATGCCCACGCTTAACTCGTCGCATGAAATATTGCTAACGGGCGAATTCCCTTCCAACAGTTCGACAATCTTAGAGTTCAATGATTTTTTCCTTAAGCAACCCTCCGGGGTACTTGGCTACCATAGGCTGAACGGGATCACGTTGGAGAATGGCAACAAAAATCAGGTCCAGATTTATTCAAATACTTTTGGCTCTGACGCTACAGAGTTTTTATCCTTTCCGGCAGACAACTGGGGTATTCGCCTTCAAGGTTCTATAGGGGGCGGCAATGAAGTGACGGGCAACTTGTTTACCGATAACCCCAATACCGGATTCCCCGCTGATTTTTATGCAGGTATATATGCACTTGATTTTACCAATTCAGTATTTTGTGAAAACACCCTGCGTGAAGCCAGTTATCTGATGTATTTCCACGGCATGAGCATGGGCACACAGTACTTTTCTAATTTTCACACGGGTGGTGCTGACGGATTCCGGGTTGAGGACGGCTTTATTGGTGAGCAAGGCACAGAGGGCGGCGAACACAACGGCAACGAGTGGCACGATAAATGGCTCAACATCATACCTGCACACCACGCCTACCTCCTTCCAGAATTTCAGGCACCGAATTCCCGTATTTTTGTACACACGGCACAATCGGTGCGAAACACACAGGGGCTGGGGTACACTTTATTCTCCAAATACCATCCTGCCGACATTGAACCAGACCAGATGGATGAGTGGTTCAAACCAGACCTGACCGGGTTTCCGGGTGAAGGAGGCTGTATAGACCATATTGTCATCTCAACAGAAACTGATAAGGCGATTGGTTCTGGCACGATCAACCTGATGGGCCTGAGCCAGGCACACAGCTGGACGGCCAAACGCTACCTATACGCCAAACTGAGGCAAAACCCTGGCTTGCAGGGAGACCATACAGCCTTCGGGCCTTTTTTGACCGACGAATCGAACACCTCGGTGGGACAGTTGTACTCCGTGGAACAGAAAATAGCAGAGGGCCTTAAAGTGTCGGCGAACCTTGACTCACAATCGAGCCAAATTAGGGCAGGCGAAATTGCAACCATAAACCAATTAGAGCTTGCAGATTCGACCCTAAACTCAGCCACAACTGTAACTGCTTTAAATTCTGCTCTGGGCAGCAAAAACCTTGCATTGAGTGACCTTCGCACACTAGACAGCCTTTACAATGAACTAAATGTAGATTATCAAGCCAATTTGATGTTAAAATTGCAGGAAGCACTCACGCTGAACAACTCAGTCACGACAGCTACCGACTATGAACAGTATGAAAAAATAGTGAACGATATCGCCATCCGGCAAGTGTTGTTCCAAAACGGCGAACTTACGGTGCCGCAGGTCGCTGCACTTGGCATCATCGCAGCTGAATGCCCAAAGTACGGCGGTCACGGCATTTATCGGGCACGGGGTCTGCTCAGGAGTTGCAACGAGGGTAACTGGAATGACGATAATGCTGGTTGTTATCCGATAGCTGAGCCTTCACTGCCACAGGTGTTGGACAACGGCTATGGCGAGCGCTCAACTGCAAAAATTTGGAGCGACCAAATTATCGTATATCCCAACCCCGCTACCAGTAGCTTTTTCGTAAGGTTGCCAGCGCGGCAGTCTGGCACAATCACGATTACGGATGCCATTGGCAAGGTATGGAAGACGGTACCGTTTACTGAGGGAGAAGAAGTACGGTTCGTTGACCTGCCAAATGCCCCTACTGGCATTTACCTGTGTGCCGTAACTAGCACAAACGGCAATCTCCAGATTATCAAGGTAATTCTATCCAACAAATAATTTTGTTTAACCAGACAGGCTGGGCTCATGGATGGGCGTGGCCTGTCTTTTATTTTGCCTACGATGAGACAACACGTCACAGTTATGCTGATGCTACTACAGCTAGGTGTATTACACGCCCAAAATATGTACGACAACAATTGGGTGTTTCCCAACCTAAATCTTGGAAGCAACATACTTAGTTTTGATGGCGATTCTTTGAAAATATCTGCCTTAGGGACGGCAGCAGGAAGAGCAAGAGAAGCCCTCGCTTGCATGAGCGACAAAAATGGGAACCTGCTTTTTTACACGAACAACTGCACGGTATTCAATAGAAACCACCAGATCATGGAAAATGGCGAGGGTCTGAACCCAGGCCAGATACAGACATACTGGTGCAGCGCCAACCCTTTTGCTAACCCCAATGACAACTCGGTGATCATTCTGCCGCAGCCTAGCAACGAACAGTTATTCCAAATCTTCCATTGGGATTTTGAGGCTTTCAACATCAGTCAGCCAGGAGGAACTCAGTTTGCCCCTTTGCATTTGTACCATACCGTAGTGGACTTGTCGAAAAACAATAGCCTAGGCATAGTTGTTTCAAAAAACAACCTAATCATCGCAGATACCCTCAATTCCTGCGCCTTGCAGGCCGTGCGCCATGCAAACGGACGCGACTGGTGGATAATAGTCCCTGAGTTCAATGGAAATTGTTATTACAAAGTCTTGCTCGATCCATTTGCACCACAGGTCGTGGACAAACAGTGCATCGGAAGTGATTGGGGGAAATATGGTGGTGGTAGTGCGCACTTTACGAACAACAGCTCACGGTATGTACGCTGCGATATTGAATATGGGCTGAACCTTTTTGATTTTAACCGTTGTACAGGACAGTTGTCGAATCCTGTGCATGTGCCAATTGGTCCACAAGGAGCGTTTTTGCTTAACTCCATGACCCTATCCCCGAGCGGCCGCTTTGCATATTATCATACAAGGAAAGATGTATATCAGTACGATCTTGAATCCCAGGATATAGCCGCCAGTAAGACCTTAATTGCCACTTATGATGGTTTTGTTAGTGTAAATCAAACCGACTTTTACAAATCGCAACTTGCACCTGACGGCAAGATTTATATCAATTCTTTTGGGCCAGTTTATTGGCTTCACGTCATAGAGCATCCCGACTCAGCAGGCTTGGCCTGTAGAGTTAGGCAGCATGCCATCGAACTGCCCAATTATCACTTTGCTTCAATGCCCAACTACCCTAATTACCGCTTAGGCGCATTGCCCGGCCCATGTGATACAATTAACACCTCTGCTACAGAATTGGAAACTGCCCAAACTGCGCTTTCAATTACTCCAAATCCCTCAACCGGAGACTTTCAAGTCAAATCCACAGAAAATGAAGTACTAACGCGGATCGAAATTATTGATTTGGCAGGAAAAATAGTGCACGCTTTTCAATGTGACAATACCCTTGTTACTTTAAGAAGGGAACAACATCAACTGGGCCGAGGGTTTTACTTGATTAGGGCTACCGGAAAAAGGGGGCATCAATACGTGAGCAAAATAATCTTAGAATAAAAGGAAAGATCGCCTAAAAACTTGTTTCTGTGATTTCGTCCCTTTTCTTCAATGCATCAACTTCCAAAACATCTCCTTCATCAACTCCTCCTCCCCATTGGAAGTATTGTCGTTCCCAAGGCCCGCCACATTTCTGCATCTGGCTGCCCTTTGAGGCTGTGCAGCATCCTCACTTTTGAAAAGTAGGCGAACAGGCTTGAAATGGTCACGATCAAAGGGAGAAAAGTTAAAGTTTCAACTTTAACAAAAACTAGCACCGCTCCTTTTGGCTTTGTGATTTTATGGTGTTTATATTTGTCGCACTGTTTCGA
>JBBRWA010000409.1:0-4111 GCA_038246345.1 Chitinophagales bacterium
CAATTAACAACCCTGCTTACCCAGGCTTTGGCTCGGATTACCGAGTTGGAAGCCCTTGTATTGAAGTCTTCTACGGTCAAGACGAGCAAAAATAGCAGTAAGCCACCGTCCACCGATTTAGGCCGAAAAAACCAGAGCCTTCGCCCAAAGAGCGACAAACCTGTTGGCGGACAGTTTGGACACAAAGGGCGCACCCTAAAAATGATCGACACGCCGGATGTTACAGAAAAGATTTATCCTGATTTCTGTAACAACTGCGGTTTGTCCCTGCAAGGTGCGGCCTTTGACTTGGTTGATCGTCGGCAGGTAATTGACATTCCCCCCATTGTACCCATCACAACCGAATACCAACGTTTTGGAGTGGGCTGTTCTTGCGGCCACCACCAAGTTGGGTCGTTTCCACAAGGCGTTACCAATCATGTGCAATATGGCAAGAACATCCAGAGCCTTGTTGTTTATCAAAGTTATTATCAGTTTTTGCCCTTTGCCCGACTACAGGATTTTTTCAAAAAGGTCTGCCACGTCAACATTGGGAAAGGAACAATTGAAAACATCATTCGCCGTACGGCGAAAAAGGCGCAACCCGTTTATGAATACCTCCAACAAGCCATTGTGGTGTCCTTTTTTGTCGGTTCTGATGAGACAGGTTTCAAGATGAATCGCTTGAAATATTGGTTTTGGGTGTGGCAAAATGCGATGGTTACCTACATTGTGGCCGCCTCTTCCCGCTCCAAACAAGTGATTGCCGACAATTTTCCTGATGGCCTGCCAAATTCCATCCTTTGTTCAGATCGTTTGGCAGCCCAACTTTCCACGATCACAAAAGGAAACCAAATCTGCTTAGCCCACCTACTACGCGAACTCAACTACCTGATAGAAGCAGAGCAACATACATGGGCAATGGAATTCAAAACCTTATTGGCCGATGCCATCCGACTCAAACAAACACAAAACGCTTACGACAAGGATGACGAAAGGGTAAAAAACATAGAACAAATAGCCGTCAAAATTTTGGATGCAATCATTTGGAACCAACAGTTTGACGACAAAGTTAAATACAAACAAACCATTACATTCTTTAACGGAATGGTCAAACTCAAACACGCGCTTTTCCCTTTTCTTTACCATAAGGATATACCTTTTGACAACAATGGCTCAGAAAGGGCTTTCAGGATGGTGAAGGTCAAAACTAAAATATCCGGCCAATTCAAATCGCTGCATCAGGAATTTGCAGTCATCCGTTCCGTTATTGATACCGCTATCAAAAATGGCCAATCTGTTTTCAACGCCATTAAGGCCTTGGTGGATGCGCCTGTGCCAGAAAAGGCGGCTGGATAGTTACGTAAAGTGCACCAAACCATATTGTTGTCTAAACTCCGCCCAGGATCCCCATGTGTAAAAAAGCCATGTTGGACCCTGGGCAAAGAAGGAATGCCTTAAGAGCGTTCAAAACTCCACCCGATAAAACAAAATCGGAATCAATGGCGCCTGGTAGCTGGTCACAACTTTCTGCTCATTCGGATCAAAATAGCGGCCAGACACATTCTCCCGATTGCTGACATTTTGAATATCAAGACCAAGCGTCGTTGTCAGGTGCGCATAATTACGTGTGAGTCGAAAGCCGACATCCAGACGGAAATACGCTGGCATTTGGTTTTCAAAAGCATGGGTTTCATCATACACCGTATTACCATTTTTCAAAGTAGCTTCAAGATCAACGGGCGATTCGCGCAAGCCGCCCATCTGAATCAACTTAAGGTTGAAACCAACGCTTCGGTTTTTCTCTCGCTTGTTCCAGGCCCATTCTTTGCCCCCAGTGAACGAGTTGGCAATATTGGCATTGAAGCGGGTGTTACGCCAAACGCCGTCGCTGCCCTGGTATTTGGATTCGTACAAAGAGGAAGAAAGCAGGAAGTACAAACCACGTGTCATAAACTTTTCCAGGGTAAGTTCCAGCCCATAGTTTCGTCCAATACCCTTATTTTCAAGCGCTTGTGTTTCAAATCCTCCCTGGGCATTGAGCATGGAAAAGGAATTTGATTCCAGCTGGCTTACCGGGACATCATACAAGGATTGGTAATAAGCCTCCGTTTTCAAGTGCATGTTGCCGGGGAGCAACTGGTCAAAAGACAGCACCAGATGATGGGCTTTGGTCATGTCCAGATCACGATTCGGACTGACTAATTCATCCGAATTCCGGGCAAAATAAATGCCGAGGGGTTGCATTTGGCTGTGAAGCCCGTAGCCCAGGCTCAGCGAGTTTCGGGCAGAAATAGCGTATTTCACCGAAGCACGCGGCTCAATGGAATAGCTTTCATTTAACAAGAACAAAAGCCCGTGCATCCCTGTATTCAAAATCCATTTCTCGCTGGCACGATACTGCCATTGCGCAAAAGCATCCACGGTTCCGGTGCTTCCACTCGATTTTACCTTTTGCTCCATCACGTGTTCATCCCAATTAAAATCTGACTGGGAAAAATCGTATTTCAGCACGGAAGCATAAGCCCCTGTGCGCAAGAAATGTCGGGCATTTATCTTGTGGCTCAGTACGGTCGACACGGTGTATTTGGACTGTATATGACGCTGGTCGTACTGCTTCAAGGGAGCATAATCTTGTTGCAGTTCGTCCATCTGAAACCCGTTTTCAGTGGTGGATGCCAATACCACCGTTTTCAAAAAAGTGCGATCCCAAGCCTTGCTGTGCGTCAACCCAAGCACGCCCGTATGCGCCAGGAAGCTTGCCGGATAGCGGTTGTTAATATTTTCTTTCCACAGCAGGGAGTCCGATTTTCCGGTTTGATCCTGGTTGCTGAGGCCACCCATACCAAAGATGGAAAAGGAGCCTAATTTCCCCGCTGAAATCCAGTTATTGAAGGAAACATCCTGAAAAGTGGTCGTAGCATCGCCGAGATTGACCCCCATTTTAGAAATCAAAGAAAGGGTAGAATAGCGGTAATTGACCAAAAAAGAACCCTTTTGCTGACCCAGTCGAATAGGGCCTTCCATTGCTGCGTCCAAGCCTAGCACGCCCGCTTGAAAGGTGTATTCGCGTTTGTCTTGGTTGCCTTTGCGCAGTTTCAGGTCAAATACACCGGACAATGCATTACCGTATTCGGCGGCAAAGGCGCCCGTCATAAAATCTGAATTGCTCAGCAATTGGGAGCTCAAAATAGAGACGCCCCCACCCGAAGTGCCAACGGCCGTGAAGTGGTTGGGCGAAGGAATATCCACGCCTTCCATGCGCCACAGCAGGCCATTGGGAGCGTTGCCCCGGATGACGATGGTATTGTTGCCATCGTTCTGGGTGACCACCCCGGCAAAGGAAGCTGCCATGCGCGCCGGATCGTTTATCGCCGCCGCAAATTGTTTGGTTTCTTCCACGGAAAAACTGCGCGCGCTCACGACAGCGAGTTCGTTGAGGGCTTTTTCTTTCTGCATTTTGGCGGTAACCACCACTTCTTTGGCGCGGATAATATCCTCTTCAAGTTCGATGTTGAGCTCAACTTCTTTGCCAGAATTGACAGTAACATTATTGATAAAAGCATCTTTATAGCCCAGATAGGTCACTTTTAAGGCGATTTTGCCTACCGGGACATTCTGGATACGGAATTGACCATCCAGGTCGGCAATCGCGCCAAACGTTTTATTCCCTTCAGCAGACGGAGCGCCCTCGGCTGTTAATAGTTGAATGGTGGCGCCGATCAGCGGCGTTTTTACGGACTTATCTTTGACCGTCCCTTTTATGGTTTGTGTCAGGGCGGTATTTTGGCCTTTTGCGATAAAAGGGGATAAGAAGAACAGGCTTGCGGCTATGGCAAGCAGAATTTTTTGATTTCGCATTGTTATGAGAGAAGGAAAAGTTAATGAATGAGGAGTTGTGTCATCAGTTTTGGCGACAAAAAACGAACAAATTAAAATTTCGTTCGAGTGGCAGAAAGGGTTGTATCAAAAGGTTTGGGCCGGGATTGTAAACAAAATTTAATTCTATTCGAGCGTTCGACCTTCCAGGTTTTAAAAACCTGGAAGGTCTTCGCCACGAAAATCGAAATAAAACTTGGCAACATTTTCAATAGTAGGGCTTTTGGCACAACCCCGCTTAACCTGAGTTATC
>JBBRWA010000410.1:0-4101 GCA_038246345.1 Chitinophagales bacterium
GACGCCCCACGGTCCCAATATGGGCTGTGCAGACATAGACATCCCGCTCTGGCTGATCAACAACGACCCGAGCCAGATACTGACCTATCAATGGTCGGCCAACGCGCCGCTGGTGCTGACAGGCCCAGCCAACGATACTGTGCTGGTGCAAGGCCCTGTTGGCGATTACGACGTAACAGTGACGGTGACCAACCAATATGGCTGCTCGACGACCCTGACGGTTCCTGTTCAAATAGACAGTTCGTTCAACGTCAAGGATTCGATTTCTATTGACCTTTGCGATGGGCTGAACGTGCAGTTTTACAACACCAGCAATGTGCTTGGCACCTGGTATTTTGGAGACTTGAACACCAGCGTTTTGACGAACCCTGTACATACCTACGATACGGCGGGCTTGTACCAGGCGATGTTTATTCCCTTGGATACCACATGCACGATGCCTTGGGACTCGCTCATCAATGTGCAGGAAATGGGCTTGGATACGCCTATTATCGGCCATGACTACGTGATATGTGTGGACAGCGCGGCGATTCAGTTCACCGGCATGTCTAATGGCGCGGTGGTAGGCTGGAGCTGGATTTTCAGCGGTGGCATTGCGGATTCGCTCAACGTACAAAACCCGATTGTAACCTTCATGGCGGAGGATACGATCACAGCAATATTGAAGGTCACGGATATCAATGGCTGTATGGCAAGCGATACACAATTGGTTGTTGTAACCTTTATTCAGGACTCTATTCCTACTATGCAGATGTTCTGTATTGGGGACTCTGTTCAGCTTAATGCGAACGGATATGATACGACAGCCATCTCCTATATTTGGACTGCCATTCCCATGGATAGCAACTTTGTTTCTACCGCCCAAAACCCTTGGGTTTCACCATCGGTGCCAACGGTTTACACGGTGACCATCTACAACCAGGATACCTTATGCTTTGCTACGTATGCAGTAAGCGTAGTTCCGAAAGATGGTGTGGATTTGCAGTTGCCGCCAGATATGGTTGTTTGTAATGAAGATTCTGTGACGATCAATGCCGGGGGCAATGGCTTGAACTATGAATGGTCTGAATTCCCGAATTTTGACCCAATTTTTGCCACAGAGCCAAGCATTACTGTTTTCCCAACTCAGGACGGCAAAGTATATTATGTCAGAACCACTTCCATAAATGGCTGTGCAGGACTTGATTCGATCCATATTATCAATGGACAAGTAACGGTGGCGGTCGGGCCTTACGATAATGACATTTGCCTGGGTGAGTCAACGACGCTATTGGTGAACAACCTTGACCCCAATGACGTGCTGAACTATACCTGGACGCCAACCTTGCCCAATGTGCCGAATCCTGTTGTATCTCCAACGGAAACGACCTCATACCATGTCGTGATCGCGAATCAGTATGGCTGCATCGAGGAGCTCGATTTTCCTGTAAATGTGACTGTTATTACTGTTGTAGCTGAAATCATAGGCTTGGATACCATTTGTACGGGTATTTCCACCCAATTGTTGGCAACGGCATCGGGCAATGGGGCACCATATACCTATTCCTGGTCGGCATCTACAGGGCTGTCAAACCCAAATATTGCCGACCCGATTGCTTCACCGGATGCAGCGCAAGTGTACGTGGTTACTGCAACGACATTTAATGGCTGCACCGCAACAGATGCCGTTTCGATTCAATTCTGTGAAGATCAGTGTATTGAGCCATATATATTTGTTCCTATGGCGTTCACTCCAAACGGAGACTCGAACAACGATTATTTCATCGTACGCGGCACAAATATTACCGAATTGGTTTTTGTTGTATGGAACCGTTGGGGCGAAAAGATGTATGAAACGAATGACATCAATGCTCAAGGGTGGGATGGAAGCTATCGGGGAGAAACCCTGACTCCGGATGCCTACCCTTGGTACTTGCGCGCAAGATGTGGCAATGGGGTTTATTATGAGAAGAAAGGAAATGTGACGCTGTTGAAATAATTGGAACCTCGCTAGTCCTTAAACTTCAGAGTCCTTCAAAAAACCTTGGTTTTTTGAAGGACTCTGAAGTTTAAGGACTAGCGAGGTTCCAAATCTTCGCATTGGCAGGCATCAATTTTAAATTAAATTGATAAGCAAGCAGTTGTGTCATTCCGAGCGCAGCGAGGAACCTGGGTGAGGATATGGAATCAGGTTCCTCGCTGCGCTGGGAATGACACAACTGATTGGTTTTTAGGATGAAATACAATAACAACAATTGCTTTGACAATGATTCTAACAGGGTTTTTAAACCTTAAAAACCCTGGCAGCTTCCACCGCTTTTAACCAGCCTTTGTATATCACTGTTGTTTCACTTTCCGCCATTTCAGGACTAAATGCCTGATCTAGTTGCCAATTTCCTGCAATGTCTTGTTTATCTTTCCAATAGCCGACAGCCAATCCAGCAAGGTAAGCTGCTCCTAGTGCGGTCGTTTCTTGTACCACCGGGCGCTCTACATTTACCCGCAACAGATCGCTTTGGAACTGCATCAGGAAATTATTGGCGACCATACCACCATCTACCCGCAATGCCTTTAGCTTGATGCCGGAATCTTTCTCCATGACAGACAGCACGTCTTTGGTTTGGTAGGCTACACTTTCAAGCGTGGCTCGGATCAAGTGGCTTCTGCTGCTCCCACGGGTGAGGCCAAATATAGCGCCGCGCACGTCGGAGTCCCAATAAGGCGTGCCCAAACCCACAAATGCAGGCACGAAATAAACCCCTTCCGAAGAAGGAAGGCTCAGCGCCATGGGTTCTGTTTCTGAAACATCGGAAATAAGCTCCACAGTATCACGCATCCACTTTACAGCTGAACCAGCGACAAAAATAGAGCCTTCCAAAGCATACTCTACTTTTCCGTTCAATCCCCAGGCTATGGTCGTCAACAGTCCATTCTGTGATGCCACGGCTTCAGCTCCTGTATTCATCAACATAAAGCAGCCAGTTCCGTAGGTGTTTTTGGCCATGCCTGGACTAAAGCATCCCTGGCCGAATAAGGCTGCCTGCTGATCCCCAGCCATACCTGCCACCGGAACCCCTTCAATGCCCATGAATTCTTTTTTTACATGACCATAGACAGCGGAAGAGTCCATCACTTTGGGTAGCATAGAAGCTGGAATATCAAATGCGGTGATCAGTTCGTTGTCCCAACAGCATTCCCGAATGTTGTAGAGCATGGTACGGGAAGCGTTGGTATAATCGGTTGCGTGCACCCGATTTTCAGTAAGGTTCCAAAGCAACCAGGTATCAATGGTGCCAAACAGCAGGTTGCCTTCCAATGCATCTTCCTGTGCGCCGGGAACATTGTCGAGTATCCATTTAATTTTGGTTCCAGAGAAATAGGCGTCTATCAGTAGCCCCGTTTTAAAGCGCACCTGAGGGTCTAAACCTTTGGCTTTCAGGGCTTCACAGATATCAACAGTCTGTCGACTTTGCCACACAATGGCGTTATACACGGGTTTCCCGGTGCGCTTGTCCCAAACTACGGTCGTCTCCCGTTGGTTGGTGATGCCAATACCAGCGATATTGTTCGCCCCAACCTTTTTTACCACCTGCTTCATAGTGGACAAAACCGATTCCCAGATTTCGATCGGATTATGCTCCACCCATCCAGGTTTTGGGAAGTATTGGGTGATTTCCTCTTGGGCAACCGCAATGTTGTTGCCTTGTTTGTCAAAAACAATGCAACGGGTGGAGGTTGTTCCCTGATCGATGGCTAAAATATATTGCATGATATGGTATTGTTTATTTTTAAAAAATCGACTTGTAAACCATAGCGCCGCAAACCCCACCTATAATGGGTCCGACGACGGGTATCCAGGAATAGCCCCAGTCTGAGCCGCCTTTTCCAGGAATCGGCAACAAGGCATGGGCAATCCGTGGACCCAAATCACGCGCTGGATTGATGGCGTAGCCTGTAGTGCCGCCAAGTGAAAGGCCAATAGATAAAACCAAACCACCGACAACCAAGGGGTTTAGCCCTTCAGCAAATTTATTGGCACCCAAGGCACAAAGTCCAAACAACAGAACAAACGTGCCCATAAACTCGCTGAATAAATTGCTCGAGGTGTGGCGTATGGCGGGA
>JBBRWA010000411.1:0-4083 GCA_038246345.1 Chitinophagales bacterium
GAACTAAACATGAAGCGCAACGAGCGCTTGCTCCGCTACCTTACGGTAAAATTGGACAAGTTCGGGGTGAAGTACAACGATGACAAGCGTAGCGGCCGGATCGGCTCGCGTAAGAAGACGGAAGCTCCGTCGACCGACGCGCCAGTTGCAGCTCCTGTAGCTGCCGCACCAGCAAGAAAGGCGGCGATTCCTGAAGAAGAAACAGTTTCTGCTACGGAAGTAATCGACCTCGACGCTTAAATCACCGACATTCACCACTAACATTCACTTTCAACAACAATAGAAAGATGGCTGCTTCAAGAGAAGATGTAAAGTTCCTCAGCAACCCAAAAATTGGGCTTCGGAACAAAAAATATTGCCGTTTCCGCAAATTCGGAATCAAGTACATTGATTACAAAGATTCCGATTTCCTCCTTCAATTCATCAACGAACAGGGCAAACTGCTGCCACGCCGTATCACAGGCAATAGCCTCAAGTACCAGCGCCGCGTTTCTTCTGCCGTAAAACGTGCCCGTCACTTGGCTATCCTGCCTTTCGTGGCCGACTTGATGAAATAAAGGTTAATGTGATAATTGGGGAATGTGATAATTTGATAATTATTCATTCGCTCATTTCAGGTGTAGTCCTGATGACCAAGTACTGGCAATTATCAAATTATCAAATTAATTAATTATCAAATTAGTTTCCAATGAATATCATTCTGCTCGATCATATTGAAAAGGTAGGCGCAAAACACGAAGTCGTCAAAGTAAAAGACGGCTACGGACGCAACTTCCTGATCCCCAAAGGCTTGGGCATTGTTGCCAACAAGCCTAACCTTGCCCGCCTTGAAGGTTTGAAAAAACAAGCTGGCAAAAAGGAAGGCGCTATTATCGCTGCTTTCCAAGTAGAAGCCGCAAAGCTGAAAGGCGTAACACTCAAAATCAGCGCAAAAGCGGGCGATACCGGCCGCCTTTTCGGTTCTGTCACCAGCCAACACATCGCCAAAGCACTCGCTGACGCTGGTGTTGACATCGACAAACGCATCATTGAGATGCCGGAAGAGGTGAAGGAACTCGGCGAATACAAAGTGACCATCAAATTCCACCCGGAAGTACACACAGAAGTGGACTTCGAAGTGGTTTCTGAAAGCGGCGAGTAAGTAGCATTACTGTTCCAACAATATTTTTTGAAAGCGAAATCGGTGCATAACCGGTTTCGCTTTTTTTTCCTCCCCCTGCGCCCTCCGAAGGGGGATAAGCTCCGCCCTTGGGGCCGCACGGCGCTAAAGCGCGAAGCCTATCCCCCTTCGGAGGGCGCAGGGGGAGGATATGTCACGAAAGCTAGCGGAAACTTGTATTTAAGATTTACGGTGTTCTGGTTTGCATTATTAAGGAAAAACCCATAACTTTAAATAATCAAAACCATTATTCACGCTTTAAATCCTATTCCAAATGCTTGTGAAAACTTACGCCGCCGCCGTTTACGGCGTGGACGCGCGTACCATTACCATTGAAACCAACGTCGGCGGTGCCATGGGCAACACGGATGGCGTTGCTGTTTACATCGTCGGGCTGCCCGACAGCGCCGTTCGGGAAAGCCTCTCACGCATTGAGGCGGCGGTAAAAAACTCCGGGTACCGTACCCAGCGCCTCAAAACCATCATCAACCTGGCACCTGCCGACATCCGCAAAGAAGGCTCGGCCTACGACCTGCCCATAGCCCTGGGCATGATGGCGGGCGCGGGCCTCATTCCGCCCGATGGCCTCGACCAGTATTTCATCATGGGCGAACTCTCGCTCGATGGTTCGCTGCGGCCCATCAAAGGCGCACTGCCTATTTCCATTCAGGCGCGCAAGGAAAAGTTCAAGGGCCTAATTTTGCCCGCTGCCAATGCCCGAGAGGCCGCCATCGTGAATGACATTGATATATATGGTGTCGAAAGCTTGCAAGATGCCATTGACGTGCTGGGCGGCTTTTCTGATATCAAGCCATTGATTGTCAACACACGGGAGGAATTCGCCGGAAAAACCGAGGCGTATGATGTGGATTTTGAGGACGTGAAAGGGCAGGAAAACATCAAACGCGCGCTGGAGCTTTCCGCAGCGGGCGGGCACAACGTGATACTCATTGGTCCGCCCGGCGCAGGCAAAACCATGCTGGCGCGGCGCTTGCCCACCATACTGCCGCCACTGACACTACACGAAGCACTGGAAACCACCAAAATCCACTCGGTCTCGGGTATGCTGCCCAAAAATGCCGCCTTGGTCACCAACCGCCCCTTCCGCGCCCCGCACCATACCATCAGCGACGTGGCCCTTGTAGGTGGTGGCTCCGACCCCATGCCCGGCGAGATCAGCTTGGCACACAACGGCGTGCTGTTCCTTGATGAATTGCCGGAATTCAAACGCCAGGTGCTGGAAGTGCTGCGCCAACCCATGGAAGAGCGGCGGGTCACCATCAGCCGCGCCAAAATATCGGTGGATTATCCCGCAAGTTTTATGTTGATAGCTTCCATGAACCCCTGCCCCTGCGGCTACCACAACCATCCCGAAAAAGACTGCGTCTGCGGCCCCGGCGTGGTGAAACGCTACGTCGCCAAAATATCCGGCCCCCTGCTCGACCGCATCGACCTGCACGTGGAAGTGACGCCCGTGAGCTACGACGAGCTCACCACCACCGAACGCCCGCAACTCAACAGCCGCGACATACGCGCGCGGGTGCTGGAAGCTCGGGCGATACAGGCCGAGCGCTTCAAGGATTTACCAGATGTGTACTGCAATGCGCAGATGCCGGGGCGGATGGTGCATGATGTGTGCCAGCTATCGCCGACGGGTTTGGCGCTGCTGAAAACGGCGATGGAGAAGTTACAGCTATCGGCGCGGGCGTATGACCGGATATTGAAGGTGGCCAGGACGGCGGCGGATTTGTCGGGGAGCAAGGATATACGGATAGAGGATTTGGCGGAGGCGATACATTATAGGAGTTTGGATCGGGAGGGGTGGGCTGGATGAGTGTGGAATGCGGAGTTTGGAGTGCGGAATGGGCATTGGGCTTGGCTATTTTTTGGTTGACGATCGGCGAGTACATGATTTATGATTGTTGAAGTACCCTCCCGCTTGGAGTTGATGCGCGGTGTTTGCCGATCGGCGAGTACATGATATTCAATTGTTGAAGCGTCTGCCTGCTTGGAGTTGGCGATCAAGTTTGACAATCCAAACACAACATTTTGCCAAGCTAACCCAGAATCTCAAGCCGCCCTGCTTGGTGTTGTCACCAAGCAGAAACGTATACCACGATGCCCAAATCCAGCCGGATACTTTTACCATGATTATCAAGGACTTATAACACTTAAACGCCACCAAAAGGTGCTACCAGGAAACCTCCAATACCGTTACATCGACCTGTTCTTCACAACTGCCACCATCAAAGGCTGGAAGCACCTGCTGCGACCAGACAAGTACAAAAAAATCATTACGGACTCCCTGGCGTTTCTGGTAAAGGAAAAGTGTGTCAAGGTCTACGCATTTGTCATCATGCCCAACCATTTTCATTTGATTTGGCAAATGATTGGAGACCAGTCGCTTTCAAAGGTGCAGTTGCGCTTTATGAAATTCATAGCGCAGAAAATCAAGTTTGACTTGATGGATCACCATCCTTTGGTTTTGGAGCAATTTCGCGTGGTGCGGAATGACCGACAATTTCAGTTTTTTAAGGAAAGGCCGTTGTCTGTTCTGCTTTTAAGGGATCCGGTTGTGCTACAAAAAATGCGGTATATCCACCGCAATCCTATACAGCCGAAATGGAGCTTGAGTACCGTTCCTGAGGAATATGAATGGTCTTCGGCTGCATTTTATGTGCATGGAGATAAGCGTTGGGCGTTTTTGACGCATTTTTGGTATGGGGAGGATTGGCCGCCTCCTTTGGAATATAGGTAGGTTTATTGGGGGTTTGGCATCTTGCTGGACTTTAGGCAGGAATTATTCGCCGCGCTCGGAGTTTTTGTATGTTTGGATCCTCCATATCTTTGAATCGTTCGGCTTGTACAGCACGGGCTTGTAGTACGCGAGCGCGAATTTCTGCACTGTTGAGTTTAGGTCGCTC
>JBBRWA010000412.1:0-4010 GCA_038246345.1 Chitinophagales bacterium
AGGGTTGATCTCGCCGTAGTTGTCGAGCCTTCGTTTGAGGTTGTTGACGTCTTTTTCCAGCGTCTCGCGCTCGTACTGCGGGTTTGGCTCCTGGTTGATGACGTCATTGACACCAATGCCAAATTCCGCGCGTAGCCGCTCGCCGATGGCCGTGATTTCAAACTTCACGTCTGAAAACTTCTCTTTCAAACGGTTCACGAGGCTTTGCAAGTCTTGTTGTTTGCGGAAGTTGTCGCGCTGCTTGTTTTCCAGTTCGTGTATTTCGTTGCGGGCCTTGAAATAGGACTGCTCTACCCCACTGAGGGCCGCTTCCTTTTCTTTTTTCTCGGTGTATGCTGCAGTCAGCTCTTCCACGATGCGCTGAATTTCAGCTTCCAACAGACCAATTTCATCGGTATTTCGGGCAAGGTTTGTTTGGGCTGTGGTCAGGCTTTGGCGCAGGTCTTCCCGGCGGTTTTCGCGGAATGTCAGTTCCTGCCGAAACGTGCTGACCTTGTTTTGTTGCCGGATAAACTCAATGTTTTTCTGGTTGTAATCGGCGCTGGCCATACTGAGTTGTTCCGCTACGTCGCGGAAGGACCCATCGGCGTTGGTCAGGCGTGCGCGCAGTGCCTCGGCAGCGCTGGTTTTTGTTTTGAGTTGCTGCTCAATCAGGACATTGTTCTCCGTCAGGCTGCTGATGCGTTGGTTGGCATCGCCCGCCTGGGCGTCAAAGTTGCTTACAAAAGCGGCGATATTGTCCAGCTTTGCCTGCATGCCGGCTTTTTCCTGGCTCAGTCGGTTGTGCACCTCGCGCTCGCGCTGGAGCGAAGCGGATTGGTCGGCATTTTTAAGCGCCTGCACATGTGCCCGAATGGTGCCGAGCTGGGTATTGAGCTGATTCTCCGTTGCTTCCAGCTTTTTAATTTCTACCTCTAAGTTCTCCAGATTCTTTTTCCGGCCAATTTTTTTGCCCTCAAAAAGCCCAACAGAACCGCCACTCATGCTGAATTTTCTTTTGACAAAAGTGCCGGACTTTGACAGTATTGTTAAGTCCGAGCCAGGGCTAGCACTGGGCAAAGACTCTTCCGTGATGACCACATTTTCCAACAAAAACTCCACCAGGGGCCGGTATTGGGCTTCTACTTCCACCAATTCCACCGCGCGAATACCGCCAGGCAGCAAAGTCAGCGGTGGGCTGTACTGCTGAAAAGCATCAAGCATAAAGAAATTGGCGCGACCTTTTTGGCTTTGTCCCAGCAGTCCGATGGCCTTCATGGCCTCCTCGGCACTGGGCACTACGTAGTAGTTTAGGTAGTTTTCGAGGTAGTTTTCGATCACAATTCGGTACTCTTCCCGCACAAAAACCAAGTCGGAGAGCAAAGGGCAGCGCTTGGCCCATTCCTTATCCTGGCTGAGGAATTTGATACTTTCCGGGAATCCTTCCAGCGACTCGACCATGCTTTTGGTCAATTTGTGTTCATTGCGCCGCGCATCGAGGATACGGTTATGGTCGGCGAGTTTTTTCAGCAGTGATTCCTGCTGGGTTTCGGAGGTAGCGATGTCTGCTTTCCGCTTATTTTCGGAAGCGTCCAGTTCGTTGATGCGTTTGCTCTGGGTAGCTTCCGCGGTACTTTGCTCGGCGAGATTTTTTTCCAGCAATTTCATTTCCTCCCGGCGCGTGGCGATGTCTGCCAGGGTGCGCTCCACGTCCCGCCGTAGGTTGTCGATCTGATTGCTTTGAATGGCTTTTGTTTTCTCTAACTCCACAATTTCGCGTTCCAGGCTTTGCTGTTCCTTCACAAATTCGTCCAGGTTGCCTTTCAGCAGGTTGTGGCTGGAACGCACGGCTTCCAGGTTTTTCTGTGCGGCATCAAGGCTGTTTTCAAAGTCAGCTTCGAGGTTGCGCTCGTAATTCAAGTCAGTGGTATAGCCTTCAATTTCGGATTCAAGCGATTTTAAGGAATTGCTGTTTTGGGTGATTTGGTCGTTGAGGCGCAGGATGTCGTTGTTGACAAACGAGCGTTTTTGTTCCAGCATGCCTTTCTCGTTCTCTTTACCGCGGATGCGCCCAGTAAGTCGATTGGCCTCTTGTTGTTGCGCACTCAGAGAGGTTTCTTTATCCGTATGGCTTTTGCGCTTGGCTTCAACATCAGCTTCCAGCAGCCGGGCCATGGCCTCGGTACTGCGGTAGTTATCCTCCTCGCGGGTGATTTGGCCCTCTAAATCCTTGAAAGTTTTTTTGTGTTTGGCGAGGTTGTGTACCGCCAATTCGACACTGATGGTTTTGTACTCGCTTTTTAATTCGTAGAATTTTTGGGCGCGATCGGCCTGCTTTTCGAGCTTTTTGAGTTGGTCGATGATTTCGAAAAGCAGGTCCTCCACGCGGTCGAGATCGGCGGCGGTGGCTTCGAGCTTTTGTTTGGTTTCTTGTTTGCGAGCCTTGTATTTGCTCACGCCAGCGGCCTGCTCAAACATTTTGCGCCGCGCTTGTTCACGGTCGCTGAGCATATCCTCCACCATGTTAAGGGCAATAATGGCGTAGGAATCGGGTCCAATACCCGTATCCAGAAAAAGGGAAGTGATGTCTTTCAGTCGGCAGGAAACGCCGTTGAGCCTGTACTCGCTTTCGCCACTGCGGTACAGGATGCGGCTGATGCTGACGCTGGTATATTCTGTTGGGAGTACGTTTTTGGTGTTGTCGAAGGTGAGCGTCACTTGCGCCATCTGCCCTTCTTTGCGCTTTTTGGTGCCGTTGAAAATGATCGACGACATTTTATCCAAGCGGAGCTGGCTGCTTTTTTGCTCGCCCAGCACCCAGCGAATGGCATCAACCACGTTGCTTTTGCCCGATCCATTGGGGCCTACCACGCCTGTCACATCTTCATTGAAGTGCAGTATCGTTTCGTTGGCAAAGGATTTGAATCCCTTTATTTCTAATGAGTTAAGACGCATGGATTTAATTTGATAATTTCACAATTTGAAAATGTGATAATTATCCGCAAGTTGTTATTAGAGCTAATTTTGAACAGGAAACAGCTTGATGGCAAAAAAGAGGGCGAAAATAGGGGTTTGAGGGCAAATGCAGGTAACGAAGTTTTCAACAATTATTTCCTCCCAGTCTCACAACCCAAAAGAAAACACCCATTCTCACACTTATTTTTCCTCAAATTCCTCCAGCATCAAAACTTTATCTATTTTTGCGGGCATTTTTTGAAACGCAAACAAAATTTTTGACATTAAAAATGGCTAAACGCAAATCCGACCAAGCAGAACCCGTTGAGACACAGGAAGTAAGATCCGTCAGCACCCCATCAGTCCCCATCTGGGAGAAAAACCCCAAACTTGTACTGTATGTACTGGGCGGGATAGCAGCGATTGTAGCAGCGTGGTTGCTGTACAAAAATATGATCGTTGCACCACAAGAAAAAGAGGCTGTTACTGCTATGTGGCAGGCCGAACAGCAATTTGGCCGCGACTCTTTCCAATTGGCCCTTGACAACCCAGGTGGCGGCTATGAAGGCTTCGCTGCCTTGGCCGACAAATACAGCGCGACCAAAGCAGGCAATGCTTGCAATTACTACGCCGCTATTTGCAACCTTCAAACGGGCAACTTCGATAACGCCATCCAGTTTATGGAAAAATTTGATGGCGACGGAAATGTTCTTCCTGCCTTTAAATATGGCGTATTGGGCGACTGTTATTCTGAGAAACAGGATTTCGGCAAGGCTATCAGCTACTACGAAAAAGCTGCTGATGCTGCGGAAGTGGATGTTATTGCCATTTATTACCTGAAAAAATTGGGTATGCTCAATGAGCACCAAGGCAACAAAGAAGCCGCCTTGAAAGCTTATGAGCGCATTCGCAAAGATCACCCCAACCCAGCAGTGAATGATTGGCGTGATATTGAAAAGTATATTTACAGGGTAAATCCTGCTATTTAAACAGTAATTGCCTCCAGGCAAACTTGCTGCTAATCCCGAGTTTTTCTTGCTAGAAAAACTCGGGGTTTTTTATTTCCCCTTGAAAAT
>JBBRWA010000413.1:0-4003 GCA_038246345.1 Chitinophagales bacterium
ACAGGATGTGCGTCGCCAAGCGGTCAAGGAACCAGCGATCGTGGCTGATAATGAGCACACAGCCCGCGAAATCGTCGAGTGCGTCTTCCAGTGCACGCAAGGTGTTCACGTCAATATCGTTGGTCGGCTCGTCGAGCAGCAGCACGTTGCCGCCTTCCTTGAGCGTCATTGCCAGGTGTACGCGGTTGCGTTCACCACCGGAACAAACCCCGAGTTTTTTCTGCTGATCGGCGCCCGCGAAATTAAAGCGGGACAGGTAGGCCCGCGCATTCACCGAGGTATTGCCCACCTGGATGATGTCGTTGCCTTCAGAGACAATTTCATAAATGGTTTTATCCGGCAACAGCGCTTCATGGCTTTGATCCACGTAGCTCATTTGCACGGTATCGCCGATGGTTACCGTTCCAGCATCTGCCTTTTCACGACCAGTCAGTATTTTGAACAAGGTGGATTTACCCACACCGTTCGGCCCAATGATGCCCACAATAGCGTTTTTCGGGATGCTGAAATTCAGGTTTTCAAAGAGTATGCGGTCGTGTTTATTGGTGGTACTGGAACTGGCAAATGATTTGGAAAGCCCTTTTACGTCGATCACATTGTCGCCCAAGCGCGTGCCGTTGGGTATCCAGAGCTCAAGCTTGGCTTCTTTTTCGCGACCTTCTTCACCTGCCATTTTATCGTAAGCATTCAAACGGGCTTTGCCCTTAGCCTGACGACCTTTGGCGCCCATGCGCACCCATTCCAATTCCCTTTCAAGTTGTTTGCGGCGCTTGCCTTCAGATTTTTCCTCCTGGGCCAGGCGCTTGGCTTTCTGTTCTAGCCAGGTGGAGTAATTGCCCTGCCATGGAATGCCTTCGCCGCGGTCGAGTTCGAGTATCCAGCCCGCTACATTGTCGAGGAAGTACCGGTCGTGCGTTACGGCGATTACGGTACCGGGGAAGTTCTGTAAGTATTGCTCCAGCCAAGCCACCGATTCTGCATCCAAGTGGTTGGTTGGCTCGTCGAGCAGCAGGATGTCGGGCTGAGACAATAGCAGGCGCGCTAAAGCGACACGGCGGCGTTCGCCACCAGAGCAAATTTTGATGGGTCGGTCGTCTTCCGGGCAGCGAAGGGCATCCATAAATACGCCGAGGCGGTAATCAAGTTCCCATCCGCCCACATGCTCGATTTGTTCCAACACTTCGCCCTGGCGTTCAATGAGCTTCATCATCTCGTCATCATCGGTGACCACGCCGAGCTTTTCGCCGATATCTTCGTTTTCTTGCAACAGATCAACAATGGGCTGCACGGCTTCTTCTACGATTTGGCGAACGGTTTTCGTTTCATCCATTTCAGGTTCCTGGGCAAGGTAGCCGATCTTGAACTGCTTTTCAAACTCGATCTTGCCCTCGTAATTCTGGTCGAGACCCGCGATGATTTTCAGCAGCGTCGATTTACCGGAGCCGTTCAGGCCCAGTACGCCAATTTTAGCGCCGTAATAAAACGAGAGCCAGATGTTTTTCAGGACTTGTTTGCTTGGCGGGAACGTTTTGTTCACGCCAGACATGGAGAAGATTATTTTTTCGGACATAATTTAAAAGGAGGTTTCAAGTTTCAAGGTTTCAGGTTGTGCGCTACTCTTGGGTTTCAGGGCGCAAATGTCGGAAAAAGGATGGCAATATTTTCGAAAACCTCGTAGGTCTAAAACCTCTGCACAGAACCCCAAAAAAGCCAAGCTGGCTTTTTTGGGGTTCTGTGCAGAGGTTTTAGACCTACGAGGTTTAGGCGCATGAAACCGGAAACCTTGAAACCTGAAACCCTAAAAATCTTCTCCCCCACCCCCTTGGCCGGGCGTCGGCATTTTCTTGCCCTGGTGCAACCCTGTATTACTCGGCAACGCGGGATCATCCCTTGCGCCTTCCGGATGGTCGAATTTGAGTGGTAAAGGGTCGAATAGTGGAGGGGATGGGGGTAATCGGGGTACATTTGTTGCC
Source organism: Chitinophagales bacterium (assembly GCA_038246345.1). Taxonomy (GTDB): domain Bacteria; phylum Bacteroidota; class Bacteroidia; order Chitinophagales; family Saprospiraceae; genus M3007. Next base: position 1,974 of record JBBRWA010000413.1, read on the forward strand.
AATACACATTTTCACCATGCAATCATTCCTTCAGCGCCACCGCATCCTGGTATTGCACTTGTCTTTTTGGTGCGTCTACTTTTCGTTTTTTTTCTACCAAATCGGCTTTTCCCGGCGCGACGATGATGTAAACCTTATGAGGGCCTTCCAGAACACGGTGTCGCATGTTTGCTTCGTGGCCAGCGCAGCCTACCTTAATTACTTTGTTTGTTTGCCGCGCTTTTTAAAACATAAAAATATCCCACGGTACATCTTCGAGTTTTCCGTGCCTTTTGCTGCATTAGTTTTTATAACCGTTCAGGTAAAACGATTCCAAAACGAAGGAATAGGTTATTTTTACAGTCAGAAGTTTATCGTGCAACTGGTGGTTGGCTCTTTATTTATTGTAGTTTTTATTGCCTTGTTGAAGTTTGTGGAAGACTGGTTTGAACTGGAAGCCAAAAAGAAAGCGCTGGAAAATGAAAAACTGAACGCTGAGCTCCGCTTCCTGAAAGCTCAGATCAACCCACATTTTTTGTTCAATACGCTCAACAACCTGTACGCCTTGGCCTTCGCGCAATCACCCAATACCACTGAAGTCATCGCCAAGCTTTCGCAGATGATGCGCTACATGATCTACGATTCCAACCACTTGAAAGTGCCGCTCAACAAGGAAATTGAGTACATGGAAAATTACATCAGCCTGGAAAAACTGCGCCTCAATGAGCAAATCCCCATTGATTTTACGGTGGAAGGCGACCCGAAAACCATTCAACTTGTCCCCTTGATCCTGATCGCTTTCCTGGAAAACGCCTTCAAACACGGCGTGAGCAACAACGCCAAAGATGCCTGGATTCGGATCAACATAGCGCTTCAGGGACAAAAATTGGTGTACACCATACAGAACAGCAAGCTTTCTGATAAACAGCATGAGCCATCAGGCATTGGCTTGCAAAATGTGCGGCGCAGGCTGGAACTGAGCTATGCCGGCAACTATTCATTGGACATCCACGACGAACAAAAACGCTATGCCGTGCGCCTGGAGATCAATCTTCCTTAACTTCGCCCTCTATGACCTGCGTTATTGTTGAAGACGAACCACTTGCCCGACAATTGTTGGAGCAATACATACAAAAGGTGCCGCACCTGGAGTTACTCGCCTCGTTTTCCAACCCTTTGGAAGCGCTGGACTACCTCCGCGACCAGACCGTGGATGTACTTTTTTCCGACATTCAAATGCCTGAAATAACGGGCATCACCCTGCTGAAAATCCTGCAAAAAAAGCCATTGGTCATCCTCACGACCGCCTACTCGGAATACGCCATTGAAGGTTACGAACTCGATGTAACGGATTACCTGCTCAAGCCCATCACCTTCGATCGTTTCCTGAAAGCGGTAGAGAAAGTAACGCAGCGCTTGACCGTTGAAAAAGCTGTGGAAACAACTGCGCCTGAAAAAGCTGTTATAGAACGGAGTACCACGTTGGAACTCGCACAACCCTTCATTTTTGTAAAAGACGGCGCCAAACTGGTCAAGATTCGCCTCAGCGACATTCTGTACATCGAAGGGTTGAAAGACTACGTGAGCATTTACACATCTGCCAAAAAGGTGGTCACACTACAAACTTTGAAGGCCCTCGCCGCGCTTTTGCCCTCCGATAAATTCATCCGGGTACACCATTCTTACATTGTGGCTTTTGACTGGATAGACGTTATTCATCGGGATCAGGTGCAGGTTGGGAAGGCGATGTTGCCGGTGAGTGATACGTATCGGAAAGGGTTTCGGGAGTTTCTTGAGGCGCGGCAGGGCTAATACTCATAGGTTATTCGGTGGACTCGGCACTAGTGGGCCACCAAGTCAGTTTCGAAGGGTGGATTACCACCTATTTGAGCAAAGGATTTGAACATTCGCCCAAATTTGTCAACATAAAAAAATGTTGACAAATTCTCACTCCGCCGCCAGGCCAAGCAACCGAACAGTTTTGACAACTTTTTTTTGAAGTTGTCAAAGCTCGCCCAGCGCCCAAGTAAAACTGTGGACAATCAATTCCA
>JBBRWA010000414.1:0-4003 GCA_038246345.1 Chitinophagales bacterium
AAAGTGAGTGAATTCAAATCACGGATTCGAAAATTTTATAACGAGTTCTCAATCAGAAAATTTGATCAGCTTTCCGGCACTGTTGTTCAAGAATGGTTAAATACACACGATTTAAGCGAAGCGAAAATTTTAAGCTTATTGGATTCCCCAAAGTATTATAAATAATATCGCTAACAATCGCTTCCCGAAAATGCTTCCTAAGCGTCGCACATTCGGGAAGCGTAACGTTCTCGGTAATAAGAACAATAAAATCAAGACAAAACGAAGAAAGATAAAATGAAGGAAGAAGAAGAGGCATGTTGATTCCTCCGGCAAGTCGTACCTTTATGCAAAGTACTCGCACCTACCGGAGGATTGGCGGGAAATCCCGCCTCCAAGGTACGGATAATCCAGTTGTTCGGGAAAATTCCCGAAGGCTGACATTTTTTAACCATAATCGTTTACATCATGAAAGAGAGTACTTTCAATCGCCGGGCATCCTATGCCCCTCACCGCTTCCAGATTGCTTTTGCAATCCTTTTTGCTTTTGTGCTTTGCACAACCAGCGCACTCGCCCAGTCCTCCGCCTTCACCCTCGTAAGCCCCTACACGGGGCTGGATGCCGACCAGGCCAAGGTGCTGAACCACCTCACCAACCAACCGCGCTTGGGCGATGTGCAGCACATCGCCTGGGCAACGGAGAGCCTGTTCGACAGCAACGGGAAAATCACCGTCACCTTGCCGGGCGAGAACTTGGGTCAACCCATTTCCTTTGATGTTGTCGGCTCCCACTTTGCTAACGAGACCGACCATGCTGTGTACGGGAAGGCAGAACAAGGGGAAATTGCCCTTTATGTAACCTCACAGGGCAGGGGCGGCAGCATAACGCTCAAGAACAGCACCTATGTGCTTTACCCAATGGGCGGGACAAGGGGGGCGCTCATCAAAACGAACCCCTCGGAAGGTGGGGGCGGCACTTGCGCCACCGCCAGGCCCCACCAGTGGAACAGGGCTATTGTGAGGACAACTGCGGCAAGGACGTCCTCGATGTACTTGCCATGGTAACACCCGATGCCCAACAATGGCTCAATGATAGCTACGGACTATTTGGACTTTGGTTCCTCTTTGTGGAAACCAATAACATTAACGGGGCATTAATAAACAGCAACGTCCCCGGCAAACGGGTCAGGGTGAACATCATTTCCTATACGCCGGAATTTGCCTGGACAGGCAGTATTGGAAGTGATTTGAATAACTTCCGAAACAGTGCTGTCGCTCAACAATTAGCACAGCAGAACGGGGCGGATATCAGGGTAATTATTAACAATCAAGATTATGGTGGAATTGCCGGGGCCATACCTTCCGACCAACTTGACCCCGCAACTACGAATAAAGTAGCTATCGCCCGTGTTACCTTTATAGGCCCTATAAGGTACACATTTGCCCATGAGCTGGCCCACCACTTTGGGTGCCAACACAGCTTTACCAACCCAACAAGTTGCCCTCATGGAAAGCAAATGCTGATTGGGCAGAACACCATAATGGCTTTTGCTGCAAACAATACGAGATTACAACACTTTTCTAACCCGGATGTATTTTTTGGAGGAGAGTCAACTGGGGAGGCCAATAAAAGAGACAATGCCGCCCAAATACGGGGAGCACTATGTGAGGTTGCGAACAACAATTCACCAGTATGGTTTTCGGTAGATTACGAACATGAACCGTTGCCAGATATTCACCCGGACTGCCCTTTTGCCGCATCTGCGGACATAACGGCTGGGATGCAGGAAATCTGGGGCAACTTGTGGAACTGCGGTACGAGCTACACCTACCAATGGGCATGGTCAACCAACAACGTAGCCTATACTAATTTTGGAACGAACAGCCCTTCCCTTGACTTGCCAACGCCTCCTGCTTGTCCGGTGTTTTATCTTAGGCTCACAGTTTCGACACCTATTGGGTGCAGCGTCAGTTCGACAAAAATGTTTGTTTGCACGCCCGGATTGTGTGTAAGGAGCAGCAACCAACAACACGAGGCACATGAAAACGAAATTGGTCAAAACCAAATAGTGCCGAATCCTGCCAATGACAGGATAGCGGTAAAATTGGAGGGCTTTTCTTCGGTCTCAAAGGTAGTGGCGGTAAGCACGAACGGAACGGCTGCACATAACCTGCCAATGGTTGGGTATGATGGCGAAGTGCTGACCTGCGATGTTTCAGATTTGCCCACGGGGCTTTGGTTCGTTGATATCAAAGGCCCGGAAAAAAGGAAGGTCTTAAAACTGGCGATAGTCCGTTAAAACATGAAGGCCATGCGTCGTATAGTGATACGTCGCATGGCTTTTTCTTTTCCAACCAAAATTTTCTCCAATGAAAATAACATATCTATTTGTTGGGGCATTTTCCATAATGCTGTTGTGGAGCAATTGCAAAAAAGAATATGCAATTCCTGAAAAAAATTATCTGGCATCCGAACAGCCGCCAACGAACTTGCCCCTCCCTTTGGGATGTGACGACACATCCGCTTTCAAAAACATTTTGGATTTGCAACCATTCGAATACCTACGGAACTGCTATTTGTGTACTGCTGTAAAGCAAGTGCCTGGGCTGGGAGAAATCCCGTGGAAAGCGAATTGCATGGTTAGCATTGTTGACACCACATTTAGGTTGGGGTTTTACACGTATGAACCTTGGTTCGGGGAACTCTTGCCAAGAGAGGAACTCTCTTTTGTTTTTGTACCGATGAGTATCGGTGTCCAACCGATTGACAATTGGCTTCAAAATAGTGGCCACTATATTCGTTTATGGGATGACGGTGATTTGATTGGCGCAGGTTGGGAAACCGATACAACTTGCACCAGTTACATTGAGTTGACCCGAATTGATTTGGAAGATGCGGAAATTGAGGGAGAGTTTGAAATCCATCTGATATTAAAATACCCTGACCTGACTGGTATTTTACATTCAGAGCGTATTAATTTTCTCAACGGCAAGTTTGTAGCCGAAATCGAAAAATAAAAAATATGTTGAAAATATCAAGACCCACAGCCATTTACAAATGCATCAACAAAATAAATCGGGTGCTTCTTTTGCTCCCATTTTACCTCTCCATGTCCATCGGCTTTTCTCAGGTGCCGAACGGAAACTTTGAAGAATGGCAGGTTGTTGACAGCATAGAAAACCCCGTTCATTGGCAGACCAATAACTATTACATAGGCTATTACCCTGTGGCAAAAACAAGCGATGCCATCGAGGGGAGTTACTCCATGAAAGTGTCCAGTACGGCAAGTGACCTTGGAGGGGGCGCAACCGAGGATGGCTGCGCCCACGTCAAGTTCGTTCCGGCTGAGGAATACAAATACCTGACCGCCTCCGTCAGGGTGGACACTGTGGACCCGGAAGGCGAGGTCAGCATCCGGGTCAAGCAGTGGCATCCGGGTAGCGGGCTTTATGAAAAAATCGACACTTGGAAGGTTACGGCTGCAACGAATGGCGTTGTTCAAGTCGTCCTGCCGATTGAACAGGAAGGGCTGGACACGGTTCTGATTGAGGTCTGGGCGAAAAACCATTACGACCCATTCACTGGGATGATTGGATATACAGAAATGATAATTGACAATCTGCAACTGACCACCGTTGTGGCAACACAAGAGCATCATTCGATATTCGGATGGACGATTTACCCTAACCCTGCCACAGAGGCAATAAATATCCGGATGCAACAACCCATACCAAAGGCTTGCACTTTGAGGCTTTTAGACCACTACGGAAGGCTTCTCCAATCTCACGATTTTCCCAACCTTTCAGCAATTTCCCTGCCTCTGGATGGCGTTTCGCCAGGAATTTACCTTTTTGAACTTACCGTGCAGGGACAAACAATGCTCACCGAAAAGATTGTAGTAAGAAAATAGAAAAGTGGCAGAAAATAATAAAAAAAAACCGAGAACAAAGCATATACGCCCATGCCGCCGAAAGCCCACGCACAAAGCCAACGCACGGCGGCACGGGCGCATATGCAACCGTT
>JBBRWA010000415.1:0-3993 GCA_038246345.1 Chitinophagales bacterium
GCGGGAAAGCCTGAGAATTGTGGAAGCGCTAAAAGATACCATACGTATCGCACGTGCCCACCTCAACCTGGGCGGGCTCTTTGTAGAAATGGGTCTGTACTCTGAAGCTTTTGAGCAAACCAATTTTGCACGGGAAATTTTCGAAATAAAAAGCGATAGCTCCAGCTTAGCCCGAACCTTTACCACCCTGGGGCATATTCGATATGAACTGGAAACGCCCGCTGAGGCAATGCGTTTGTACACAATAGCCCTGGGTATGTACGAGCGTCTGGGCGACCAAGAGCTCATCGCAAAAGGCCTAACCGACTTGGCGAATGCCCTCGACGAGTCAGCTCCAGAAAATGCAGATACTTCTCGTCTGGCAATCGGTCTATACCTCAAAGCCGTGCGCATCCGTGAAACTTTCGACGACCAATCTGGATTGGCTTCTTTGTACAACAATCTCGGCGTGGTTCACAAGCATCTCAAAGAATTTGAAATGGCCATGCAATGGCTTGAAAAATCGCTGAAAATCCGCACAGAATTGGAGGATAGCCCTGGGCTAATGGAGGTAAACAACAGTATCGGCGATGTGTATTTCGGTTTGAAAAAATACAAGAAAGCACTGGATTACACCAAACGATACGCTGCTATTGCGGAAGAGAGTGACGACAAAAAATTTATCTTAAAAAGCTACAAGGACTTTGCAAAAATTTATGCGGCCATGGGCGATTGGCCCAAAGCTTATGACTATCGGCTGAAATACGACGAATACAAATGGAGACTTTATGACGAAAATCGTGCTAAAATTCTTGAGCGCAGGGAAGTGCTTTTTAACGACGGTCGCCGGCAGCGTGAAATCGACCGTCAACAACAAGAACTGGCACAAGCCCAAACCCGCGCCTGGGCCCTCATTGCTGGCGCGCTGGTATTGGCATTGCTTGCCGCGCTGCTTTTTAACCGCAATCGGATTCGCGCCCGCGCCAACCGGGATTTGGCCTCGAAAAATGCAGAAATTCAACAGGAGCGCGAGCGTGCAGACAGCCTGTTGAAAAACATCCTTCCTGAAAAAACAGCGCAAGAGTTAAAAGAGAAAAACAGCGTACAGCCTGTTCGTTATGAATCCGTGACGGTGCTTTTCAGCGATTTCAAAAATTTTACCAGCATCGCAGAAAAGCTTTCTCCTGAAGAGCTGGTAGCTGAACTAGATGCCTGTTTCCGCCTTTTCGACCATATTATCGAAGAACACGGCCTAGAAAAAATCAAGACCATCGGCGATGCGTACATGTGCGCGGGTGGCATCCCGGAACCGAACAAAACCCATGCCCTTGATACCGTCAGGGCAGCCATTGAAATGCAACGCGGGCTTCAGAACCTGATGGAAAAAAATGCGCTGGAAGGAAAGCCTATTTTTGAAATGCGCATCGGCATTCATACGGGCCCCGTGGTCGCGGGTGTGGTGGGCAGCCGCAAGTTTGCCTACGATATTTGGGGCGATACGGTGAATACAGCAGCCCGATTAGAGCACGGCAGCGAAGCGGGGAAAATCAATATTTCTCAAACGACTTGGGAGGCTGTACGGGCGGAGATTGGGTGTAGATTCAGGGGGAAATTGCCGGCCAAAAACAAAGGGGAAATTGCCATGTATTTTGTGGAAGATTGATCAACTCCCGTAATACTTGCTTGGGTCGCCAAAATCGTAATCCAACAACACGTCATCCAATAAAATATCCTCCCCAACTTTGTACCCTTCCTTCAAATCATAGCCCCATACTTTGCCCAAGGTATTCCAATACACCGCCGTGGTAGTACCCCGTGTTTTGCGAATGATGTCGTAAAAAGGCATGTTTAACTGACTTTCAATCATTTTAATCAGCACCTTGCCCTCCGTTTTTGAGAGGTTTTTCATGGTTTCTGTCATGTCCTCTTTTACCTCTTTATTTTCATGCCGAATGTGGCGCTTGCGTTTCCGCCTGCTCATATCCGCCGTATTTTCCTCAATTTCCTCATATAAGTTGATCGCATTCAGGGCATAGCCATATACCTTGCGTGCGGCACCAGTGTAACGAAGAAACTGCTTTTGCTCTTCCAGGTCTATGAACTTCCGCCTGGAGGCAATTTTTACCGGGCGCAAGGACATTACAAAAGTTGAATCGCCATGCACAATCTCCAGTCGTGCCCAGGCACCACCCTTATATGTGGTGTCCTGTGCATAGCGCGGCGGTGTTTGTGCTTGGCTGGCAAGCGCAAAAAGCAAAGATATTGTCAGAAAAAAATACTGTTTCATGATAGTATATTTGGCAATTGGAGCGGAAACAATAACGCAGAAATGGGTGTTTTCGTGCCAGCGCTAATCTTTGGACGCAAATTGGCGCAAATGTATCCCGCAATTGCATCAAAAGATTCGTTAAAGTTGGTAAACGGGTGGGGTTGGCTACTTTTGCGGGAAAATATCACCATAGAGGACACAGGGTTACACAGCGGTATTCAAATGGGAAATATCACCACAGAGGACACAGGGTTACACAGAGGGCTTCACAGAGGGCTCAATTAAATGCGCCCAAACTTTGTCAAGTATATATATTCCTCTGTGAATACCGCTGTATAACCCTGTGTCCTCTGTGGTGAACAACAATATTATGGCAAGAAAGCACTATATCATACCAGAAGTCCCCATCCACGGCATTGCAGACCGGGGGAAAGGCGTGGGGCGTACGAGCGAAGGACTCACTGTATTCGTCAATGGCGCGGTGCCAGGCGATGTCGTGGATGTTTTTGTACAAAAAAAGAAAGGCACTTTTGCTGAGGGTATTGCCGACCGGATTGTAACGCCCTCCCCTGATCGGATCGAAGCATTTTGCCAGCATTTTAATGTTTGCGGTGGCTGCAAGTGGCAAAATCTGGATTATCAGGCGCAGCTTCGGCACAAACAACTCGTGGTCGAAGATGCCTTGTTGCGCATTGGGAAAGTAGACATTAAGGAAATACGGCCCATACTTGGCGCCCCCGACACCACGTATTACCGGAATAAACTAGAATTTGGTTTCGCCAATCGGCGCTGGCTGACGAAGGAGGAAATGCAAGATGAAAATATCGACGCAAAACACGCGCTGGGTTTCCACCGCGCTGGGTTTTTCGATAAAATCATCGACATCCAGCACTGTTGGTTACAACCCGAACCTTCGAACGCCCTCCGCAATACCTGCCGTGAAATCGCCCTTGAGCAGGAGCTCGATTTTTACGACATGCGCACCCACAACGGCTTCTTGCGCAACCTGATGGTGCGCATTACCGATTTTGGAGAAACCATGTTGCTGGTCAGTTTTGCCAAAAATGACAAAAAAGCCATCGCCCGCTACCTGGATGCCATTCTGGAAAAATTCCCCGCGCTGACCACCCTTGTATATTGTGTCAATACCAAAATGAACGATTCCTTGTTCGATCAAACGATGCTGACCTATTTCGGCAAAGGTTTTGTGGTGGAGCAATTGGGCGACCTGCGTTTCAAAATCGGCCCCAAATCCTTTTTCCAAACCAATTCCAAGCAAGGCAAGAGACTATATGATGTCACGGCGGAATTTGCCGGACTCAGCGGGAAAGAAAACGTGTATGATCTGTACACGGGCACGGGCAGCATCGCCCTGTACCTCGCGCGCCAATGCCGCCAGGTGGTGGGTATTGAAGAAGTGCCGGAGGCCATCGCCGATGCAGAAGAGAACATGCGCCTCAACGACATTCAAAACGCTATTTTTTATGCCGGGGATGTGAAAAATGTGCTGTCGCCCGAGTTTGCCGATAAGCATGGCCGACCCGATGTCGTCATCACCGATCCGCCGCGCGCGGGCATGCATGAGAAAGCCGTCAGGTTCCTGCTCGATTTGGCCGCGCCGCGTATTGTGTACGTCAGTTGCAACCCTGCTACACAGGCCAGAGATCTACAGCTTTTATCTGAAAAATATGCGGTGTTGAAATCGCAGGCGGTGGATATGTTTCCGCATACGCACCATATTGAGA
>JBBRWA010000416.1:0-3990 GCA_038246345.1 Chitinophagales bacterium
AAACCTTAAACAGGGTTAGAGTTTCTAAAATTTTAACGCATTTATTGGAACATTCGGGTGCAATCGTTGATATCAAGGCGTTTGTCTTGGTTAAAAAGCAGCCCCAATGTCAGTTCATAGGTACCTCCTGCGCGTCCCGCCAGCCCTGAAACAGTGAGATCGTAACTAATTCCGATCTTCATGATACCTTCCCGGAAACCAGCCAGTAAAATAACAGCATCGGCATTGCTAAAAGTGTGCCGAAACCACGCTCCAGTGTAAATAGAGCCTAAACTGGCATACGCTCCGATGTTGAGTTGCTTGTATGGGCCTTGCGAAACAAACAAGAAGTTAGGGGAGATAAACGAGGCAGGTCGGGCTTTATTGCCCGCTTTAACAACCCACTCGGTGCCGCCGTGAAAGGTATAGCGGATGGGCAAGCCACGAAAAAGATTGTCGTTGGCGAGCAAAATGCTCTCGTTTGGAGTATTTAAGTGGTTTAGCGCAAAGCCGACATAAAATTTTTCACTCAACAGCAGCATACCCGTTGAAATATCGAGCGAAATGCTGTTGGTCGCATCGGGTGTTATTTCCTCTGTGCTATAGGTAAAACCGTTGACCGGGTCGATTTGATCGGGGAATGTGAGCTTGAGCCAATCCAATTTTGCTTGGCGAATGCCAGCCTCTACGCCGAGTTTCACGGCCACATCGTCGTTTATTTGCAAACGATAGGCGTAGGTGGTTGCAAACTTGGAAGTTTTGAAAATCCCATTGCCAGCATTGTCGCCTTCGGCATAAAAGCCAACGCCGCTGTTGAGGCGTTCGAAACTTTGTTCGTAAAATGCGGCATAAGTACGGTAAGCATTGTCGAAGCCCGTCCACTGGTTTCGATAGGCTATGCCTGCGCGCGGTGCCCGGGCGCTGCCCGCAAAACCCGGATTGAGTTGCAGGGGCATGGCATAAAACTGCGAAAAAATGGGATCCTGTGCGGATGCCATGGTAGCATAAAGCAGCAAAGCGAAAAAGAGCAGTCGTTTCATGGCGTTAAGTTCTGTCTTCATTGGTGATATAACAAAGTCAAACGTTGCCTGTTGCGCGGAATTGCCTTAATTGGACAATATTTGAGCCTAAATATGACCAAATTCTTTCTGTTGAAACAGAAAACTGCCAGCTTTTCAATTCTAGCAGCAGGAACTGGGCGCTTGTATGAACCCGAACAGCTCTTTTCAGTCCAGGTTTTTCATGGTCGGGCCATAGCAATCACGCCTTCGCCAGAAAAATTTTGCGGCGAACCATCTTCGTTATACAGTACGCAATTAAAGCGCACCTTTAGCTTTTGTACACGGTCGCCTTGCTCGTTTGCCTCGTAGGGCTCAGCAGAGGTTACCTCAAACAGGCTGTTTTGATTGTTTTGTTTCCCACGGTCGGAGCGCCAAACGCGGCCTGTGGGATCAACCCATTGAATGGCCACCGTCCCAGCTTGCAAAGGGTTGTTAAATTGTGTAGCCTGGAAAGATACCTGAGCGTTTCTGATGTCGGAAGCAAGCGGATATGGCAATTTACCGAGGTTGGCACTGGCGGTTTTGCCCTGGTTGTCGGTCACGGTTACCGAGTAAAACGGGCCGACTGATGTGCTGTCTCGTGTAATCATGGCGATGGTATCGCCCGTGCTCCATTCGTAGGTTTTGACGGCGGAGGCGGAAAAGTCCTGAAAAGCAGTCAATGTGGTGCCATTTCCTACGGGCGATGCTTTTATACTCACCCCCGGGTAAGCCATTGGGTTGCCAGGCTGGAATTTTCGATATATAGTGCCATATAGTTCATTGTTGCCAAAGCCAGTCAAATAAACGACAATGGGGTCGTTGTTAGGAAGGATCAGCGAGGCACTTTGAACAGGAGAATTATAGAATGTAGTGTCCTGGGCGCCCAGTAGTAACGTTTGTTGCGGTAACACGTTGAAAATATCACCCCAAGCAATGGATCCCTGGTAACCCCCGGAGATTGCAGCCAATGAATCGGGAAGGGTGTAGTCGTAAACGCCAGCAAAAAAGGCTGAGTCAATTTGTATATGTTCGCGAAACTCAAAACTCAAACTGCCCGGGCAGTCGCCAGTCGGACACGTTGCATCAGCGAAAGTGTTGGTACTGTGAAATACACCGTTTTGGAGCGTGTATTTTGTAAAAAGGTATACACCATTCAGTCCAGCTGTGATGGTTGTTAAGGTCGTATCTTGGTAGGTGACCATAAAGACCGGGTCGTTGAAGCCCGATGGAGCTTGGGTTTTACTACAAGCGGTGATGATGAGGCATGCTGCCAATGCGGAGAGAAGTAGTTTTTGCATAAAAAACGTTTAATTTGATAATTTGATAATAGGGCGCGGTGCGCAGCACATTGGATTCTTCAAGAGGCCACCAGCGCCACGTTCACCAAATAAAGCTTTAAATGTGCCAGATACTTAAATACCAAACGTCCACTTCAACCCCAGTTCCAGGTTGGAGCCTCCTTTTATGCTGGGGTCTTCTAGCGCAGCCTTTAAGATGGCACCGAAGCGATAATTACCGCGTAAATTGATGCTGGCATTTTGTATGAACTTCCATTCCAGCCCGGCGAATGCGTTGGCGTAGTATTGATGGTAAATGTTGGTTTCGCCTCTTTCCAGTCGATTTACTGTCATTTTGGGCGCATTTAGGGACGATTCTGAGGTTTCTTCATACCGTTCTAGCGCAACCAACAATCGGCCAGGCGCAATGCCTGCTTCTGCGGCGAATGCACCGCGATGCCAAGCGGCGGCAATTGGAATTTCCAGCGATAGCAGTCCCAAGGCGCGCCGTTGGGTTTTTAAGGACTCAAAGCCAAAGCTGTATCGGAGGCTTTCAGTTTGAAGATTGCCCGCAGTATACAGCCAATGACCAGGCTGGTAGCGCAGGCCAAGTCCAATGGAGGCCGACCAGCTTTCAGACAGCTTGTAGGATCCGAAAAAGCCTCCTGAAAAGCCCAGCCATCGTTTGTCGGGAGCGGGTTGGTAGGCTGCCGTTGCAGCGGCAAAACCCAATGTATAGCGGCTGCCGCGGATTGGTTTTATTTGCTTGGCGGGGGGGGCTGTCACCGCTGAAGGCTTTTTATCTGCGGCTTTTCTGTTGCTGCTCACCGTATCCATCGGTAGCGGTAAGGCAAATATTGGCGCGAACAATGATTTTAGGGTTTGGTCTTGCGCCAGTGCATTATCTGATTGAGATTGTGCTGGAATTCCGGCATTTGAATTCGGTAATGGCTGGCCTGGCATGAATTGGTTATTTGGGGCAGGGCTGGTACTTGCAGCTTTTGAAGTCGACAATGGATACTGGGAAATACTGCTGTTTGCAGGTGCTTTTCGGGTATTTAAATCATTAGGAGCTGCTTCCGTTTTACCTGCTTGTTGCCCAATCGGCAATGGATCGACAGACAATTGGGAAGTGTTTTTAGTTTTTTGGGTGCCATTATTTTTTACCGTTTTGCCCCTAAGCCCTTTCCCTTTTTTATTTTCGGTATTGTTACTTGCCTCTTGCAAATTTGCTCCTTGCCCTTTTTTATTTCCCGTTTTGTTACTTGCCATTTGCGCATTTGCCTCTTGCCCCTTCTCACTTGCTGCGTTATTTTTTGCCCTTTGCGCCTTTGCCTCTTGCTTATTTTCTTGATCCGGCGCTGCAACGATCGATTTTTCCACTTGGCCTGCTGCTTTTGCCTCAATAGTGTTCGAAAATTCACCCCAAAAACCATACCCGGCAGCTACCAGCAGCATACCAGCCAAGCACCACCACAGCAACCAGCGCCGCTTTTTTCGCCGCCTTGCCTCATCCGCTTCGATCAACGCCAGCGCCTGCTCCCAGTATTCCTCCCGGAACGCGAAGCGACCGTTGGGGTCGTCGTTGTCATACTTTTGTTGCATCAGGTCGTCTAATTTTTTAAAAAATTTTTATTTTATAAATAGATAAATTGTTAATTGGGGATTGGGGTGGTGTTGGTTTTGAAGGC
>JBBRWA010000417.1:0-3976 GCA_038246345.1 Chitinophagales bacterium
CTGGCGGATTTTTCCCGTCAGCAGGCCGCGTTTTTCCTTTGTCTTTTGCAAGGTCTCTTCCAGCCTGCTATCGACGCGCTTTATCGTTTCCTGGATATTGTCAAAAAGGGTGGCAATTTGTAGGTTCAGGTTGATCAAAACTGGATTATCAGGCTTTGCGGTCCGTTGTAGCCGCTCTCTGTTCAGCAACTGCTCGTTGTAGGCTGAAATCAACTCTGTCAGTCGGCCGTCTTGTGCGCTGAGGTTGGCAGGAATAAGGTTGTTTTGTCCTGCGTTGCTTTGCAGGTAAAGGGTCATGCTGTTCAAAACGCTGCGTTGTACCTCATTTTCAGCAACAGTTTGATCCAACATTGAGAGCTCATCCAACACGATGTCGATGCCTTTTTCAACCTTGACCCCGATTTCGTTGCGCTGTTTATAGGTTTGTACAGAGCCTTCCACCCCTGCCAACTCATTGGTCAAATAAATCAGCCGGTCTTCAATAAAATTGATGGTGCGCTGGCTTACTTTGTTTTTGTCCTCAATAGCCGCTTCATTATAGCTTTCCACCAAGGTATTCAGAATGTCCATGCCTTTCGCCGGGACGGGGTCTACCAATTTCAACTCCAGAACGCTGGAGTAGCTACTTAAAGGTTTTACAGAAAGCCTGTTTGCATAGCGAACGCCTTGATTGTCAATATTGTAAAACCTGATTTCAAGCAAGCCCTCTGCTGCGGGTCCCGGATAATTTCGTTTTAGCTTGAAACCGCCTCCTTTGACGACAACCCATTCTCCGAATCGGTGGGTGCTGTTACTTTCTGCTTGCACGAATTCAAAAACCGCATCGTCTACATATTTGACTGTCAACTTTCCGGGGCCATTGCCAGCATGTACAAATGAATCCAGCATGATGGGGCTTTGCCGATACAGCTCGTCCCCATGAATTCGTCCTAAGGAATGGTACTCAACATCCAAACCCAATTTGCGCATCGCTTCTTTCATCAAAGTCTCGGATTTCAGGATCTGGATTTCATTTTCCAAATTTTTAGAGCCTTTCAAAATACCCAAATCCTTAAAAAGCGCCTCTTCTGAAATTCCGGATGAATTACTTTCCGAATCGTCTTTAATCAATAGGGAGCTTTTAACTTCAAATTGAGAAGGTGTGTACCGCAAATACAGCCAGGCAACTGCAAGCGCTGTACCCAAGAGTAAAATGTACAAATACCAATATTGGACAATATACTTGTACAAGAAGGGACGCAGCTCAAACGCTGGTTCCTCTGATGCAAAGAGGTCGAAGATTTTAGGAGGTTGAGTGGTATCAGGTTTCATGAAAAAGGGGTTTCGGGTTTCAAGGTTTCAGGTTAAGGGTTCGATCTCTTGGCTTATGCTAATAACTTAGACCAAGCAAAGGAACCCTTAACCTGAAACCTTGAAACCTGAAACCCTGAAACCAATTTTAGCGAAATATGAGGATGAAGATGTTTGCCACAATAGCCCCGGCGGAAACCCAGGGCAGCACTTTTGTGGCCTGGTCGCTGACAATGCTGGTCTTTTGTTTGAGGGGCTCTACGTACAGCACGTCGTTTTGTTTTAGGTAATAAAACGGCGAACTGAATACATTTCTGTCTTGTAAGTCAATTCGGCCAAATTCGCGCCTGCCGTCCTGCTCGCGGATGATGAGGATGTTTTTTCGATTGCCGTAGTTGGTGAGGTCGCCAGCAAGTCCGATGCCTTCCAGCACGGTCACGTTCCGCTCTGGCAAAGTGTAAGTGGCTGGCCTGGCCACTTCGCCCAGCACAGTGAATTTGAAATTCAGCCAGCGCACATTCACAATTGGGTTGTTGATGTATTGGCCGATTTTTGCCTTGAAGGTATCTCTGGCCTGCTCGATACTCAGCCCTGCGAGGTGTAATTTTCCCAATATCGGAAATTCTATATCGCCTTGTTGGTCAACGAGAAAGTTGTTGCCTGTTACGTTGTTTTCTTCTTTCGTGCGTGCGCCGATGCCTTGCAGGGTAAAGGGTGCCACTGCCACGGGATCGGCGGCATACACACCGATTTCCAATAAATCATCAGGTTGGATACGAATGTCGGATGCTGTTGGTATAGGTTGCGCGCCAGTGGGGAAAGCTGGACCCTCGTTGAAGTTGACCAATAGTTTGTGGTCGACGCATGAAGCGAGGCTTAGGGTTAGGGATAAGAAAAATGCAAGGGATTTCATTGGGTTTAATGTGATAATTTGAAAATGGGATAATTTGATAACGGGGGGCAATAGCTAAGCTAATGATTCGTGCAGAATACTTGATCCTAAATACAGTGTTTCCTTTGGTTTATCGGGTGGATGAGGTGTACGTTTAATACTTGGACATTGGACATTAGTTTTTTTGCACAGGGAATCTACTACAGTGCTGTCGTCAAAATCGCTAAGTCAAGGACATTGCCCTTCAAGGCCTGATGCCAAGCGACTGTCCGCTCCAGCCCCTCTGCCACACTAACTTGCGGTTCATAACCCAAATACGAACGCGCTTTCGAAATATCGGCCAGTGAATGTGGTATATCCCCGGGTCGGGCCGGGCCAAAAACAGGCTCCATATCTACCGCTAACAAGCTGCTCAGGGTTTCATACAGTTCCAGCAAGGTGGTTTCTGCCCCAAAAGCGATGTTAAAAACCTCGCCAATTGCTTGGGTGTTTTCACAAAAAAGGGCGTGTAGGTTGGCTTGCACCGCATTTTCAACATAGGTGAAGTCCCGGCTATGGGTACCATCGCCGTTAATGGTTGGCGCAATGCCAAGCATTAATTGATTGATGAACAACGGTATAGCAGCGGCATAAGCGCCATTTGGACTTTGCCTTGGCCCAAAAACATTGAAATAGCGCAAGCCGATCACTTCCAGTCCATAAGTTCGGTGATACACCGAAGCATAAAGTTCGTTCACGTATTTTGTCACGGCGTAGGGTGACATTGGTTTCCCAATTTGATCTTCCACCTTTGGGAGTTTTTTACTGTCGCCATAGGTAGAAGACGAAGCGGCATACACTACCCGCTTAACACCAGATGCTTTAGCTGCATGTAAAATGTGCAGCATTCCGGTAATATTCACCGCATGGGTTGAGAGCGGATCAGCAATAGAGCGCGGAACTGAACCAAGTGCTGCCTGGTGGCTGACCATATTCATGCCCGCACAGGCTTTCATACAAGTATCAAAATCACGGATATCCCCTTCGATAAATTCAAATCGTGGGTTCCCGAAATGCTGTTCGATGTTCTGTAGAAACCCTGTAGAAAGGTTGTCGAGTACCCTGACCTTGGTGATGCGTGGATCGAGGAGCAGGGCATCGAGGAGATTGGAGCCGATAAAGCCAGCGCCGCCGGTGAGTAGAACCCCTGCCCCTCCCACTTCGGGCATGGGGGCGTCATCCGACTTCGTTACGGAATTGTGGGCACCCTGGCGAATTGGCACGTGGCTGTTTTTTTTCAAAAGGTGTTAATTCAAAATATTATAGTTGCAAGCCCTTAAGAATTCAGGCTTCAATACGCCAAGGTGGTGGTTATTCTTGAGCGAAGTCGGATGTAGCCCCCATCCCCGAAGGGGGAAGGGCAGGGGGCGGGGTTAAAAAAGGGTGTCCCACCACCGCTAAACCCGCCAAAGGATGATAATCTCCCACCAACCCAACAGGCACCGTATTTCGGATATGATGCGCAATTTCCACCGCAGGCAGTGCATCTAAAAGCCCAAAGCCATTTCCCTGCATAATGTCTTGATAACTTAGCGTATGTAAATCCGTAAATCCTTCGCTGAATTCAATGGATTCGCCGTTCATAGTTATGGCGCGGAAGGTGCGCTTTCCTGCTTCGTCCGCCTCTTTTGGCAGCGTATCAGCATTGATGCTCAGAAACCAGCGCACACGGGCGTGTTCCAGGTCGAGATATCCGGCAGCGCGATCATGGGTGTGCAGGTGCACGGTGTTTTTTTGAACCTTTCCGAAAACCCA